>JAEWYL010000273.1 GCA_023395675.1 Chloroflexota bacterium | reverse complement strand
ATTACCGGGCGGCGCACGCTTTTATCGCCGGCGCCCGGCGCGTGCTGGCTCCCGGGGGCAGGCTGGTGCTGGTCGCCAACCGCTTCATCCGCTACGACCGGCTGCTGCGCGAGGTCTTCCAGCAGGTTGAGAGCCTGGAGGAGAATTCGAAGTTCCACGTCCTGGCGGCCGGCGTTTAGGCCTGCGCCAGCGACTGGAATGCGTCACGCCCAACCCGCCTCCTGCCGTACCCACGGCGCCCCCGCGCTCCCATACCCCTAAAACACCCCTGCTTTCTCCTCTGGGGCGGGAGGAAAATGGCAGGTCGCAATCGCCCTGCTTCCCGGCAGATTGAATCTGGACACGGCACCCTCGAAGGGATAGAATCTGGAGAGTAGCCGCTCGAGAAGTACCAAATTTAACCCGGTATTCGAAACAGGAGGGAGACAATGAAGAGGGAAAGACTGCTGCTGGCGCTTGCCGCCGGCGTACTGGTGCTGTCCATGCTGGCCTGCGGGTTCAGCGCCAGCACCGCCAACTTCCAAAACGCTTTCATGACCCAGGACCCCGAGAGCGACGAGGCGACCACCGTCTTCGCCCAGGACGCCGTTTTCTACGCCATCGTGGAGCTGGCAAACGCGCCGGACGACACCACCGTCGGGGCGGTTTGGTCGGTGGTCGAGGCCGAAGGGGTGGAAGGGGAGACCGTGATTGACGAAGCCGAACTCACTACGGGGGACGGGCGCATCACCTTCAACCTGACCCCGGAGAGCGCCTGGCCCATCGGGACATACAAGGTAGACCTGTACCTGAACGAAGAGCTGGAGCAGACCCTGGAGTTCCAGGTCCAGTAATCCCACGCATACAGCCCGAAACCGGGCCGGGAGGCGCCTGAGAGCGTTTCAGGCGTTCTACTGATGGATGAAGCGGGATCGAACCCGTCCGGCGCCAGCCGCCGGGCAGGTTCGATCCCGCTTTTTCAGCTCCTCGCTCACAGCGCCCGGCTGAGGATCGCTTTCATCTCCTCCGCGGTCAGGGTCACCGGGTTGCCCTGCATGCTGCTGGCGCGGGCGCTCTGCTCTACCAGCGGGTCCAGGTCTGCTGGCTGGAGGCCGTAGGAAGAGAGCGCTGGGATGCGCAGTTCCTGCACCAGCTCCTGCGCCCATGCCGCCCCGGCTTCGGCCCCGGCGCGCTCGTCCCCGGTCAGGAGGCGAGCCACCTCGGTGTAGCGCGCCAGGGCCGGGTTCTCGGGCTGGCGGCTTCGCAGGGCGTGGAGATTCGCCTCCATCACCAGGGGCAGGAGGCGGGCGCAGATGGCCCCGTGCGGAGCATTCACCCGCCCGCCGACCGGCCCGGCGAAGCCGTGTACCGCCCCCAGCTTCGCATTCGCCAGGGCCAGGCCTCCGAAGAGGCTGGCGAGGGCCAGGTCCTGGCGCGCTTCCACAGCCTCCCCATCGAAAAAGGCACGCCTCAGCGAGCGCGCCGAGCGTGTGATCCCCTCCCGGCACAGGGCGCTGGTGAGGGGGTTCGCCGCCCAGGACACGTAGGGTTCGATCAACTGGGTGAGGGCGTCCAGCCCGGTGTATGCGGTGGCCTCTGCAGGCAGGGAATAGGTCAGCTCGGGGTCCACCAGGGCCAGCCGGGGCAGCATGGTCGGGCTGCGCAGGCTGACCTTGACCCGTTGCTCGGGCGCGCCGATCACGGCATTGCGGGTCACCTCCGCCCCGGTACCGGCGGTGGTGGGCACGGCGATGCAGGGCAGGGAGGGCTGCTCCAGCGCCTTCCCGCCGCCGATCACCTCCAGATAATCCAGAATCTCGCCCCCGGCCTGCAGGTTGACCGCCAGGGCGGCGACCGCCTTGGCGGTATCAATGGCGCTGCCGCCCCCGAAACCGATCACCAGGTCGCAGCCCTCCTGCTGCGCCAGGCGCGTGGCCTGCTCCACGGCTCCGGCCTGCGGCTCGCCCTCCACCGGGAAAACGACCGCCCCCACACCCTGCCCGGCGAGCAGCTCTACCAGGGGTTCGACCCGCTCGCGGCTGCGCCCGCCGGCGACCAGGGCCCTGCGCCCCAGCGCGGCGGCGTGCTTGCCGGTCTCCTGGAAGACCCCGGCGCCAAAACGGATCCTGGAGGCGGTGGCAAATTCAAACTGCATGGTTTCACCCTTTCTGCGGCGCGACGGGAGCGCTCATTGAGTGCTTACCGAACGCTCACCGAGCGCTTACCGAACGCTTACCAGCCCTCGTCGTCCGGAAACAGGTTGTTGAAGCGGATTCCCTGGCGCGGCTCCGCCATCATCTCCGCCACCGCATCCCGCCACTGCAGGTAATGGGCGGTCTGCTTGTGCTGCGCCGGGGCCTGGTCGTCGCGGTAGACCTCAACCAGGATAAAACGGGTGGGGTCGTCCTGCTGCTGGATCAAATCGAAGCGGGCGATGCCCGGCTCCTGGACGCTACTGCGGCAGTTCTCCAGGGTGGCCGCCTTGAAGGCCTCGACCGCCTCCGGTTTGACCCGCACGTGCACGTGGACAATGTTCATCATGCCTCCTTTTCGCCTGTGGTCCTGGGCCAATTATCTCATAAGAAGAGACGCGCATCCGCAGCGAGGCGCATCCATCACGGAATCTATTTGCCGACGGATTCTCCGCCCAACCGGGGGTGGTGAGGCCCGAACGCGGCTACGTCCGACCCGTACCCATGGACAGGGCGGCGCTTAGCATGGGTTACGCCCCACCCGCGCCTGATGAATTTTATTGATCAGCACCGGCAGCTTCCACAACCCTGATCCGTTTTGGATTTCAGAATCGGCAGCAACCAAAACCCTAAGTACCTATCCGAAAAATGGTTTGTTGGGTTGGTGGTGGGGGGGGG
>JAEWYL010000271.1 GCA_023395675.1 Chloroflexota bacterium | reverse complement strand
CCCCCCCCCACCCCCCCCCCCCCCCCGCCTGCCGCGGCGCCCACTCCAACCCCCACCGGCGGCCCCCCGGCCTCCCCCACCGCCTCCTCCGCCGCTTACACCCTGCAGGAGCAGCAGCCCGTCTGCGACCCGACCCTGATCGAGCCCCTGATCCAGGTCCAGGTGCTGGACGCCACCGGGGAGCCGGAGCCCGGGGTGGAGCTGCTCATCTCCTGGCAGGGCGGGCAGGAGAGCGTCTTTACCGGCCTCAAACCGGAGCTGGGGCAAGGCTACGCCGATTTCACCATCGCCGGGGGGGTCTCCTACAGCGTAGGCCCGGCGCAGGGCGGCGAGCTGGCCTCGGGCCTGACCGTCCAGAACTGCCGCAGCGCCGCCGGGAGCGAGTTCCCGGGCGGCTGGCTGCTCACCTTCGCCCGCAACTGAACCGGGAGGGGAGAGGCGGGCGCGCCCCTGCCTTCCATCCCCTGAATATGATTAATATCATCCAAAAAGGGTCCAAATGTCCCTTGGTTTCCCCCCCGTTTCTTGATTAAATAAAGCTGAACAAGGACGCAAGACCCCAGGCGAGCAAGGATCCCCCAAAGCAGCCATCCCCTGGGGTCTTGTTCTTCCCGGCAGGCCCGCCGCGAGCAGGCCCGGCAGGGGTGAGGCTTCTTTCATACGACAGGCGGGCCGCGGCGCTCGCTCAGGTTTCTTGACCAGCCACGGGAGGTGTGGGATGAAGATTATTTTAGACCGGCGTTCTTGCAGCTGCTGGCAGCCGGCTTGCGACAGCCACTTCGGCTGGCATTTCTTGCGCGACGAGGTCAACCCGGTGGACTGCACGCTGGAGATCATTGACGACGGCAGGCCCGAGCGGGTGTTTTACATCAAGGACCGTGACGGTCTGGAGAAAGAGCTGGTGGTCAACGAGGAGAACCGCGCCGAGGCCGTCGATTCCTGGATGGAGCTCTGGGAGCGCCAGGAAGCGGAAAAGAAGAACCCTCCCGCGTAAACACTGGCACCCACCGGGGCACGGCGGCAATCGTCAAGACGCGGCACCCCTGAAAGTGACCGCCGTGCCCACCCGCCGCCCCCTTCGCGGGCGGCGCTTGTAAACCGTCTGGTTCGGCCTTATAATTGTGAACTCCGGGGTCCGGTGAAATCCCCCCGGAGTTCTTGCTATTTATCCCCCAAACAGGAGCACCCCGTGACCTCCAACCCCTTGACTTCCCAAGAAATCATCTCCGCCCTGCAGGCAGCGCTGGAGCCCCTGGACTATGTGAACGCCGCCTGGCTGGGCGGCTCGGCGGCCTTCAACCGGGCCGACCAGTGGTCCGACATTGACCTGATGGTGGACGCGGCCGACGAGCGCGTCGAGGAAATCCTGCCCCGCATCGAGACGACCCTGCAGGCGCTCTCCCCCATTGATCTCAAATTCGAGGTCCCCCGCCCCACCTGGCACGGGCATATCCAGACCATCTACCGCCTGGAACGGGCCAGCCCCTACCTGCTGATTGACGTCGCCGTGCTGAAGAGCAGCAGCCTCAACAAATTCCTGGAGCCCGAGATCCACGGCCAGGCGGTGGTGCTCTTCGACAAGACCGGCGTGGTCCAGCCCCCGCCCCTCGACCGCCAGGCCCTGCAGGAGAAGCTGCGCGCCCGCCTGGGGTACCTGCGCACCGTCTTCGACCTGTTCCAGATCCTGACCCTGAAAGAGCTCAACCGGGGCAGCTACCTGGACGCGCTGCAGTACTACTTCAGCTTCACCCTGCGCCCGCTGGTGGAGGCCCTGCGCATCCAGCACGACCCCGCCCGCCACGATTTCGGCGCCCGCTACCTCTACGCCGACCTGCCCCGGCCCCTGGCCGAACGGGTGGAGCAGCTCTACTTCGTCTGCGACGGGGAAGACCTGCGCCGCAAGCGCGCCGAGGCCGAAAGCTGGTTCTACGAAGTCATGGACCAGATCCGGCTCGAGGCCTGAGCCGGTTAGCGGAAACAGCCCACTCCCACCCCTCCCTGGAGCACAGCCTATGGAACCCGGCGCCGCCGGCCCCGCCTCCTCCGCCCTGCCCGCCGCCCCCGGGCGCATCGCCAAAACAGCCGGCTACTACGGCGCGTTCGTCGCCCTGGGGCTGACCTCGGCCATGCTCGGGCCCACCCTGCCCGGGCTGGCGCAGAACACCGGCGTCACCCTGAGCCAGGTGAGCGTGCTCTTCACCGCCCGCTCCCTGGGCTATATGCTCGGCCCGCTGGGCGGCGGGCGGCTCTACGACCGCCTGCGCGGCCACCCGTTGATGACCGGCGCCCTGTTTGCCATGGCCGCCCTGACCGCCCTCATCCCGCTCGCCCCCCGGCTGTGGCTGCTGGCCCTCCTGCTGCTGCTCCTGGGCATGGTCGAGGGCGTGCTCGACCTGGGCGGGAACCTGCTCCTGGTCTGGGTGCACCGGGAGAAGAACGCCCCCTTCATGAACGGGCTGCACTTCTTCTTCGGGGTGGGCGCCTTCCTGTGCCCGATCCTCATCGCTCAGGCCATACTGCTGAGCGGCGGCCTCTCCTGGGCCTTCTGGCTCCTGGCCCTGCTGCTCCTGCCGGCGGCCCTCTACCTGGCGGCCCAGCCCAGCCCGGCGCACGCCTACCAGCCGGGCGCCCACGGCGCGGGCCCCGAGAGGCCGCGGCTGGTGGCCCTGCTGGTGGCCTTCTACTTCCTGGTGGTGGGGGCGGAGGGCAGCTTCGGGGGCTGGATCTACTCTTATGCCCTGGCCCTAGGCCTGGCGGACGAGACCGCCGCCGCCTACCTGACCTCGGCCTTCTGGGGGGCGCTGATGCTGGGCCGCCTGCTCACCATCCCCCTGGCGGCGCGCCTGAAGCCCCAGACCATCATCCTGGGCGAGCTCGTCGGCTGTCTGCTCAGCCCGGCCCTCATCCTGCTCTGGTCCGGATCGCAGGCGGTGCTCTGGGCCGGCGCCCTGCTCGCCGGGCTCTCCATGGCCTCCATCTTCCCCTCCACCCTCTCCTTCGCCGAGCGGCGCATGGCCATCACCGGGCGCACCACGCGCTGGATCTTCGTGGGCACCGGCGCGGGCGGCATGCTCCTGCCCTGGCTCATCGGCCAGCTCTTCGAGCGCTTCACCCCCCAGGCCGCCATGTGGGCCATCCTGGCGGACCTCGTGCTCGGCTGCGCGGTCTACCTGTGGATGGTGCGGATCAAAGAGCGCTGATTAGTGCGCTGATTAAAGCGCTGACTATTTCGGCCATGCAGCGCCGTAAGCGGCGAGGATCGCCTCGCAGGTCCGGTCGTAGGCCGGGTCCACCTGCTGGCGGGAGGGGTCGGCCCGGTACCAGGCCGCGATCTCTCGCGCCCCCTGGGAATAGGGGATGGTGCAGGCGAAATCCG
>JAEWYL010000263.1 GCA_023395675.1 Chloroflexota bacterium | reverse complement strand
CCCCCCCCCCACAAAACTAGGTTTCATTTACCTGGTAAAGCTGCCGGGCGATCACGTGCTCCTGGTATTCGGGCGCCAGCTCGCAGAAATACCCGCTCCAGCCCCAGACCCGCACGATCAGGTCCCTGTGACGCTCGGGATGCGCCCTGGCGTCCAGCAGCCTATCGGCGTTCAGGCTGTTGAGCTGGAGCTGCTGGCAGCCCAGCTGGGCGAAGGCGCGCACCAGCAGGGCGACCTTCCGCACCCCTTCCGCATGGCGGAACACGCTGTCGGAGATCTCCAAGGTAACCGGGCCGCCGTTGCAGACCCGCCGGTAATCAATCTTGCTGAACGACTGGAGCAGGCTGAATGGACCTCCGGTGCGCGCCCCCGGTGCGCCGGACAGGTTGGCGCTGAAGGGTTCGCCCTGCCGCCGCCCCTCGGCGGTCGCCCCGACGAGCGGCTCCCGCATGCCCTCCGCGCCGCGCGCCAGCCACAGGTAGTACATCGCCGAGCCTGTCCCCGGCCTGAGGACCCCACCCAGGGCAGTGCGGCCGTAATCTTCACAGGCCTGCGCCAGGGTATCGAACAGCCAGCGCAGGAGCCCATCGGCAGCCTCGTCGTCGCAGCCGACCTTCGGGCTCTCCTCCGCCAGCCTCCGGCGCAGGGCCTCGTGGCCCTGGTAGTCGTTGTCCAGGGCCTCCAGCAGCTCTGCCGGGGCTGCAGCCTGCTCCTCGTACACCCACTTTTTTACCGCCGCCAGCGCGTCGGCTGCGTTGGCGGAACAGGCCCCGTGGACCCCGTAATTGTTGTATTTTGCCCCGCACGAAAGGTCCTCGCCGCGCTCCAGACAGCCGTCCATCAGGACCGAGTAGTACGGCGCGGGGGGCAGCAGCAGGCGGTCGTAGGCCCGCCCCAGGTTCTCCACCTGGCTGCGGATGCTCGCCGCCGTCCCGGCGAGCGCCTCGGAGAACGGAGCCCCGCCTGCCAGCGCCCGGCGGATTCCCTGGCCGGCGGCAGCCGGGAACGAGACCGCCCCGATATTGACCACCTCCATCCCTTTACCGGGGATGATGAACTCCCAGCAGGCGGCCACCGTGTAATCGCGGGCATCCTCCAGGTCGTAGCCGTGCGCGACCAGGCCCGGGATGACCACGGGGTCGTTGGCATACTGCGGGAAGCCCAGGCCCTGGCGCGTCAGCTCGCCCGCCAGGCAGAGCAGCTCCAGGTCGGTCTCGGGGGAGATGCGCAGGTTGATCTTCGGATCAATCAGGCCGAGGTCTCTTGAGACGCGCAGCGCCATGCGGGTCAGCTCGTTCTCCGCCGGCGAGCCGTCCCGGCGCACCCCGCCCAGGGTGACGGTCTGCCCGTTATCGCCCTGCTGCACGCCGGGGTACAGGTCGCTGTCCTTGTTCAGGGCCAGGAAAAATTCTGCCAGCAGTGCCTCCGCCTGCTCCAGGGTCAGTCGCTGCGCCGCCAGGTCGCTCTGCAGGTAGGGCCAGAGGGTCTGGTCCAGCCGCCCCAGGCCCACGTGGTAATGCCCGCCCAGCCAGACTGCGGAATGGCACAGGCGCAGCGCCTGCAGCGCCTCGTGGAAGCCGCGCGGCGGGTGGGCCGGCACCTGCTGCAGGATCTCCGCCAGGTCCTCCCGCCCGCACCGTTTTGCTTCGGCGGCATAGCGGGCCGCGAGCTCCAGCACGGCTGCGATCGTTTCCAGGGCGCATTCCAGAAATTCGACCTTTTTCGGGTCCGCCCGCCCGTTTCCGGCGCGCAGCCGCTGCAGAGCTGCCTGCGCGGCCTCGCGCCTGCCGCTCAGCCCCTGCGAGAGCACCCTCTCCCAATCCGCGCAGATATTGGAGATCGGTCCCAGCTCGTGCAGGGTGTACCCGCCGGCGATCTCCGCCCAGGTCTCGGGCGAGTAGAGCGGCGGGATGGCGGTCAGCGTGCGCGTGAAGAGGATGCGCTCGCCCTCCAGGATGACCGGCGTTTCGGCTTCGCACTGCCGCCGCACCAGCCGCGCGGCCCGCTGCATCCAGGACAGGCCCTCGCGCTCGCACTCGGCCAGGAAGGCGCGCCCGCGCTGCGCCTCCTCCTCGGCTCCGCGGCGGAAGCGGTGGTGTTCTCCGGCGCGCAGGCTCTCTTTCATCTCCAGCAGGCGTTGGTTCATATCCTTCTCTTTCAGCCGCCAATCTTCACACGCAGGCCGGCGGCCTCGAACGGCGCAGGGTCCACCCGCACCGGCCGGCCCTCGTCGTACCCGGGCCGGAAGTCCATCCCCACCGTGCGGTACTTGGCGCCCGCCAGCGGGTTGTAGGGCAGCAGGTGTACATCTTCCAGGCCCGGAAGGCCGGCCGCGAGGTGGGCGATCCCCTCCAGGTTGTGCGCAGTATCGGTCACGCCGGGGACCAGCGGGACACGGAGGACGAAAGGTTTTCCCAGCTCCCCCAGCAGGCGCAGGTTGCGCAGAATGGGAGCGTTATCCGCCCCGGTCCAGCGCCTGTGCTCGAGCGGGTCTACCAGCTTCAGGTCGAAATAGACCAGGTCCGCCCGTTCCGCCAGGAGGCGGAACTGCCGCTCGCCGGCCCAACCGGAGGTGTCCAGCAAGACGTGCAGCCCTTCCAGGCGGTCAATCACCTCGGCAGCGAATTCCGCCTGCGCGCAAGGCTCTCCGCCCGAAAAAGTTACCCCACCCTCGTTGGCCTGCAGGATGGGGGCCTGGCGCAGCAGGCGCGCGGCCAGTTCGTCCGCAGTCCAGCGCTGCCCGGCGATGCGCGTCCCCGCCGGACCGCTCATCTGCTGGGGTTCCGGCGACTGCCCCTCCGGGTTGTGGCACCAGGTGCAGGCCAGGGGGCAGCCTTTGAGGAAGACCGTGGTACGGATCCCCGGCCCATCGTGGATGGCGAACTCTTTGAGATCGAAGGTAATCCCGGTATTCATCTCAGGAAGACCCGGGCCACCGGGAGAGTCCTGGCCCGCAAGGCCAGTGAACTACGCTCCGCCGCCATTCCCGGACCGGAGCGAGCTTTTACGCACGATCAGCTCGGGCTGCAGCAGGATCGAGATCGGCCCGCTTTCAGGGTTTTCCGGCCCATCGGCCTGGATGCGCTGGACCAGCTCCTGCACAGCCCTGCAGCCGAGCTGCCGCAGCGGGTTGCGCATAGTAGTCAGCGGAGGCCAGTAGTAGGCGGCTTCGGGCGTATCGTCAAAACCCACCACACCGAGCTGTTCCGGCTGGCTGCGTCCCATGCTCCTGGCCTGCTGCATGGCGCCGAGCGCCATCTGATCGTTGCTGGTGAAAACCGCCTCCATCTCCGGGAACTGCTCGTACAGGCGGCCGATGGCCTGCGCGCCGCTGGCGGCCGTCCAGTCGCCCTCGACCATCTGCCTGTCCTCGGGCGGAAAACCGGCGGCTTCCAGGGCGTCCCGCCAGCCCAACTGGCGCTGGCGAGCTTCCCACCAGTACAGCGGGCCGGTGATCAGGGCAATTTTGCGGTAACCCTGCTCCAGCAGGTGTTCGGTCGCCTGGCGCCCGCCCGTGCGGTTGTCAATGGCGGCCACGTTCAGGTTCGGTCTCCGGCCCATGCTCAGGCAGATGAGCGGGACGGGCAGGTGAGGGACCTGCTCCTCCAGCCAGTTGCGGCTGCTTTCGATCTCGGGCACGGCCCAGATGATGCCGTCCACCTGGTGCGAGAGCAGGCGGTTGATGATGAGGTTCGGGTCTACGGTGTCGGGGTGGTGCAGCAGGTCCAGCAGCAGAGAGTAGCCCTCGGCCCGGATCTGTTCCTCGATGCCGACCAGGGTGCGCGCCGGACCGTAATACTCGCCCGCCAGGGTAA
>JAEWYL010000244.1 GCA_023395675.1 Chloroflexota bacterium | reverse complement strand
CCCCCCCCCCACGGCCCCCAAGGATGATAGCGCCGGGTGGGGCGAGAGAACTCGCTACGCCACCATAGTCGCACGAATGTCGGGCTTGTCCAGCCGCAGCAGCAGCCAGATGGAGAGCCCGATGGCGAGCAGGTTCATCAGAATGTAAGGCCAGTCCAGACCGCCGCCCTCCGCCGGGGGCAGGTTGGCGTGCGGGTAGAGCATCATCAGGCGGATGATCACGTTCATGCCCTGGATAAAGATGCTCAGGGTCAGCGCCCAGCCCTGCCCCCGGAGGAGGGCAAAGGTGAGCAGCAGGTAGACCGCCGCCACCAGGATCACCAGGGGCAGCGCCGCCGAGAGGGTCTCCGGCGGGTAGAAAAGCAGCGGCAGAAACTGGAAGAAGAAGAGCAGCCAGAGGGTTTGATTTTTCTTCATCGAGAGGCTCCTTCCTGCGGGGCGCTCAGTGCGCGCCCAGGTAGGCTTTCATGACGTCCGGGTTGTGCAGCAGCTCGTCCCCGGTGCCCTCCAGCACAACTCGCCCGGTCTCGAGCACGTAGCCCCGGTGGGCGACCGAGAGCGCCATCTGGGCGTTCTGCTCCACCAGCAGGATACTGGTCCCCTGGGAGTTGATCTCCTGGATGATGTTGAAGATCTCTTCCACCAGGATCGGCGAGAGCCCCATCGAGGGTTCGTCCAGCAGCAGCAGGGTCGGCTTGCTCATCAGCGCCCGGCCCATCGCCAGCATCTGCTGCTCGCCGCCGGAGAGAGTGCCGCCGCGCTGGCTGCGGCGCTCCTTCAGGCGCGGGAAGCTCTTGTAGACCCGCTGCAGGCTGTTCTCGATCTCTTTCGAGTCCTTGCGCAGGTAAGCGCCCATCTCCAGGTTCTCCATCACCGTCAGCGGGGCGAAAATCTTGCGCCCCTCGGGCGACTGGGCCATGCCCAGGCGCACGATCTCTTCCGAGGGCATGAGGGTGATGTCCTGGTCCCGGAACTTGATGTTCCCCGTGCGCGCCCGCAGCAGCCCGCAGATGGTGTTCAGAGTGGTGGATTTCCCGGCCCCATTTGCGCCGATCAGGGTGACGATTTCACCCTGGTACAGGTGGAAAGAGATCCCCTGCAGGGCGTGGATGGCGCCGTAGTAGACGTTGAGGTCGTTAACTTCGAGTAACATGGGTGCGCTTCTCGCTGAACTTCTGAGACAGGGCAGCCGCGCCCGGGCCCAGGTAGGCTTCGACGACGCGGGGGTTGGATTGGATGTCCTGCGGGGTGCCGCGCGCGATCACCTCGCCAAAGTCCATCACGGTGATATGCTCGCAGATGCCCATCACCACCCGCATCTGGTGTTCGATCAGCAGGATGGTCAGGTCAAAACGCTCGCGGATGAAGTGGATCAGGTCCATGAGCTGGACCGACTCTTTGGGGTTCATCCCCGCGGCCGGCTCGTCCAGCAGCAGCAGCTTGGGCGCTGCGGCCAGGGCGCGGGCGATCTCCAACCGGCGCTGCTCGCCGTAGGGCAGGTTGCGGGCAATCGCCCCCTGGCGGTTGTGCAGGTTGAAGACGCTCAGGAATTCCTGCGTGCGCTCGGTCAGCTCTTTTTCTTTGGCCCGGTAGCGGGGCGTGCGCAGCACGGCGTCCATCATGCTGTAGCCGGCGTGCGAATGGTAGGCGATGCGCACGTTGTCGAGCACGGTCAGGTTGGGGAACAGGCGCACGTTCTGGAAGGTGCGCGCGATGCCCATCTTGGTGATCGTGAAGGGGGGCAGCCCGACGGTCTCGACCCCGTTGAAGCAAATGGAGCCTGAGGTGGCTTCGTAGACCCCGGTGATCAGGTTGAACACCGTGGTTTTCCCGGCCCCGTTCGGCCCGATCAACCCGGCGAGCTCGCCCTTTTCCACCTTCATCTCGAAGTTCTTCACCGCCTTCAAGCCGCCGAAATTCTTGTTCAGCCCGCGGATTTCCAGGATCGGCTCCGCTGCGGTGCTTTCAGCCGGGGTTTGTGGGATGGTGTAAGCGGTCATTTCAGTCTCCTCCCGGGGTCTTCGGGTCATCCCCACCGCCCGCCGTAGCCAGGTTGACGCCCGGCAGGTTCGCCTGCGGGCGTTCGGGCACCGGCGCCTGCTCCTCTTTCCCCGGCGTGGGGATGCTCAGCGGGGGCAGCGCCTGGCGCAAGAAGGGCACCTCGAAGCCCCCGAACAGCCCCTGCGGCCGCAGCAGCATCATCACCAGCAGCATGACCGGGTAAACCACGTAGCGCCAGGTCTCAAACCCGTCCGGCAGGAACAGGCGCAGGAACCCCTCCAGCACGAGCGCCCAGGCGTATGAGGCGAAGATCGTGCCGGTGACGCTGCCCAGCCCGCCGAAAACGATGATGATCAGCGGGTCGAATGAGCGGATGAAGTTGAAGTTGCTCGGGTGCAGGAAGCCGTTGATGTGGGCGTAGAGCGCCCCGGCGATCCCGGCGAACAGGCTGCCCAGGACGAAGGTCAGCGTCTTCTGCTGGGCCACGTCAATCCCCATCGCTTTGGCGGCGATCTCATCCTCGCGCACCGAGACGATGGCGCGCCCGTTGCTGGATTGGAGCAGGTTGCGCACCACGATGATCGCGAGCAGCAGGAAGGAAGCCACCCACAGCCAGGTTGAGACCTTGGGGATGCCGATCATGCCGCGGGCGCCCTTCATCTCTTCGAAGCCGAGCAGCGTGTCGGAATTGTCCGCCAGCACCTTGATGATGATGGTGAAGCCCAGCGTGGCGATACCGAAATAGTCGGAGCCCAGGGTCAGCACCGGCAGGCCGAACAGGTAGCTGACTTCAGCCGCCAGCAGGCCGCCGAGCAGCACCGCCAGGAAAAAGACGAGCTGCAGGGCCAGGCCGGACGGCAGAGCCATGAGGATCGCCGTGGTCGGTTCGATCAGGATCCGTCCCACGAATATGGCGGCGATCACGGCTGCGAAGGTCCCGACCAGGTACAGCGCAAAGGCCGAGAGGGCGTCCAGGCCGCGTATGCGCGCCAGCATGCGCCCGAGCAGCAGGTAGACCAGACCCACCAGCGCGACCACCAGCAGCAGGACGATCAGCCCCGAGGTGTTGCCCAGTTGGGTCCAGCGGTAGGTGATATCGGCGGCGGCGTATGCGCCGATAGCGTAGAAGCCCCACTGCCCGAGCGAAAACTGCCCGTTGAAGCCGTAGATGAGGTTCAACCCCAGGGCGACGATAGCCATCACCGTGCCGAGCCTCAGAATGGTGTTCCAGAAAGTGTTCAGGATCCCGACCGAGATCAGCACCTGGATCGTCACGATGACCAGGACGGCGACGATAAGAAAACCGAGAGAGCTGCGCTGTGTGCGGAGGTTCATCACTTTTCCAGCCTCCTAAGCTTTTTCATTCTCGGGCTCGCCGAAGATTCCCGTCGGGCGTACCAGGAGCACGAGGATGAGGATGGTGAAGGCGATAGCGTCGCGCATCGGGGTGGAAATATAACCTGCGCTCAGCACTTCCGCCTGGCCCATAATCAGGGCGCCGAGCAGCGCCCCGGGGATATTGCCGATCCCCCCCAGGACCGCGGCCACAAATGCCTTGAGGCCGGGTGTGATGCCCATCGAGAACAGAACCTGAGGATAGGCCGTGGCGTAGAGAATACCGGCCACACCGGCAAGGGCCGCGCCGATGGCGAAGGTGACGGAGATGATCCCGTCCACGTTAATCCCCATCAGGCGGGCGGTGGGTTTGTCGTAAGCAGCGGCGCGCATGGCTTTCCCGATCTTCGTGCGCCCGACGATGTACTGCAGCAGCGCCAGCAGGAGGAGCGAGGTGATGACGATGATGATCAGGATGTTCGAAACCTGAATGCCCTCTCCCAGGCTGTAGGTCTGCACCTGGAACGGGCGCCGGTAGGTGACGAAGTTCGGCGTGAAAACAAAAGGCAGCGCGCCGAAATATTCGAGGAAGAAGGAGACGCCGATGGCGGTGATCAGGGCCGAGATGCGCGGCGCGTTGCGCAGCGGTTTGTAGGCCACGCGTTCGATCACCACAGCCAGCAGGGCGCAGGTGACCATGGTGAGCAGGATGACGGTGATCATCCCGATCAGCAAGGCCAGCACCGGCGGCATCCCCGGCAGAAGCGTGCTCGGCCAGGTGTGCAGGCCGAAGCGGGCGATGGCGTAGTAACTGGTAAAAGCGCCCACCATGAATACGTCGCCGTGGGCGAAGTTAATCAGGCGCACAATGCCGTACACCATGGTATAGCCCAGCGCGATCAGGGCGTACACGAAACCTAACTGCAGGCCGTTGATCAACTGCTGGAAGAACAGCTGCGGAGAGGCAACTGCTTTTTGGCCGATGAAAATTACCGTCACCAGGCCGATGGAGAGGAGGAAGATCTTTCCAATCCAGCGGCCCTGGAGCACCCGTTGAGCCAGGGTAGGCGGCGCTGCGGTGGGGAAGCTTTGTTCCATAGAGGCTCTCCGTGAAATACTGAGGGGGCGGCCCGCGGTGAGAAGGCCGCCCCCTGACTTTGCTCTGCAGCCTACGGGGCTACGGAGTCGACAAACACGATTTCACCATCTTTCACCTGGAGGACGGCAGCCGCTTTGATCGGGTTGTGCTGCTCGTCGTAGGTGATGGTGCCCGAAACGGCCTCGTACTCCAGCGCTTCCATGGCGTCGGCCACAGCAGCCGGGTCGTCGCTGCCGGCGGCCTCGATGGAGGCCAGCAGCAGGTTGGCGGCGTCGTAGGCCAGGGTCGCCAGGGCGTCCGGCACGGCGCCGTACTTGGCTTCGTAGTTCTGGACCCAGCTCACCACGATCTCGCGCGGGTCGTCGGGCGAGTAGTGGTTGGTGTAGTAGCCGCCGTCGGAGGAGGCGCGGTCCAGGTCAGCCGAGTCCCAGCCATCGCCGCCGATGAAGGGCACGGTGATGCCGCGGTCCCTCGCCTGAGCGGTGACCAGGTTGACGATGTTGTAGTAGTCGGGCAGGTAGACCACGTCGGGGTTGGCTTCAGCCACCTGGGACAGGATGGCGGAGAAGTCGGTGTCGGTGGCGATGTAGGTCTCTTTCCCCACGATCTCGCCGCCGCCCTCAGTGAAGGCCGCCTCGAAGAACTCCGCCAGGCCGCGCGGGTAGTCGTTGCCCTGGTCGTAGATCAGGAAGGCGGTCTGAGCGCCCAGGTTGTTCAGGGCGAAGTTGGCGCCCACGGTGCCCTGGAAGGGGTCAATGAAGCAGGCGCGGAAGACGAAATCCTTGGTCGAGCCGTCCTGGTTCAGGGTGACCTGCGGGTTGGTGGAGGTGGGGCTGATCTGCAGCACGCCGCGCTCCTGAGCGATCTCGGAGACGGGGATGGAGGCGCCGGAGCAGACCTCGCCGATGATGAACTGGACGCCGTCCTGGTCGATGACCTTGTTGGCCGCGTTCACCGCCGGGTCGGCCGAGCACTGGCTGTCCTCAACCACGGCCTCGATCTGCCGGCCGAGGACCCCACCGCGGGCATTCCATTCCTCGATCGCCAGCAGGGCGCCGTCGCGGGTGGAGGCGCCGAAGGTCGGCACCTGGCCGCTCAGCGGCGCCAGGATGGCGACTTTGATGGTTTCGCCGCTGGCCTCACCGCCATCGGCAGGTTCTTCTGGTTCTTCTCCGCCGGCCGGGGCCTCGGTCTCAGCCGCCCCGCCTGCCGGTTCCTGAGTAGGCGCTGCCGTACCGCCGCCGCAAGCGCTCAGAATGAGGCTGGCGATGATCAGCAAAGCCAGAACAGGTAGGAAACGCTTTTGAAACATCTTCTTCTCTCCTCTTTTGGTCCTAATGATCTAGGTGTGCTTTGCGATTATCGGTTCGTTTGGGAAATCGGGAAGAATCGGCGTGATCTCTGCTGGCAACCTCCTTCCTCATTTTCATGATGTCAACACACCTGGCCTGCGGGCTGCTTGCTGCCCGAGACCCTAAGCAAGGCGGTATAAATAGTGTTTACCGATTGTGCTTAATACTACGATTGTAACGATAAGGGCCCCTGCGGTCAAGGTTATCGAAGCTCTTTTTGGGGAAATCGTAATAAAAGTCCCGGTTTTGTGAAGAAAAGCACGATAAAGTGCAAAAAATCACGATAATTTATTTTTATTGGAATAAATTTGCTTCAAAAGGTCCTAAAGCTCTGAAATGTTTCTGCTATTTTTGGTTTCTCTGCAAAAGGCATTGAACGGCGGCGCTGCGGGAGCGCCTGCTCCCACACAAAGGGGCTGGTCCGGCGGGCCTTGCAGAGTTGTTTGTAGGGCGCGGCCCCACAGACAACCCTGCTTTCTCCTCTCGGGCGGAGAAAAAGGCTGGACGCAATTGCCCGGCTCAACGCTTGGATCAGAAAAAATGTTCGAGGAATTAATGGTATAATTAACCGGTTATTCTATGAAGACCGCAGACACGCAGGCCCTTCCGGCCCCTCCCAATTTGATCGCTGCCCTGATCGCCGGTTTCGATACCCTGACCACCCAGCTCGGCCTGGTGTGTTTTCCCCTGGCCCTGGACCTGTTCTTGTGGTTGGGGCCTCGGCTGAGCCTGTCCGGGCTGTTCCGGCGTTTCTCCGCCGGGTTAGAACAGCTCCTGCAGGCCGAATTGAGCGGCCCGCTGGCGGGACAGACCCCCGGGGCGGCAGAGCTGCTGGAGTACAACCGCCAGATCTGGGCCGCGCTGGGCGAGCGCCTGAACCTGTTCGTGGGCCTGCGCACCTACCCGGTCGGCATCCCCAGCCTGATGGCGGCGCGCCAGCCGCTGCACTCTCCGGCGGCCGCGCCCCTCACGCTCGAGCCCGCCTCCGGGGTGCAGGCCCTCCTGCTCTGGCTGGGCCTGAGCCTCGCCGGGCTGGCCGTGGCTGCGCTCTATTTCCAGCTCGTCTCGCAGGCCGCCCTGACCGGCAAAGCCAGCCCCCTGCAGGCGCTGCGGCGCTGGCCCCGTTCGACCGTGCAGGTCGCGGCGCTGACCCTGATCTGGGTCGCCCTGGCGGCGGCCATCAGTATTCCAGGCTCCTGCCTGCTCTCGGTCTTCACCCTGGGCGGGCTGGGGACCAGCTCCATCGGGGTGTTCGTCTTCGCCCTGATGCTACTGTGGATCTTCTTCCCCCTGTTTTTGTCCCCTCACGGCATCTTCGTGAACGGGCGGGGGGCCTGGAGCTCGCTGCGCGACAGCCTGCGCCTCACCTACCGCCTCTACCCGCAGACCAGCCTGTTCTTCCTGGCGGTGTTTGTGCTCAGCGAGGGGCTGGAGGTGCTCTGGAGACTGCCCGCAGAAGAATCCTGGCTGGCGCTGGTGGGGATAGCCGGTCACGGGTTCATCACCACCGGCCTGCTGGCGGCAAGCTTCATCTATTACCGCGAGGCCGACCGCTGGGTCCAGCGTGTGGTCCAGCAGCTCAAATTTTCCGACACACACCGGAGCTGACCCGGGGCGGCAGCGAAGCGGGCTTGAGCGCCCGCCTGCGGAGCTGTCTTCCGCTTTCGGGGTTGAGTTTGAAATTAATCTTCCGCACTGATTCCAGGTGACTGGTTATTTTTGGAGGTAACGTGGCGAAAACGAACACTTATGCATACGACGCAACCAGCATCCAGGTGCTCGAAGGCCTGGAAGCGGTGCGCCGCCGCCCTGGAATGTACGTGGGCGGCACCGATATCAAAGCCCTGCATCACCTGATTTACGAGGTGGTGGATAACTCGATTGACGAGGCCCTGGCAGGTTCCTGCGACCGGATCGAGATCATTATCCACGCCGACAGCAGCGTCACCGTCACCGATAACGGGCGCGGCATCCCGGTGGAGAACCACCCGCAGATGAACAAGTCGGCCCTGGAAGTGGTCATGACCGTGCTGCACGCCGGCGGCAAGTTCGGCGGGGGCGGCTACAAGGTCTCGGGCGGCCTGCACGGCGTGGGCGCTTCGGTGGTCAATGCCCTTTCGGAATGGCTCATCGTCGAGGTCAAAAACGGCGAGCATATCTACCGGCAGAAATTCGCCCGCGGTGTGGCCGAGGGCGATCTTCAGATCATCGGGGATACCGATGAAACCGGCACCCGTGTTACCTTTAAGCCGGATGGCGAGATCTTCGAGGAGCTGGTGTTCGATTACGAAACGCTGCATACCCGCCTGCGGGAACAGGCCTTCCTCAATGCGGGCGTGCGGATGACCATCACCGACCGGCGCACCCCCGACGGCCCCTCCGATTCGATGGGCTCCGAGGGCGGCATCCGCTCCTTTGTGGAGTTTATCCACCAGCGGCGCGGGCTGGAAGCGCTGCATGAAGACGTTATCTATATGAAGGGCGACAGCGGGGATAACGTGGCGG
>JAEWYL010000212.1 GCA_023395675.1 Chloroflexota bacterium | reverse complement strand
GAGCTGGTCGGGGAGCTGGTCGGGGTGATGGCCGGCGCGGGCGGGCCGGCCGGCGACCCGGCAGCCGCCCGGGAAGCGGCCGCAGCCCGGCCCCTCTCCGGCCCGGCGGACCTGCGCCTGAGCACCGAGACGGATGGGGGCAGCCGCGCCGCCGCCGGCTCGGGCCTGATGCTGGACGATTACGCCGGGCTGGCCCGCCGCAGCCCGCTGCTGGCAGGGGTGATGGCGGTTGCCATGCTCTCATTCACCGGCGTGCCGCCCACCCTGGGCTTCCTGGGAAAGTTTTACCTGTTCCGCACCGTGCTGGATGGGGGCTTCGTGGGCCTGGCGCTGGTCGGGGTGGTCACTTCGCTGATCTCCGCCTACTACTACCTGCGCCTGATCGTGATCATGTATATGCGCGAGGGCGATCCCGAGGTGCGCAGCGAACCCTGGCTGAACGCGACCGCGGTGGTCACCGCCGCCGCGACCCTGCTGCTGGTGGTGATCGCCGGGCCGCTGTTCAACTGGGCCAGCCAGGCGGTGATGCGGCTGTTCTGAGCGAGCGGCCCTCCCGGCCTGAAAAGCACCGCTGCGAGCCCGTAGCACTCGAGAGCTGTAAACAAGGGGAATGTTCTGTGTGGCGAAACCACACAGAACATTCCCCTTTACTTTCTTATTGCGCGCCCTTGTGATATTTGACACTTGCAGGACTGCTGCAATTTTGTTATGCTTTTCTCATACCATGGAAATAATTGAAACTCAAAAGAACGGTTACCTGATCTCGACCGACCCGGCGCTGCTGGATATCCCCCGCATCCACGCTTTCCTCTCCAGCCACTCCTATTGGGCGCCCGGCGTCTCCCTCCCGGTGGTGGAGAAGGCGGCCCGGCGCTCGCTGTGCTTTGGACTGTACCGCCTGGGGCCGGGTGAGCCAGCCGCAGAACGGCCGGAGCAGGCCGGTTTCGCCCGGGTGATCACCGATTTCGCCACCCAGGCCCGCCTGGTGGACGTATTCGTCCTGCCCGAGCACCGCGGCAGGGGGCTCGGGCTGTGGCTGGTCGAGACGGTCCTGGACCACCCCGAGCTGCGCGACCTGCCGCGCTGGACCCTCTCCACCCTCGACGCCCACGCGCTCTACGCCCGTTTCGGCTTCCGAACCATCGCCAACCCCGAGATGCAGATGGAGCGGGTGCGGGGACGCTGACACAAACGATAAAACCAAAAAACCGAAAAATCAAGCTGAGGAGGTCTGCAATGAACCCGCGTAAAGGCTGGCTGGCTGCGGTTCCGCTGATCGGCGCGGTGCTGCTCCTGTATGGTCTGCTGGCGCTTCTACAGGCGCAGCCAGGTCGGGCTGCCGGTACCATCCATTACGTGGCGCCGGACGGCGACTGTGCGGGAAAAACGCCCTGTTATTCAACCCTGCAGGCTGCGGTTGACGCCGCTGGGGCGGGGGATGAGATCCGCCTGGCGGGAGGCCTGTACCAGGGCGTGAGCGAGCGCAATGGGACGCAGCAGATCGCCTTGATCGACAAGGCCCTGACCGTGCGGGGCGGTTACAACAGCGGGGATTGGGATAACCCGGATCCCGCCGCGCATCCTACTGTTCTGGACCCCCAGCAGGCCGGGCGCGGCCTCACCCTTTGGGAAGCCGGAGTGGAGATTGAAAACCTGCGGATCGCACATGGGGCCGGCCAGGCGGCGCAGTACGCTCCAAATCCGGAAATCGAGGTTGGAGGCGGGCTGTATGCAATCTCCAGCACGGTCACGCTGCGCTCGGTGGAGATTGCCGAGTGCCAGGCGGCTCTCGGCGGCGGCATTTTCACCCACAACTCCCGGTTCACACTGCTGGACAGCGCCATCCTGACCAATACGGCGGAGGCCTGGGGCGGCGGGCTGAACCTGTCCTCCAGTGAAAGCAGGCTGGAAAATAACCTGGTGGCTGGAAATTCAGCCTTAAATAGTGGAGGGTTGGAAATCAGTCATGGGAGCAGCCTGCTGAAGGGCAATACTATCCAGAACAACCTCGGCCAGCATGGCGCCGGGGGCCTGAACCTGTATCGGGCAAAGGGGGCGGCGAGCGGGAACATTATTCGCGAGAATACAGGCGGCGGAAGAGGGGGAGCCTACGTTTTTGGAGATTTTGACCTCTTTAACAATGAGATTGCGCAGAATACCGGGGGCGGGATCGAGCTGTCAGGCGGCAGAATCTCGCTGGTCGGAAATGCGATTACGGGCAATACCACCAGCGGGCGGGGCGGAGGGGTATATATCCTTTTTCACAGAGATCCTGATACCTCACCCCCCGTGCAGGACCTGGCGCCGAAAATCATCTCCCACAACCTGATCCAGGGAAACCAGGCTGAGGATGGCGGCGGGCTGTATATCGCTTCGGGGAAGCCCATCTTGAGAGGCAACCTCATCGAGGGCAACGAGGCCAGCGGGTATGGGGGCGGCCTGTACCTGGACTCTACGAGCATGGATGCTTCCGGAGACCGGATACTGGAAAATTCCAGTGGGGGTGCTGCCGGCGGTATGTTTATCAACCTCAGCGAACAGGCCAGCCTGAGCAATATCCTTCTGATTAACAACCAAACAGCCGGGGAAGGGGCGGCGCTTTACAGCGTAAGGTCCGAAATCGCCCTGGAGCACGGCACCCTGGTAGGAAACCAGGGCAGCTCGGCGGTTCACCTCTCGGCAGATCCCGGCAGCCTGGTCACCATGACCAACAGCATCCTCGCCGGACATACCCTGGGCGTTTCAGCCCTGGCAGGCAGCCAGATCAACATCGATGGGGTGCTCTGGTTTGATAATGGGACCAATTACGGCGGGGCGGGCAGCCTCACGGTCAGCCACGAGCTGGAAGGTGATCCGCTTTTGACAGCGGATTTCCACCTGGGCATGGGCTCGCCTGCCATTGATGCCGGCCAGGAATCTGGGTTGGCGTTCGACTTCGAGCTCGAGCCGCGAGCTTATGGCGCTCACGACCTCGGTGCGGACGAGTACTGGCCTTCCGGGGTGCTGCAGCGGTTTTACCTTCCCCTGGCTTTCCAGGAGCCCGTTTTCGATCCCCTGGCGCCGGCCGGCAGCTATGCGTGCGTGGAAACGGGGATCACCGGCGATGCCGTGGGCGAGTTCGCGCTCACGCTCAACCCGGACGGCACCAGCCAGCGCAGTGAGGATGGGACGCCGGTAGAGCCCACCGTCGGAACCTGGTCGTTCTCGACCACGACCGGACTGGTGGACCTGCCGGAATTCGGGTTTGAGCGAGTCCGGTTCACCGCGCCGGACCGGTTGGCCTGGGAAAACGATATCTTGCACTGGGATTTCGCGTTCAGGCTTACCTGCAGCCGCCTACCCTGATGGGCTGTACGCATCAGCTTGTTCCGTATACGCGATAAGCTGCGGGGGTTGAGCACAGCTCGACCCCCGCAGTTTATCCGGTTTCCTTTGTGCCGGGAAACCTGTGGTGCTGCAGTTTACCGTTCCCCGTACAGCTTGCGGTGCACGGCGCTCAGCGCCCGCACCTGCTCGGCGGCATGGTAGGAGGAACGCACCAGGGGGGCGCTCTCCACCCATTGGAAGCCGATCTCGTAGCCGTAGTCTTTCAGTGCGGCGAATTCCTCGGGGGTGTAGTAGCGCTCGATGGGCAGGTGCTGCTTGCTGGGCTGCAGGTACTGCCCCAGGGTGAGGATGTCCACGCCCCAGGAGCGCTGGTCTCGCATGACCGCTTTGACTTCGTCCAGGGTTTCGCCCAGGCCCAGCATGACGCCCGACTTGGTGAGCACCTCGGGATCCAGCTTTTTGGCGTTAGAGAGGGTGGCGGCGGCCCACTCGTAGCGATCCTGGGGCTGCACGCGCTTGAAGAGGCGCGGCACCGTCTCCACGTTGTGGTTAAGGATCTCCGGGCGGGCGTCCATGACGATCTTCAGGGCCTCCAGGCTGCCCTTGAAGTCGGGGATGAGCACCTCGATGGAGCAGCCGGGGTGCAGCCTGCGAATGGCGCGGATGACCATGGCGAAGATGGGCGCGCCGCCGTCTTTGCGGTCGTCGCGGTTCACGCTGGTAATCACCGCATGCTGCAGGTCCATATCTTTGACCGCCTGGGCCACGCGCAGCGGCTCCATCCAGTCCAGGCGCTCCGGCGGGCCGTGTTTAATGTCGCAGAAGCCGCAGGTGCGGGTGCAGACGTCCCCCATCATCAGGAAAGTGGCGGTGCCCGCCCCCCAGCACTCGCCCATATTGGGGCACATGGCCTCCTCGCACACCGTGTGCAGGGCTTTTTTGCGCATCAGGCCCTGCAGCCACTGGTAGGTCTCGCCGGAGGGGGCGCGCACCTTGATCCATTCGGGCCTGCGGCGCGGGGTGGTGCTGATCTCGTCGGGTTTAATGCGGTCTCGGGTGGGGGTGAACGGCATTGGTTACCTCATCCATAACGAAAAGTAATTACCGGACTTCGCGCCCATTGTACCCTAATATTACCTGGTTGGGCTGCAATAAGCCTGTGTGAATAAGCGCTCGTAAGGCGCCTGGCTCGGATCGCGCGTGTATACAACCCTTTTTTAGCCTTTACGCTGGGAGAGCTGCACCCAGTTCCCGTCCGGGTCCTGGAAGGTGGCGACCAGGGAGGGGCCGGCGTCGAAAACCGTGTTTTCGCCGTCCGGGTAGAAGCGCACTCCCTTCCCGGCCAGGTCTTTGACGGCGGCATGGATGTCTTCCACCTTGAAGCTGATCATGATGGCCTGTTTTTCCACAGGGGAACGGGGGTATGTGGTGAAATCCAGCGCAAACCGGGAGCCGCCCTGCAGGCTGAACTCCTGCCAGTGCGAGTCGCCGTAGCCCCGGGGCAGGCCCAGGACCTCGGCGTACCAGGCGCCCAGCTCGGAATGGGGCGTGTGAATAAAAACCACGTCAATACCGGTAATCATCTCTACCTCCGTCAGTGAGCGGATGAGTGCTTGAGGCGCTGCCTGGAGGCCATCAGCGCCTCCTCGATCGCCCGGGCGAGCTTTTCCGGCTCGTCGGTGCCGATGCGCGCCGCGCTGCCGTCTTCCAGCTCGAGCTCGACCGAATACAGGCCCCAGACGGCGACCAGCCAGCCGTTCCCGGTCCAGCGGATGCCGAGAGAGTTCATGGGGGAATTCTGGACGATACGGCAGTTTTCGATCTTATCGAGCGGGTAGGAATAGCGCAGCAGGCCGGGGCCCATGCGCACGGACACTTTCTCGCCGTCCACCGCCACGGTCAGGCTGATAAAGTGGATGAAGATCAGCACCGGGATGAGCAGGGTGAACGGAACGGCAGATCCGCCCTCGACCAGCAGGATCACCAGCAGGGCGACCAGGCTGACCACGACCAGCGCGGCAAACGGGCTGGCCTGCGTGTGCCGGTAACGAGGCGGCATGGAGCCCTATCCTTTGCCGCGCACAATCAACCGCAGCCCGTGCACCTGCACCACCTCCACCCGCTGGCCGCGGGGAACGGGGGAATGGCCCTCGCACAGGCGCGCCGACCAGCTTTCCCCGCCCACCTGGACGATACCGCCGGGGGCCAGGTCGGTGCGGGCGACGCCGGTGCGCCCGACCAGGCTCTCCTGCCCGGTGCGGATGGGGGCTTGCTGGGCCCGCAGCGCGAAGATCAAAAACAGTAAGAACATGGCACCTGTAAAAATGGAAGCGCCGATCACCAGGGGGACCGAGACGCCCGGGATGCCGGGGGTCTCGGTCGAGTTGAACAGGATCAGGGCTCCGGCGATGAGCGAGGCTACCCCGGCCGCGGTCAGCCCGCCGTGGGTAGGCGCTTTGATATCCAGCAGGAAGAGCACAAAGGCCGTGCCCAGGAAAATCAGGCCAAACCAGTTGACGGGCAGCAGGCCCAGCCCGTACAGCCCCAATGCCAGGCTCACCACGCCGATAAATCCCGCCAGCCAGCCGCCGGGTGAGGAGAGCTCGATCAGCACGGCGAGCACGCCGACATTGAGCAGCAGAAAGACGATGTTGGGGTCGGTGAGCACCGCCAGCACCTGCTCGAGGATGGAGAGCGGGAGCGGCTCCACCGCCGCGCCGGCTGTGCGCAGGGTCTGCGGCCCGGCGCTCGTCTCCACCGGGAAGCCGTCCAGCTCGGCAAGCAGCTCATCCAGGCTGGGAGCGATCACATCCACCAGCCCGGCCTCCAGGGCCTCGCTGGCGGAGGCGGCCTCGGCGGTCTCAATAGAGGCCTCCGCCAGCGCCACGGCTTCGGGCCCGCGCCGCTCGGCCAGCGAGCGGGCGGTGGCCTTCAGGGCGTTTTTCTCTTTGGCCGCGGCGGTTTCCTCCAGGTCCTCGCCCTGGCCGCCCACCGGGCTGGCCGCGCCGATCATGGTCTCCGGGGCCATGGCAGCCGCGTGGCCCGCCAGGGTGATAAGCGTGCCCGCGCTGGCAGCCATAGCTCCGCGCGGGGCCACATATACCACCACCGGTACCGGGCTGTCGAGGATCACCTGGATCATCTCGTTCATCAGCACCACGCTGCCGCCCGGGGTGTTGAGCTGGAAGACTACCGCCTCCGCCTGGCGCGCCTGCGCCGTCCGCAGGCCGCGTTCCAGGTACTGCAGCATCACCGGGGTTACCGGGCCGTCAGCGGTCAGGTGCAGTACTACAGCCTCCCCTTCCTGCGCCTGAAGGGCCGGGCGGGGAGAGAGCGGGAGCAGCAGGCTCAAAGCCAGCCACAGAGACAGCAGCAGTGCGCGCGCCATACTTTCATTATATCCCGATACAGGCTGCGCCGTTCAGGGGAAAATGCGGGCACGAAAACGGGGTGCTGCACTCGGACGGGGCGGGAAAACGCCCTCGCTGAGACGCCAGGACGCAAAGGAAACCATAAGCGAGAGGGCGGCAGGGGGGATTCCCTACCTGCAGTTAAGGAGCATTCCTTATTGTGCCTCGCGGTCAATTTTCTTATACTGAGAGGCAGAGAACCGGCTTTTGCCGGGAATTATCGCTGTGTGGGTGTTTTTTCAAGCCCGGTCCGGCGGCTGCCGCCGGGAAAACCGGAAAGCGTTATTGTTGATAAGGAGATTGAAATGGATCTGCAGACAATTATCATCTGGATCATCATCGGAGGCATCGCCGGCATCCTGGCGGACCTGGTAGTGCGCGGGATTGGCGTCGGCCTGATCGGCGCCATCATCGTGGGCATCCTGGGGGCTTTTCTGGGCGGCTGGCTCTTCAGCCTGCTCGGGATCGGTGTGGGGGCAGGTATTCTGGGCAGTATCGTCACCGCCTTCGTGGGCGCGGTGATCCTGCTGCTGCTGGTGCGCGCCCTGCGCAGAGCTTAGAACCTGGCCTTCAAAATAATTTTCAGGTGGTGATGGGGGGGGGGGGGGGG
>JAEWYL010000187.1 GCA_023395675.1 Chloroflexota bacterium | reverse complement strand
TGAGCGCCTCGCCCTTTCTAGCGGTAATCGGACAGCGGGGCGGGCCGGTTCTCCAGCACCGCTTCGATGCGCTCCATCACCTCCGGCGTCAGGCGGGGGACCACCTCCAGGGCCTTCATATTGTCGGGCACCTGCTCGGGCCGGGAGGCGCCGGTGATCACCGTGCTGACGTTCGGGTTCTTCAGGCACCAGGCGATGGCCAGTTGGGCCAGGCTGCAGTCCAGCTCGCCGGCGATGGGGGCCAGGCGGCGGGTTTTCTCGATGCGCTGCCTGCCTTCCTCGCTCTCGAACTGCTTCTTCAGCCACTCGTAGCCCTCCAGGGTCACCCGCGTGCCGTCCGGGATGCCGTCGTTGTACTTCCCGGTCAGGACGCCGCTCGCCAGCGGGCTCCAGATGGTGGTCCCCAGGCCGGTCTCGTCATAGAGCCGGGCGTACTCGCGCTCGAAGCGCTCGCGGTGGAACATATTGTACTGGGGCTGCTCCATGGTCGGGGGAATCAGGTGCTCGCGGCGCGCCACCCCGTAAGCCTCCCAGATCTGGTCGGCGCTCCACTCGCTGGTGCCCCAGTACAGGGCTTTGCCCTGCTGCAGCACCTGGTTCATGGCCCACACGGTTTCTTCGATGGGCGTGTAGATATCGGGACGGTGGCAGAAGAGCAGGTCCACATAGTCCAGGCCCAGGCGCTTCAACGAGGCGTCAATCCCCTCCAGGATGTGCTTGCGGCTCAGGCCGGTATCGTTCGGCCCTTTCCCGCCCCAGAACAGCTTGGTGGAGATCACCAGGTCCGAGCGTTTCCAGCCGGTGCGCCGCAGGACGTTCCCCATGACGATCTCTGCGTTGCCCTGGGCGTAGGCTTCGGCGTTGTCGAAGAAGTTGACCCCCGCTTCGTAAGCGGCGACCATGCAGTTGTAGGCGGTCTCCTCCCCTACCTGGCCCCCGTAGGTGACCCAGGCGCCGAGCGAAAGCGCGGAGACGCGCAGCCCTGAACGGCCAAGACGGCGGTATTCCATTGCAAACCTCCTTGAATGAGATAGTGTTGTGTGGTGCGCTGCGTGCAGCTGCGAAAAAGAGAACGTTCCAGAGATGGCACAGTTGAACGCAGAAAGAACTGAAGCAAAATACTCTCACGCAGGCGCGAGAATTCCGGTTTCCACTCTGTGTCCACCGGTGTTTATCTGTGGATCATTATAAATCGCGGGCGTCCCGATCTTCAGTTCCGGGGCAGGATCTGTCCCTTCGCCTTTTCGAGCACTTCCCGGTCTGCCGCCGCCAGGGTGGGCAGGCTCAGGCGGCCGTAGTCCACGCCTGAGGCCAGGGGAAAAGCCCCGCGGCCGTCCAGGCCCCCGACCACGCCGCCCGCCTCCTCCACCAGCAGGCTGCCTGCGGCGATATCCCAGATCTTCGGGGTGGCCTCGAACGCGAGCACCGCCGCGCCGCGCGCCACCGCGCACAGGCTGTACGCAGCCGAGCCCAGGATGCGGGTCTTATAGGGAACGCTGATCCGGTAGCGGCGGTGGGAGCGCGAGCAGCAGGAGAAAAAGGCCGAGGGCCGCCCGGTCTGCGGGGGCCGGACGGCGATAGGCTCCCCGTTCAGGTGGGCTCCCTGGCCGCGGGCCGCGCTGTACAGCTCGCCGGTCAATGGGAAGTACAGGACAGCCGTCTCCGGGCGACCCGCTGCGGCGCGGGCGATCACCACCCCCCAGACGTGCAGCCCCAGGCTGAAATTGGTGGTCCCGTCCAGCGGGTCGATGATCCACACCGCCGGTCCGGCGCTCTCTCCTGCCGCCCGGCCCAGCTCGGGGGCGAGCTCCTCGCTCAGCAGCCGGTCGTCCGGGTACTCACGGCGCACCGCGGCCGCGATCAGTTCGTCCGCGGCCAGGTCGGCCTCGGTCACCAGGCTCTTGTCGGCTTTCAGGCTTGTGCTCAGCTCGGCCAGGCGGAAATAGCGCAGCAGCAGCTCCCCGGCCTGGCGGGCGAGCTCGACGGCGAAGGATAGATGGGCGCTCATCGTGGGGGAGTATATCAGAAGGAGCGGGATCGCGGGGCAGAAAGCGGGAGGCGGCGAATCGTTCGAAATGGACCAATGTAATGTATAATGTCACTGAGAGCCTGTCCGATAAGTGATTTTGATATTGTATTGCGCGGCGAGGCCGCACAATACAATATCAAACTGTTTTTGGACAGGTTTCAAGCGCCGATTAGGGGAGCTATCCAAAGGAGTTTCCATCCCGTGGATTATGCCAGCCTGGACGACGGAGCCCTGATGCGCCTGATCGCGGTTCAGCGCACCGAGGCTCTCAGCGCCCTCTACGACCGTTACAGCCGCCTGGTATACAGCCTGGCCTTCCATACCGTGGGCGACCCGGAGACCGCCGAGGAGATCACTCAGGACGTCTTCTTCCGCGTGTGGGAGAAAGCGCGCACCTACCGGGCCGAGCAGGCCAAGGTCAGCACCTGGATCACCAGCATCACCCGCTACCGCTCCATTGACCTGCTGCGCCAGCGCTCTGCCCGCCCGGAGAAGGACAGCGTCGGGTGGGAGGAGGTGCCGGTGGCCTCGGAACCGAGCGTTGAGGGGCCGGAGGCCGCCACCGAGCTGGTGATCGAAGGGGGCCGCCTGCGCCGCGCCCTGGACTCCCTGCCCCTGGACCAGCGCCAGGCCCTGGAGCTGGCCTACTTCCAGGGTCTCAGCCACAGCGAGATCGCCGGGCGGTTGAGCCACCCCCTGGGCACGGTGAAGACCCGCATCCGCCTGGCGATGCAGAAACTGAGAGAGGTCCTGCAGGATGACCTGGTGCTGCCCTGAGCATAAATCCATTCAGGGCGGCTGTCCGTATCTTGTATTAGAGAAATTTTGCACAGAGGATTGTAATGGTAGCCTGTGAGCATATCGCCGACCTGATCCCAGCCTATGCTCTCGATTCTTTGGAAAAAGACGAGGCAGCCCCGGTAAAAGCGCACCTGGAAGCGTGCGAAAACTGCCGGTCGGAGCTGCGCGCCTACCAGGCGATCGCCGGCAGCCTTCCGGGGGCCGTGCCTCAGTACAACCCCCCGGCGCGGGTCAAGACCGCGCTCTTCGAACGGGTGCAGGCGGCTTCGGCCCCCGCCCGCCCGGCTGCGCCCGCTCCGGCGGCCGCGCGCCCGCAGCGGGTCGAGAAGGCCCCGCGCCGGGCATTTCCGTTCTGGGCCCTGGCAGGGCTGGCCGTCATGGTGCTGCTGCTGGCGGGCAACCTGCTGCTCTGGCGCGAGGTGCTGAACCTGCGCGCTTCGCAGCCGGAACAGCTCGGCGTGATCAACCTGCACAGCGCCGGCGGCCCGGCGCCCGAGGCCACCGGCCTGATCGTGGTCAGCGCCGACCGCAGCCACGGCACCCTGGTGGTGGACCGGCTGCACACCCTCCCGGAGGACCAGCAGTACCAGCTCTGGCTGATCCAGAACGGGCACCGCGTGAGCGGGGGGGTGTTCTCGGTGGACGACGACGGCTACAGCGCCATGTGGGTGCACGCGCCCGAACCGCTCGGCAGCTACGACAGCTTCGGGATCACCATCGAGCCCTACGGCGGCAGCTACTATCCCACCGGAGATAAAGTGCTGGGGGATTAAAAAGATAGGGCTGTCCTAAAACAACCCCCTCGGTGTATATATAGACCCATAAGTTGGGATCGAGCGAAGCTCGACCCCAACTTATGGGTCTATTATTATCTCCCTAGAACCGAACTGGGCATATAATATTAATTGATACGCTGCCAGCAGAATAAACGGCACATCATTTCACCGCCAGGGCAACAACATTTCAATGAAGGAGGGCCCCTATGCCAAAAAGCCACCGGTTGCTACCAATCATGCTGCTTCTGCTGGTTTCTTCCTTCCTTCCTGGTTGTGGGCTTTCACCGGAAGAAATCGCCCGCTCGACTGCTGAGGCGAAAACCGCGCTGGCTTCGGCCTGGACGAGGACGCCCACGCATACCGCAACTTCAACAGCTACGCCGACCTCCACTTCGTCGGCGACACCATCACCTACGATCACCCTGACCTCCACCAATCCGCCGCCTACGGCCACATTCACTCCTTCGCCCACTCCGGATTTTTACACCAGAGAAGAAAGACAGGCTGAGTGCCCGCATGGGGCCTGCTTTATGATAAAGGGCGAATTCATGAATATCCCGCTAGATAAAAGGAAGCCTTATTGTACCTCGGTTGGCCCATCACTTTACATTCACGAAGTGATTCTCCCTATTCCAGGGAGCCAGCCTGGTGATGGCGACGGCGGCAGATGGGGGCCAATCACCTGGGGTGACTATTTCGGATGGACAAGAATCGCTCCCAACCATTGGGAAAAAGGGCCGGGCATTTTTCCGAGGAAAGAGACGCTCACCTTCAACCCGCAGGGTTATATCTGGAAGTATACTTATAAAGGCGTCACTTGCACAAATCGTATCACCTTCCGGCCCGGATTTCCCAAAGGGCTGGATGGTAAACCTCTTCCGACCCTCACCCCTCTGCCAACCTCGACGCCTCCACCAACCAAGGACTGGAGGGGGGTTGAAATAGAGATCGACGAGCTGGTGTCCCTGATCCAGACCCAGGTGACCGGGGTTACCCTGACTCACCAGGATACATTCGAAAGCCTGCACCGAGGCTGGGAGTCCAAGGGGACGAAAATCTTGACCAATGGTCAGGTTGCCCTGGTAGGAAAGGAATACTGGGCTTCATACTTTCAAAAAAAAGGCGGTATAGCGCCGAAAAATGGGTTTGCCTTCCCCTTTGCGTTCACAGTGAACAGCAATTTCAATGCTGTTGTGGATGGTGGAGAATGGAACACCCCCTCTTTCCGGCAGCTAGGATTATTTTTAGTTGACAGGCAGCCGATGGTGGGAGTATGGGAAGGTACGCAATTCAAGCATGATCGAGTGGTCTTTTCACCGGAATCGGAATTGGTCGCTGACCAACTGTATATTTTCATGCTGGTTAGAGGAGAGGCCGGAAAGTACCTGTTCACTATTTGGGATTATCAGAGCGGGGAGCTGCTCTCAACCGCCAGAGCATTTCTTGGTGAAAATTTTTCGTCTCCGTGGTACCAGGTCTCAATGGGCGCGAACTCCGGAACCCTGTTCCTATTTGCGCCATATCTGGAATTTAGCGTTGATGACTTTTAGTGTGACCGGTTATAAACTCCAAAGCAAAGAACAGTTCTCAGTGAGCAGGCGAAATCTTCCCGGTTTGGGGCCCGGTGCGACAGCGATAGAACAACGTGACCTTGCCGGCATACCTGAAGCAAAAACAAACAGGAACGGTGTAAACGCCATTCCTGTTTGTTTTTGCTCAACCTCCACACTTCACCGGTGAGCTACCGCCGCCTGATAATCTCCCTTCATCTCCCTGTTTAATTTAAAACTGTAGCCCCGGTCTCAGCTCTGCTTTACGATCTCCAGGTAATCCTGGGTGACGGTGTCCTTCTCCCGCAGCCCGAGGAAGGCCATCAGATCGGAGGCCACCATGGATTTATGCTCGGCGTCGCGCCGGCTCCAGGTGCGGCTCTTCACCTCCAGGAAAGCGCCCAGCGAAGGCTGCTCCACCTGATCCAGGTTAATGTAAAACTCCGTCCCGTGGAAAATGACCCGCCAGCGCAGGCGGTCTTTTTTAATAAAAGTCTCGCTGGTGGGCTTGAAATACTCCCGGTAAAAGCGCAGGCTGTGAAACGCGGGGGCGATATAGCGGCTGCGGGAGAGCAGCACGTCCGCCGGGAAGCGCTCCTCGCGGGCCGGGCCGAGCAGGGTCAGGCGGTAGCGCACCTGGCTCACCTGGCCTTTCTCGTCTATGAACTCATCCTCCCGGTAACGCAGGTGCCCCTGCTCGGGGTCCTGAAATGAGAAATAGGTGTCGAACTCCCGGTAGTGGCGGAAGCGCAGGACTTCGATCTCGGGGCTGTTGGTGACGAGCTCCACGACCGCCTCGGGGTCGGGGATGCGCACCTTGGCCTGCACCTCGAAGCTCTCGCCCTCGGTGGCGCCGCCGATGGCGATCAGCTTGGAGAGCACGGACTGCTCGCGGGCGATGAGGAAGGCGTCAATGCGATGCGCATAGTCTTTGATCTGCTGTGCCAGCTCCTCTTCGTCCAGCGTGAGCAGCTTTCGTTCTCGCAGCAGCCAGCTCCCGTTGACCATCACGTCGGTCACGTCGCTGGACTTGGCCGCGTAGACCACCTGAGAATAGATATTGGCCGGGTCGCGGTGGAAGCGGGGCAGGCTGTGCAGGCGCCCCAGGTCCACCAGGATCAGGTCGGCCCGCTTCCCCGCCTCGAGGGAGCCGGTGATGTCCCCCAGGTGCAGGGCGTTCGCCCCCAGGCGCGTGGCCATCGCCAGCACGGTGGGGGCGGGCAGGGCGGTCGGGTCGCCCGAGGAGCCCTTGGCGACGAAGGAGGCCAGGCGGATCTCCTCGAACATATCCAGGTCGTTGTTCGAGGCCGGCCCGTCGGTGCCGATGCCCACGTTGAGCCCGGCCTCGATCATGCGGGTCACCGGGGCAAAGCCGGAGGCCAGCTTCAGGTTGGAAGACGGGTTGTGGGCCACGCCGGCATGGTGCTGGAGCAGGGTCTTGATCTCTCCCTCGTCAATATGCACGCAGTGCGCGGCCAGCACCTTGGCGTCGAACAGGTTGTATTTCTTCACGTAGGGCACCACCGGGATGCCGTACTCGGAGCGCGAGTTTTCCACCTCCAGGGCGGTCTCAGCGATGTGGGTGTGCAGCGGGACGTCAAACTCGACCGCCAGGGCGGCGGTCGCCCGCAGGATCTCCTCGGTGCAGGTGTAGGGCGCGTGCGGCGCCACCGAAGGCACAACCAGCGGGTGGCCTTTCCAGCGCTGAATATAATCTCTGGCCGCGGCCAGGGATTCTTCGTAGAACTGGGCGTCGGGCGCCGGGAATTTGAGCACGGTCTGGGAGAGCACGCCGCGCATCCCGGCCTCAGCGGTCGCCTGGGCCACGTGCTCTTCATAGTAGTACATATCCGCGAAGCAGGTCACCCCGGTGCGGATCAGCTCCGCGCAGGCGATACGGGTGCCGAGCTGTACGAAATCGGGGCTGACGAACTCGCGCTCCACCGGCATCATATACCCCATCAGCCACACATCCAGGCGCAGGTCGTCCGCCAGGCCGCGCAGCAGGGTCATCGGCACGTGCGTATGGGCGTTGACCAGCCCGGGCATGAGCACCTTCCCGCCGCAGTCCAGCACCTCGGCCGCTTCAAATTTCTTCCGCAGCTCTGCCTCCGGCCCCACCGCTGCGATCCGGTCACCCTGCACAGCCACCGCGCCCGGCTCGTACTGGGTATATTTTTTGTCCATCGTCAGGACGATGGCGTTCGTGAGGAGTAAGTCTATAGATTGTGTCATAATTATTCTTAAGAATTAATCCTGAAGATTGTCCGGCTGATTCTGGATTGTGCCTGTACCGGTGGCCCCACCTGATCGAGTAAAAACGGCTCTCC
>JAEWYL010000178.1 GCA_023395675.1 Chloroflexota bacterium | reverse complement strand
CCCCCCCCCCCCCCCCCCCCCCCCCCATGACTCATTCTTGAGAAAGCCAGCTTGACCGCAATATCTGGCATTGGAATGAGAGAAAAAAACCGGCGTTTTTCCGTTAATATAGATAAATATTATCCGTTTTTGTTCCCCAGGAGGTAACCATGTCTCAGCAGTTGTTCAAACAGCTCGACCGCCTGTTCCGCGTCGTGCTGATCTCCCTGGTCATCCTGTTGGGCAGCCAGGTCAGGGTGGGGCGCGCCACCCCGCAGGCGGCCGCCATGCAGCCGGCCCTTTCTCACCAGGTATTCGACGTGAACTGCATTTCAACCCCTTCGATAGACTCAAACTATATCAAGCTGGTGGACCTGGCGACCTTCACCGTCCACTCCTCCGATTCCATTGTGGAACTGACCTTTAACGGGCGCATCTTCGTCTCCAATTTTTCCTCCGGGACCGGGGCCGTCTTCGAGCTGCGCGTGAATAACGCCACTTCGACGGAAGGGAGGGCGCGCGCCAACCTGCGCGCCGCCGAAGCGGGCGGCGGCGGGAGGCAGGTCTCGATTACCGGCTTCTTTACAGGCCTGGAGGCCGGGGAGCATACCGCCAGCATGTGGGTGCGCGCCTCTAACACCGGCATGGGGACCACAGCCATGGTGGACCCCGGCTGCTGGAGCACGGACGTCCTCATCGTAAAAGAACACGTTCCCTTTGGCCTGTCCTTCTTTCCTGCCGTAATCAAGCCATAATTCGAACGGCGCTTCACGGTTACGGCTTCCACCCGCACGGTCCGGGTCTTCAACCATTCATCATCACTGCTCTTCGCTGAAGCTTCAAAATTTGTTCGTGACGCCTGCGGCGGCAGAGCCGCTGCAGGCGCCACGAACTGTTTTGAGATCGCTGCTTGCAACTTCAGACAGCGCCGCGCTTCACCGTGTTTTTTCATCCTTCCCCCACCTCTCGAGGGACGGAGGCACGGCCCATTTCGTGGGGGCGAAGCCCGGCCTCCACGCTTACCCGTGGAGCAGCCCCTTTAAGGAGGCGGATCCGATCTATGAATACCTTAAAGTACCTGTCGCTGGGCGCGGGCCTGCTGCTGGCCGGGGCGAGCCTCTCCCGCGCGCAGTCCCGGGCCGGCGGGGCTGAACTCGATGAGCGGGCGATTGACGAGTACCTGACGGCCCGCATGCGCTCCGCCCGTGTCCCCGGTCTGGCCGCTGTGGTGGTGAAAGGCGAGCGGATCGTCTACCTGAAGGGCTTCGGGCAGGCGGTTCCCTCCGGACGCCCGGTAACCCCGCAAACGCCGTTTATCATCGGCTCCATCACCAAGCCCTTTACCGCCCTGGCGGTGATGCAGCTGGTGGAGGCCGGCAGGGTGCAGCTCGACGCCCCGGTGCAGCGCTACCTGCCCTGGTTTCGAACCGCCGGTCCGGCGGCCTCGGCCCGCATAACGGTGCGCATGCTGATTGACCAGACCAGCGGGCTCCCGCAAAAGCCCACCCTGGTGACCTGGACCTGGCCGGACGCTCCGGATGCCCTGGAGCGGCTCGTCCGGCTGATGGCAAATTCAGCGCTGAACTTCCCGCCCGGGGAGTCCTTCGCCTACTCCAATGCCAACTACGTCACCCTGGCGGTGATCATCCAGGCCGTTACGGGGCAGTCATATGAGGACTACGTGCGGGAGCAGATCTTCGCCCCGCTCGAGATGCAGCACAGCTACGTTTCGCAGGAAGAAGCCGTCCGGGACGGCATGGCGGTCGGGCATCGCTGGTGGTTCGGATTCCCTGTGCCGGCCACCCTGCCCTACAATCGGGCCAACCTGCCGGCCGGGTTCATCATCTCCAGCGCCGAGGACATGGCCCACTTCCTGATCGCGCAGCTGAACGAGGGGCGCTACCGGGGCCGCCAGGTGCTCTCGCCGGAAATGACCGCCCTGATGCAAGCCGAGCCGCCGCCCGGGACCTACGGCCTGGGCTGGGAATCGGTCCGCCTCGCGGGGCGCAGGCTGATCAACGCCGACGGCGCCACAGCCAACTTCCAGGGCTCGCTTTTCTTCGACGCAGAGGCCGGCACAGGCGTGTTCGTCGCCGCTAACGTAATGAGCGCTCTCGATGGATTATCCTCCTCCCTCAGCTCATCGTCCCTGGGGGCGAGGTCGCTCAAAGAGATCGCCCGCCGGTTATTGGACCCGGAGGACAGAAAAAGCTTTCTGGTCAGCGCCCAGATCACCACCCGCGGCCTGGCACACAGCGTGCTGAACCTTGCCACCGGCCAACCCCTGCCCCCGCAGGGGCCGGGCCAGCGGCGGGTATCCCTGGTCTACACCCTGGCCCTTCTTGCGCTGAGCGGCGCGCTGGGATGGTCGCTGGCGCGCCTCCCCGGGCGCTGCAACCGGCTGGCGCAGCGCGGATTTGCCGGCCGGTCCAGCCTGGCGCGCCGCAGCGTGCGGGCCGCGATATTCCATTTCAGCGGGCCGCTGGCGCTGCTGTACGCGAAGTTCAGGGTCCCATTTTGGCCGCTGGCGGTCCTGTACCAGCCCGACCTGATCAGCTGGCTTTTCGCAGCCTCTGCCATACTGTCCCTCAAGGGAATACTTGAAATCGCGCTGGCCTGGCGGGTGTTCAGGGAGGGCGGCCGGAGGCGGGCCGCGCGGCGGTAAACGATGGGCGCAGGAAGGGGGAAATCCAGGGGAGCGAAAATGCCCGGCTCACACGCCGGGCATTTTCGACTCTGCGAGCGTCACCTGCCCCAGCATGGAAAGGCGCGGCGGAAAAGCCCGGAGAGCAGGCGCCGCCGCAGGGCGGGGGAGCTGCCCTGGCTTTCGATTTCGAGAAAACTACAGGCGAATTGCAAAGTTGATTAGTGAAAAAACGAACAAAAGCGTTATAATTAAATTGTCCAACCCGTATCAGCCAACAATTTGTTCGAAGGAAGCCAGGAGTGAAGCATACTATGATCAAGGCCCTTCTCCCTCCCCGCTCGCGCCTCGTTCTACCCTTCCTGCTCGCCGCCGCACTGGCTGCTGCTTTTGCTGTCGCTTCCGCCGCCGGGCCCGGACAGGCCCAGGAGGGCGACGAGCAGCCTCTCTACCTGCCGTTCATGGTGCAGAGCTACTCGCCCCCGCCGCCTCCCGGTTCCTTCACGCTGATTGACGAAGCTGTCGCGGCGGGTAAGCTGGACGAGGAGACGGCGCTGGTCTACAAGACTTTCGCCAATTTCGGCGACCCCCGCCTGCCGGCCGCCTACCAGTCCAGCGAGGTGGGCGGCGAAGCCGGGCTGTTCATGCTCGAAGTGGTAGACGCCTTCCCGACCCTCTCCGCGGAGAACCAGGCCCTGCTGGAGCCTTTCTTCATCCCGCCTTACATGCAGGGCTCCTGGATGGCGCAGGGCTACCACGGCGCGTCCACCTCCGCCGATTGGAGCTACATCCCGGCGGCGGGCGGCAAGGTCCGGGTCTGGTATAAGACCGCCAACGCCCAGCACCGGCAGAAGGCTGCTGCGGTGGCGAACGCCATGACCACCGATATCTGGCCCAAACTGACCGGGCTGATGCAGCGCCAGCCCATCCCCGACAGCGCCGGAGTGCAAAACATCGTCGTCTACGATCACTACCGCCCAAGCTGGACCAGCACCTTCGTCCCGTTCACCACGGCCGCCGGTTATGCCGTGCCTCAGACCTGTTCTCCTACCGCCTCCATCCTGTACATCAACGCCACCATGAACATAACGACCGGCGTGCGCAGCCAGGGCATGGTGGGGGGCATGATCGAAACCACCGCCCACGAGTTCATGCATGCCCTGCAGTTTTCCTACAATCTCGCGGTGAACCCCTGCTTAGAATACCGCTGGCTGGGCGAGGCCACCGCCGCCTGGGCTGAGGATTACGTCTATCCCGACCATGATTTCGAATGGCGGGTGGCGAAGTACTATCTCGACAGTCCCTCTTCCATGCTCAATGATACGCACCATTTCCGCGACTACGGCATCTACCTGCTGGTCTACCAGCACACCCAGCGGCACAATGATCCCGGAGCGGTGCGGATGGCCTGGCAGGCTGCCCAGACGGTGGACAGTCTGGAGGCCTTCTACGCGCTGGGTGGGTTGAACTTCGAACAGGTAATTTCGCTGTGGAACAAGGAGCCTTTTGGCACCTTCTTTAAAGATCACGACACCCTCCCCTACCAGATCGAGCCGGTAAAATCCGGCGTCCTGCGCGCCGACGGCGGGTTCACCAATTATCGCCTGGATGACGTCCTCCTGACCGGAGGGATCTATGCTTATCATTACACGGTGGACCCCTCCGTACGCACCCTCAGCCTCCTCAACGGCGTATCTTATAAGCTCAATATCGAAACGGAGGAGGGCGACAGCACTTACGAGCAGACCCGCGTGGACGACGAGAACCAGCGCGGGGAGATGATCGCCCTGGTGAAATTCGAAGGCCACGACGAACCGTATACAATCCTCAACCCCGGCCGGCTGGATTTCTGCCAGGATTGGAAGCACCAGCGGGTGAGCGAGCTCCTGGTCTTCATCGTCAACAGCGACCTCGCCGACCGCAACCAGTGGTCCGGAGGCGGCGGCTATCCCTCCCGCATCCTCGTCTCGTCGCTCCCGTGCATGGGGCTGAGAGGCAGCGCCGAGCGCTCCACCAGCTATGACGGCATAACCGAGACGATCAGCGCCAACAATCTCGAATTCGAACTATCCTCCTACCTGCCGGATCTGCCGCCCATCTTCAACGCCATCCATCCCGATATCAGTATGCGTCTCACCGGCGGCACCGCTCAATGGAGTATCCAGGGCGTGGACTCCCAGGGTTGTGAATACAAAGGCGGGCAAGGTTTCACGCTCACCGAGGGCAGCAACCCTTCGAATCTATGGATGCGGTTTGACCTGCTGCCCGGGAGCAGCCACTACCGGGGCTACCACGGCACAGTCACGCTCGACTCCGCCAGCCCCAAGGTCTCGTACACGGTCTCCTGCCCCGACAAGCCAACCGAGAATGTGGAACAAGTTGTCGGGCCCATCGTGAATTTCTTTCGGGATACTCCGGCGAAGCTCGATGGGGCGCTCGCAGGTAATCTGAGCCAGGTCGAAGGCGATATCGTGACCAACTGGGTGTGGAACTTGACCCCGGTGACGAAATAGCCGTCATACCTTTTCGCCGGGTGTGACAGACCCAGGGAGCCGCCGCTGCCCGACTACCTGCCCGTATTCACTTTAGCCCAAGGCGAAGCCGAAGTGCTGCGCTGGTGCTCAGCGGTGAATAGGAAATCGTTTATAAGACCTGCAGTCCGCAGTACAGATTGCACGAGTATTGCTGCCGGAGGCGCAGATTGAGCTCATCCCGGGCGCTCATCCTGTCGGCATGCCCGCCAACCCTGAGCAGGAGAACGCCTGTAACTTACAGTTCTTTTTACTGTAAGCGCTTACAACACCTTGGTCACCGGAATTACCTGCAGTGACGGATAAACCTCCGCCGGGGCAGGCCACGCTGGTTGGAGCGCTGGTGTTAGATATCTCCGCCATATATATTTTCTCTAGACTGAGGCTATACAATCCGGAACCCCTGTAATAAAATTACTACACTTAAAAATAAGTGTAGTAATTTTATTACAAAGTCCCACAGCCAGGGATTACAGAGTAGAGTCTCTATCCGAAAAATGTACTGTTGTAGTGATGGGGGGCTACGCCCCCATCACTACAACATAATAATATATTTTCAGGATAGGTTCGAAGATGTGGAGGCCAATATGCCCGAGGACACTTTTGAAAAAGCAAAAGATATCTTCAACCAGCAGAATGGCATTCTGAGAACTTCACAGGCAAAGAAACTTGGAATTAACGAAGCAACCCTATCCAGGATGACAGCGGCTGGTTTACTGACGCGAGAAGGGAGAGGACTGTACCGGCTGGCCGATCTGCCGCCTTTGAGCAATCCAGATTTTGTTAAGGTAGCTTTGCGAGTTCCTGCAGGAATCGTATGTCTGGTTTCTGCGCTAAATTTCCATAACCTGACAACTCAGATCCCCTATAAGGTTTACCTGGCTTTACCGCGTGGAACCAAAAGCCCGCAAATTGATTATCCACCCCTGGAATTTATCTGGCCGGTTGAAAGGATTTATTCAGCCGGAGTAGAAGAACATACAATGGACGGCATCAAAGTTAAGCTCTATCGCAAGGAAAAAACTATCGCTGATTGCTTCAAGTACCGCAATAAAATTGGTTTGTCCATCGCTTTGGAGGCCTTGAAGGATTACATCAGTCAGGGAAGCACGAATCTTGAGCTGTTGCGTCACTACGCCCGCATTGATAAGGTTGAGAAAATCATAACACCCTATGTGGAGGCCATGCTTTGAAAAGGGAAATCATTAACCTTCCCGCCTCGATCCATGAAAGGCTCAACCGTCTAGCCAAAGAAACGAACCGCTCCTTCCAGGAAGTTTTTACTATTATTCGATGGAGCGATTCCTGTATCGTTTATCCCAATCCCGATATTGCGGTCGCTTTATCCTGAAAGGCGGTCTGGCCTTTCGCGGTTGGGGTATTCCGTTACGCAGATTGACCAAAGATATTGATTTTCAGGCATCTGTTAACAACAATGTCGAAGAAGTAGTGGATATTATCAAAGAGATATGCAGCATTCGTATGGAAGCTGAAGATGGGATGGTATTTGATACTACCGGCGTCAGAGGCATTAAAATTATGGAAGATGCAGATTATCAGGGAGTGAGAGTGCAGTTCAAGGGCTATTTGAAAAAGGCGTATGTCGGACTGCAAATCGATATCAGCTTCGCGAACGTTCTAACTCCTAAGGAGATCAGTATCGAATATCCTACCCTGCTGAACATGCCTGATTTCAGATTAATGAGCTATAACCCAGAAACAGCGATTGCGGAAAAACTTCAAGCGATGATCTTCTTAGGCAGCTTTAACGACCGCATGAAGGATTTTTACGATATCTATCTTCTTTCTCAAGCACGTAATTTTGACGGCCTGGTGCTTGAAAAAGCGATAACGACTACGTTCAATAATCGAAGAACAGAGATTCCTCACGAAACTCCTGTACCGCTTCGTGATAGTTTTTCTGCCCTTAAGAAAGCAAGCTGGCATCAGTTTATAAAAAGGGCCAGCATTCAAGGCGATGAGGTGATTGATTTTCATGAGATTATCGCGCCATTAAGAACCTTTCTCCTACCCCCGCTACAGGCTGCGGCCGTGGGAGAGCTATTTCTAATGGACTGGAAGGCGGGAAAAGCCTGGAAGCAAAAATAGAATTCTATCAACACGGTTAGTTAATACCCCAAGAGAAAAGTAACGATAAAATAAATACTGGCTGTCTTTTTATTGTCTGCTTACCCCTGGAAGTGGTCTGTGAGCGCTGGTCAAGAGCCGCCAATCGAAATACGCCTGCTTGGCCCCTTCGAAGTGAGGCGAGGCGCGCGGGCGATCCGGGCCGGAGACTGGCCCCGGAAAAAGGCTGTAGCCCTGTTAAAGCGGCTGGCTCTGGAGCGGCGCCTGCTGAAGGACCAGGCGTTCGAATTTCTCTGGCCCGGTTACGACCCCGCCTCCGCAGCCAACAATCTGTATAAGACGCTGCACGTCCTGCGCCGGACGCTGGAGGCGGCCCTTGGCCCTGGCGCGGCCGCAGCCGCCTTCCGCTTCGAAGAAGGCGTCCTGAGCCTCGAAGATTCTGTCTGGGTGGACGCCCGGGAGTTCGAGCGGCTGTGCGCGGCGCGCATGAACCCGGCTGCCGGAGAACGTGCAGCCGGGCTTGCCCGGGCGCTGGAGCTCTACCGGAGCGAACTGCTGCCCGATGACCTGTACGAGGAGTGGACGCAGCTCCCGCGGGAGAGGCTGCACCGCTGCCAGCGTGAGGCGCGCCTGGCGCTGGCGCATCTCTGGAGTGAGGCCCGGGATTTTGCCGCCGCGATCGCGCTGCTCACCCCCCTGCTGGAGCAGGACCGGGCGGATGAGCCCGCCCACCGCGCCCTGATGCGCCTGTATGCCCTCAGCGGGCAGCGGCATGAAGCCCTGCGCCAGTACCAGGCCTGCGTGGAGGCCCTCGCCGCTGAGATCGGTACGCCCCCGGCGGCCGAAACCGCCGCCCTGTACGAGCAAATCCTGAATCAGGCTCTCAGGCCCGCCCCAACCCCGGAGGTGCCGAACGCCGCTCCGGAGCTGCCGCTCGAGGACCGCCCCCGCCCCGTCTTTGTCGGGCGGGAACGGGAACTGGGCGCGCTGCATGCGCATCTCGAAGCCGTGCTGGACGGCGAGGGGCGCATCGTTTTCATTACGGGAGAAGCAGGCCAGGGAAAAACCAGCCTGATGGCCGAATTCGCGTCCCGTTCGCTGGCGCATATTCCGGAACTGGTGGTCGCGGCCAGTTCCTGCCATGCGCTGCTGGGCGTGTCCGACCCTTACCTGCCCTTTCGCGAGCTGGTCGCCATGCTGAGCGGCGACTGGCAGCGCCCCTGGCCCGGAGGCGAAATCCCCGCTGCGCTGGCGCGCCGGCTGCTGGCACTCGCCCCGCAAACCGCGCAGGCCATCGCCGCGCACGCCCGCGACCTGCCCGGAGTGCTGACGGCAGCCGGAACCCAGCCGCAGCGGGCGCCGCAGCTCCAGGATCTCGACCAGCACCGGGTTTTTGAACAGATCCGCGGTCTGCTGCAAGCCCTGGCTGCCCGCCAGCCGCTGCTGCTCCTGTTGGACGACCTGCAGTGGATCGATACCGCCTCGGCTAACCTGCTCTTTTACCTGGGCCGGCGGCTGGCGGGCAGCCCCATCCTGCTGGCCGGGGCATACCGCCCCAGCGAAATCAACCTCAGAGAGAGCGGCGAACACCCGCTTGCGCCAGTGGTGCAGGAACTGGTGCGCTACCGGGGTGAGATCCGGGTAGACCTGGACCGCTCGCTGCCCGAGGAGGAACGCACTTTTATCGACGCCCTGCTGGACAGCGAGCCGAACCACCTGGACGCCTCCTTCCGGGAAGCGCTCTACCGGCGCACCCGGGGCCACCCGCTGTTCACCGTCGAGCTGCTGCGGGCGCTGCAGGACCAGGGCGACCTGGTGCAGGATCGGGCCGGGATGTGGTCGGCCGCCGCAGGGCTGGATTGGGGCATTTTGCCGGCCCGCGTGGAGGCGGTGATCGCGCGCAGGATCGAAACGCTGCCCCAGGAGCTGCGCCGGCTGCTGGCTGTGTCTAGCGTCGAAGGGGAGAGCTTTTCCGCCGAGGTCCTCGCCCGGGTGCAGAGCCTGGACCTGCACAGCCTGCTGCAGATGCTGGCGGAGCTGGAGCGCAGGCACCGCCTGGTGCGGGAGCAGGGAATCTGGCGCACGGACCGGCACGCCTTCACCCGCTACCAGTTCCGGCACAACCTGTTCCGGCAGTATCTCTACCAGCAGCTAAGCCCCGCCGAACGGCGGGCCCTGCACGGGGAAATTGCCGCTGCGCTCGAGCATACCGGCGCAGGGGACTCAGGCCCCCTCACGGTTTCTCTGGCACAGCACCACCTGGCAGCCGGCAATGCAGCCCAGGCCGTCCCCTACCTGTGCCGCGCCGGGGATGATGCGCGCAGGCTCGTGGCCCTGGAAGAGGCCGTCCAGTTTTATCATTCTGCTCTGGAGCACTGGCAGGGAGATACGCCGGCTGCCAGGGCAGAGGTGCTCCAAAAGCTGGGTGAAACTTATCTGGCGCTCGGTAATGCGGTCAAAGCCATCGAACAGTTTTCCGAGGCCGGCCGGCTTTTTGCGCGGGCTGGTAATCGCACCGGCATGGGTGCGGTGCAGCGGTTGATCGGGCGCTCGTATTACGAACAGGGAGATCGCGCCAAAACGCTCGAGCATTACCGCCGGGCGCTGTCCTTGCTGGAAGGCGAGCCGGATAACGTGGAGCTGGCGCGTGCCGTCAGTGCCATAGCGCAAACGCATTCAACGGCAAACCAGTACGACGAAGCGATTGCCTGGGGCGAACGGGCCTTAACGCTGGCGCGAGCAGGGGAAATCGAAGACGTAATTTTGCACGCCTTAACCACCATCGGTGCATCCCTCGCCAATCGAGGGGAAGCGGAACGAGGTTTGGCGATGATGGCCGAAAGCCAGGAACGGGCGGAGGCGCTGGGCCTGCCCCATGACGCCGGGCGGGCTTATGCCGGCTGGGGAGATTCTCTGGTGACCCTGGAACGATACGAGGCGGCGCGAGCGGTCTACGCGCGCATGCTGGCATACACCCGGAAGGTTCATGCGGGCATGTTCGAGGGGGTGGCGCTGGTGCAGTCGGGGTATCTGGACTGGTGGGCAGGGCGCTGGAAGCAGGCCTGGGCGCGGCGGCAGGCGATCCTGAAATGGATGGCAAATTTCCCAGGAGCCTCCTTTGTGAAAGTATGGGCCGCCAATCTCCTGGGATGGATGGATAACGATCTGGGGCTGCCCGAGCAGGCCAGAGCGAATCTGTCGGATTATACGGCGGTTGCCCGCAGCGCACAGGAACAGCAGACCACCGTGCCTCACCTGGCACAACTGGCCCGCTGTGTCCCAACTCCGCACCAGGAGGCAGAGCTGGTTCAGGAGATCCTGGCGCTGGTTGACGCCGCCGATTATCACCCGTATGAAATCATGCCGGCCCTGAGAATAGCCTGCAACTGGCTGGCGCAGGCTTCGGGCGGCGATCCGGCGGCGTACGCCCGTCTGGAAAAAGCCCATGCCCAGATGCGCTGCGTCCAGTCCGCCGCCTCGCTCTCCGAGGGGCAGGCGTACGCCGCCGGGCTGCGTGATGAATGGAAACTGGCGGCCGCCGGCTTTGCAGAAGCGGCTGAGCACTGGGAAGCCCTGAAACGACCGTACGACCGCCTGCGTGCGCTGGCAGGCCTGGGAAAGGCCCACGTGCAAACGGGAGACCTCCGCGCGCTCCGGTCCGTCCGCCAGCATAGCGCCCGGATCCTGGAGCGGCTGGCGGCAGAACTGGACGGTGCGGCTGAGCAGCGGGCCTTCCTGGCTTCGCCCCTGGTGCGTGAAACCCGCAGCCTGTTCGAAGGCTAGATCGCAGGCCTCGCACGCGGCCTGAGC
>JAEWYL010000106.1 GCA_023395675.1 Chloroflexota bacterium | reverse complement strand
AAAACCGGGGGGCGCCGGGCGGGCCCCCCCCCCGCCCACCCCGCCTTGATTCAGGCCGGCTCGTAGACGATCTCGCCCGCGGCGACGGTCATCGCCACGTTGAAGTCCGCGTCCAGCAGCACCAGGTCGGCGTCTTTGCCCGCCTCCAGGCTGCCTTTGCTGGCGGAGAGGCCGATCTCGCGGGCGGCGTTGAGGCTGCTCATGGGCCAGCATTCGCGCAGGGGGCGCCCCGTAGCGGCGACTACATTGCGCAGGGCGCGCTCCATGGTGAGCACGCTACCCGCCAGGGTGCCGTCGGGCAGGCGCGCCTCCCCCTTCTGGATGGTGATGGTGCGCGTGTCAATGGGGTATTCGCCGTCAGGCATCCCGGCGCCGCGGATGGCGTCGGTGACCAGGATCACCCGCTCCGGCCCTTTCACCTGCACCAGGATCTTCTGCGCCTCCGGGTGGACGTGGATATTATCGGCGATGAGCTCCACGTTCAGCTCGGGCAGCGCCAGCGCCGCCCCCACCGTGCCCAAGTCGCGGTGGCCCAGGGGCAGCATGGCGTTGAAGCAGTGGGTCACGTGGCGCAGGCCGCGCGCCACCGCCTCCTTCAACTCCTCCAGCCCGGCCTCGGTGTGCCCGGCTGAGACCGCCACCCCGCGGCGGGTACATTCCTCCACCAGCCACAGGTTCTCGGGATATTCGGGCGCCAGGGTGATCAGGCGCACCAGCCCGCTGTCCAGGTATTCGCGGGCCTCGGCCGGGCCGGCCCGGCGGATCAGGCTGCTGTCCTGGGCGCCGGTCTTCGCCGGGTTCAGGTACGGGCCTTCCAGGTGCGCCCCCACCACCGCCGCGCCGCCCGGGACCGGGCCCATCACGCTCGCCACGGCCTCCAGGGCCGCCCCGGCGGCCGCGTCGGAGGCGGTCCAGGTGGTGGGCAGGAAGGCGGTGACGCCGTGCCGGGCGTAGAAGCGGGCCATGGCGCGCAGGCCCTCCGCCGCGCCGTCCATCACCTCCCAGCCCATTGCGCCGTGGACGTGCAGGTCAACGAAACCCGGCAGCAGGCACAACCCTTCCGCGTCCACCCGGCGGGTGATGAAACCCTCGGGGAACTGGGGCGGCTCGCCCGGCCCCAGCCAGCGGATCCTGCGCCCCTCGGTCAGCAGCCAGCCCGGCTGCCACTCGTCCACCGGGCCGAAGAGGCGCGCCCCGCGAAACAACAGGCGCTGTGTTTCGGTGTTCATACGCGCTCCACCCTGACGGGCTGCCCGCTCTCCGCCGAACGGTAAGCGGCCAGGGCGATCTCGACCGCCCGCAGCCCGTCGGCGCCGGTCACGGAAGGGCTGCGCCCCTCGCGCAGGGCCGCCAGGAACTCGGCGATCATGGCGGCGTCGTTGTTCGAGCCCCAATAGCTCCATACCGGGCGCTGCAGGTCGGGCCGGTACACGGTGAGGTTCTGGCGGAAAGCGTCCACCAGCACCGCCCCGCGCTCGGTGACCAGCTCGAATCCCAGCCCGCCCCAGGTGGGCCAGTAGTGCGGGCGGCTCCAGGAACAGTCAATGCTGGCGAAGACCCCATTTTCGAAGGTGAGCATCACCAGCCCGCCGGTCTCGACCTCCACCTCGCCGGCGTGAATGATGCGGTTGGTCTGGGCGTAGACCTCGCTCACCTCGCTCCCCAGGAACCAGCGCATCAGGTCCGCCAGGTGCACGGTGTGGTCGAAGACCGCACCGCCGCCGGCCAGCTCCTGGTCCACGAACCAGGCCCGGAGCTTCCCCGGGTGCTTCCCCTGGTTGACGGCGTTGAAGCAGTACACCTGCCCCAGGTCGCCGGCCGCCAGGCGGGTCTTCACCTCCAGGACGGGGGCGCTGAAGCGCATGGGGAAGGCGGTCATCAGGCTCACGCCGGCCCGCTCGCAGGCTTCGATCATGGCGCGGGCGTCCTCGAGGCGGGTCGCCAGGGGCTTTTCGCACAGCACGTGAGCGCCAGCCTGCGCCGCCAGCTCCACCAGGGGGCGGTGGCGGTTGTTTTCCGAGCAGACCAGCACCCCGTCGGGCTTCTCAGCCAGCAGGGCCTCGTAAGAATCGAAGAAGCGGGCGCCGAACTGCTGCGCGAAGCGCGCGCCGCGCTCCCGGTCCTCGTCCGCCAGCCCGAGCAGCTCCACCCCGGGCGCGGCCTGCAGAATCTGGATATAACTCTCGGCGTGCAGGTGCGCAAAAGACAGGATGCCGATTTTCATGCCCGCACCTCCTCCAGGGGCTCCAGCCGGACCGCCTGCCCGCTTTCCACCGAACGGCGGGCGGCCAGGGCAATCTGCACCGCCGCCAGCCCATCTATGGCGCTGACGCGCGCCGGGCTGCCGTCCTGCAGGGCGGCGTAAAACTCCTTGATCTGGGTGGTGTAGGGGCTCTCCAGGGTCGGGCTGGAGGGCACGGCCACGTCGGGGGCGTCGCCCGCCGGGCGGGCCAGCAGCTGCTGGATGGGGGCGGTCTCCTGGGAGTCGAACTCGATCAGCCCCCCTTCCCCGGCAATCTCCAGGTGCGTGCGGAAGGTGGGCGGGGGGTAAGCCCAGGCCCCGGCGATGTGAGAGAGGGCGCCGCCGGTGTGCTTCAGGATCGCCAGGGCGTAATCCACCGGCGCCCCCGCGTGCAGGCTGGAGATTTTTTTGGCGTAAACGCTCTCCACCTCGCCCGCCACCCAACGGGCGTAGTCGAAATCGTGGATCATCAGGTCCATCAGGATGCCGCCCGACTTGGCCTCGTCCAGGAACCAGTTGCCGACCGGTTTCTTCGGGCGGTAAGAGCCGCGCGCCAGGCGCAGCACCCCGGGGCGGCCGATCTCACCCTGCTCCACCGAGGCCTTCGCCTGGGCGTACTCGGGAAAGAAGCGCACCACGTGGGCGACGAACAGGCGCACCCCGGCCCGGCGGCAGGCCGCCAGCATGGCCTGGCCTTCCTCCACCGTCAGCGCCAGGGGCTTCTCGCAGATGATCTGCTTGCCGGCCTCCGCCGCCTGGTGCACCATCTCGGGGTGCAGGTGGGTGGGGGTGCAGATATCCACCACGTCCACATCCCGCAGCATGGCGGGCAGGTCTTTGTAAACCACGCCCCCGTACTGCAAAGCCAGGGGCTCGGCCTCCTGCATGGTCTCGGCGGTAAAGCCCTGGATTTTTGCTCCAGTCTGGCTCCAGGCTGCGGCATGGGCTGTGCCCATGAAGCCTGTCCCCGCAATGCCAACTCGCATAGAGCCTCCTTCGTGATTCAGAATTTCTTTCAAAGGTTGGGAATGGACCGGAGCGGGGGGGGGGCGGGCGGCGGCGCCCCGCCCCCCCCCGCCCG
>JAEWYL010000075.1 GCA_023395675.1 Chloroflexota bacterium | reverse complement strand
CGGCTGTGCCGCGCAGCTCCCCCACAACCTTTTTAATCAGCCCGCTTCCCAGGGCGGGGTGCCGGAGCCGCCTGCGCCGCTCAGGGAGGCCTGGATGGGCTCCGCCAGCTCGGGCAGCAGGTCGGCGGTGGCCGCCAGCAGCCCGAAGCAGCCGGCGATCATCATATCGCCGAACGGCACCGCGAAATAGGGCGCCAGGCGCCCTCCCTGCCCGGTCCCCTCCCCCGGTTCCCGGAACAGGCTGCGGCGCGGCCCGGTCACCGCCACGTCGTAGCCTGCCTCACCCAGGGGCAGCGGCTCGGGTTCGTAAATCAGGGCCCCGTGCCCGTGATCCCCAAAAACGTCCTCATGCCTCAGGCTGCCCCCCGCCAGGGAGCGCAGCAGCCCCTCCAGCTTGGGCCGGTCAATCAGCCCGGTATGGTGCTCGAACACGCCCTCCACCCCGCCCGGTCCCAGGCGAAAGGCCAGGGTGTGGAAATTCCCCACGTTGGCGACCAGCACCCGCGGGCGGGCCGCCACATGCGGGTCGAAAAGCGAGCCCAGCACGGCCGCGGGGGCTGTATCCATCACCACCAGCGGGGCGTCCACCTCCCCGGCGGAATTGACCACCGCCTTCAGGCGGGTCATGCTCTCCGGCGTCTCGGCCGCGCGGTAGGCGAAAACGCTGAGCGGGTAGCGCCTCCCGTCCGCTTCGCCCTGGCGGATGCGCCGGTCCAGGTAATCGAACCGGAACTGGCGGTCGGAATAGCCGGGCGGGGAATCGCCGTGGTCGAAAACCGCCACCGCCACCGCGTCCAGGTCTTCCAGGCTCACGCCGTACAGGGCGAAGGTGCGCGCCAGGGCGGGGAAATCGAAGTCTCGCAGCTCCAGCCGCCGGATGCTCTCGGACAGGCGGGCGGCCTCCTCTTCGCTCACCAGGGTGATTCCCATCTCGCGCACCGCCTCCAGGTCGTCGTTGAAGGTCCGGGCCGCGTCCGGGGTGGCGTAAATGGGGAGCCCCAGGCGGGCGTGCTCCTCCGCCGCCCAGGCGCTGGGCCCGCCGCCCATGATCACCCCGGTCAGCAGCACCCCTTCGCGCCGCCGGGTCGCCTCTTTCAGCCTGCGGTGCACCATCATCGTCGGCGAGGGCACGATCAGCTTCAAGCCGTTCTCGATATCCACCCTCGAGTCGTACAGGAAGATATCCTGGGTTCCGGTGCCAACGTCCACGGTCAGAATTTTCATACAAAAAGTGTACCACCATGTGAAGGGCTGTGGTGCGGCCGGCCGCGCCGCAGCGCGTTTTTTCAGCGCTGGGGCGCTCCTGCGGCCCGCAAGTGTGAAATTCATCACGAGAGATGGGGTACAAAGCTCTATTACCCCGCACATGCGGATGGAGTATACTGGAGAACAAATCAGATTGGAGGTCCCTTATGACCCTTGATGATGAACGGAAACGCTGGGAAGAAGAGATCCTGCAGCCGGCGCTGAAGCGCTTTCCGGAGCGTAAACCGGAATTCTACGCCTCTTCGGGCTTCCCCCTGCCCCGCCTGCTCACCCCCCCCGGCGAGGAGCCGGAATACCTGGAGAAACTGGGCTTCCCCGGACAGTATCCCTTCACCCGCGGCGTGCAGCCCAGCATGTACCGCGGCCGCCTGTGGACCATGCGCCAGTACGCCGGCTACGCCTCCGCCCAGGAGTCCAACCTGCGCTACCGCTATCTGCTCGAGCAGGGTCAGACCGGCCTCTCGGTAGCCTTCGACCTGCCCACCCAGATCGGCTACGACGCCGACGACCCGATCGCCATGGGCGAGGTGGGCAAGGTGGGCGTCTCAATCTCCTGCCTGGAGGATATGCAGACGCTTTTCCGTGAAATCCCGCTGGGCAAGGTCTCGACCAGCATGACCATCAACGCCCCGGCCTCCATTCTGCTGGCGATGTACATCGCCGTCGCCCGCCGGCAGGGCGTGGAGACCCCCCAGCTGCGGGGCACCATCCAGAACGATATCCTCAAGGAATATATCGCCCGCGGCACCTATATTTTCCCGCCCCAGCCTTCGATGCGCCTCATCACCGACGTGTTCCGCTTCTGCCAGACCGAGGTCCCGCACTGGAACACCATCAGCATCTCGGGCTACCATATTCGCGAGGCGGGCTCGACCGCGGCCCAGGAAGTGGCCTTCACCCTGGCGGACGGCATCGCCTACGTCCAGGCGGCGCTCGAGGCCGGGCTCGACGTGGACGGCTTCGCCGAGCAGCTCTCCTTCTTCTTCAACGCCCACAACAATTTCCTGGAAGAGATCGCCAAATTCCGCGCCGCCCGGCGCATGTGGGCGCGCATCATGCGCGAGCGCTTCGGGGCGCGCAAGCCCAAGAGCTGGATGCTGCGCTTCCACACCCAGACCGCCGGCTCCACCCTGACCGCCCAGCAGCCCGAGAACAACGTGGTGCGGGTGGCCCTGCAGGCCCTGGCGGCCGTGCTGGGCGGCACCCAGTCGCTGCACACCAACAGTATGGACGAGGCCCTCTGGCTGCCCACCGAAAAAGCGGTGCGGGTGGCTCTGCGCACCCAGCAGATTATCGCCTACGAGACCGGGGTCGCCGACAGCATCGACCCGCTGGCAGGCTCTTACCTGGTCGAGCACCTGACCGATGAGATCGAGCGCTGCGCGGAGGGCTATATCCGCAAGATTGACGAGCTGGGCGGCGCCATGAAAGCCATCGAAGCCGGCTACGTCCAATCCGAGATCCAGGAGGCCGCCTACCGCACCATGCAGGCCATGGAGCGCCAGGACGAGATCGTGGTGGGCGTCAACCGCTTCCACACCGAGGAAAAGCTGGAGCTGGAGCGCCTGGCGGTGGACCCGGCCATCGAACAGGAGCAGCGCGCCCACCTGGCGGAGCTGCGCGCCCGGCGCGACGGCGAGCGCGCCAGCGCCCTGCTCGCCCGCCTGGAGGCCGCCGCCCGCACCTCCGAGAACCTGATGCCCCTCTTCATCGAGAGCGTCGAAGCGGACCTCACCCTGGGCGAGATCTGCGGCGTGCTGCGCAGGGTTTGGGGCGAATACCAGCCGCCCGCCTCCCTCTAAATGCTCTTCTCGCTAAATCAGGCAGCACTATTTACTGAGTGATTGTGGGGCTGCGCCCCACAATCACTCGGGCAACAAAACCACACCCTCAGCGAGAGAAACACTGAAAACGGAGTTCCCGCATGCCAAAAATCAAACGCATTGACCATATCGGCATCCTGGTGGACAACCTGGACGCGACCCTGGAGTTCTGGCGGGACGCGCTCGGGCTGGACCTGGACCACATCAACGACGTCCCCGCCGAGGGCGCCAGCGTGGCGTTCTTCCCCACCGGCGGCAGCGAGATCGAGCTGGTGATGCCGACCGTCGAGGGGACCGGGCTGACCAAAGCGCTGGAGAAGCGCGGCCCGGGCGTGCACCACATCTGCCTGGAAGTGGACGACATCGAGGGCATGCTGGCGCAGCTCAAAGAGAAAGGCGTCCAGCTCATCAACGAGCAGCCGCGCCTGGCTGCCGATGGAAAGAAATACGCCTTCATCCACCCCAAGAGCGGGCATGGGGTGCTGGTGGAGCTGTACGAGCTCCCCGCCTGAGAAGCACAAAAAAAGCGGGCCGTCCGGTACAGCCGGGCGGCCCGCTTCGTTTCTCCATCCCCTGAAAGAGAATGGTTCAGAGACGCTGGGCCGGCGCAGCCGGTCCAGCGTCCCGGTTAACACTCGCTTACTGGTCGACGCTCTCGATGATCACATCGCCCAGCCCGACGAGCACGCCCGCGTCCGTGACCACTCTCACGTTCGCCAGCAGTACCCGCCCGGCATCCGGTTCGGCGTTCGCCGTCAGCTCGCCGTCCACCGTCCAGGATGAGCCCGCAGGCCTCAGGGCGTTTGCGTCCGTGATGGTCAGGCTGCCGTAAGCCGGGTTCTGGAACACGTCCACGTAGCTGTAGGTCGTGGTTCCCGCAGGGACCGAGAAGGCGTCCACCAGCGCGATCCACAGACCCGGGGCCGGGTTATTGACCGTGACCGACTCCTCCGAGTCTCCATCCGCATTCGAGGCCGCCTGGAAGCAGGAGCCGCTGGTGCAGTTGAAGAGGAAGAGGTCCAGGTCCGCGGCCGCGTCGGAGGTGCTGCCGATCGTCACCCGCAGCGAAGTGGAGCCGGGGGCGACGTTGATCGGGAACTGCTGCTGCTCCAGGTTGGCGATGGTCGGGGTGGAGATGGAGGCGCTGCCCAGCCCGGTGCCCTCGGCCCTGCCGGTGAACTCTCCGAAGAGGTTCGTGATGGTGTACGAGCGCGGGAGAGGTACGGCGATGGAGATCGAGGAGATCACATCCGGATCGGGCGAGACCACCGCCCCCAGGATCGAGGCGATGATGGTGAACGGAGCGCTCACCGCGTCCGAGTTGCGCCGGGCGTCCACCGTCACCTCCCACACACCCGACTGCGGGTTGGTCACCGTGCGGCTGGTCGGGCTGCCGGTGGTGCAGCCTCCGGGAGCGCCGTTGTAACAGTTGCTCACCGCGTTCGAATCGATCGCCAGGCCCCAGGGGTGCCAGCGCAGGAAGCGAATCGCCCCTGCTCCGGGAGGCCCGCCGCCGATCATGTCCACCTTGAAGGCCGGGGTGCCGGGCGGGATGTAGAAGAAGAAGGTCTCGAACTGGCCCGGACCGATCTCACCGGTCTTGGTGATCGAGTAATCCGGGGCGCTGAACTGGTCGGCCGCGACCACCACGTTCATGGTCTGGTAGTCAATGCCGGCCGTGCTCGGGTCGTCAATGTTCAGGATGGCGGAGTGAGGCCCGCTGCTGGTCGGATTGATGGCCACGTCCAGGTTGACCGGTTTCCTTCTCGGCAGGGTGATCGTCTCCGCGGTGCTGAAGGTCCCGTCGTTGCCCACCCAGCTCAGGTTGTAGGTGACGCTGGCGCCGGGCCCATCGCGGCGCGAGAAGGTGTAGGTGCGGGTGTAGGACTGTCCCGCCGACACGCCCTCGCGGTCGTGGATGCCCACGCCGACGCCGGGGGTCGCCAGGAAGGGGCTGAGCAGCGTGTTCACCGGTACGGCGGAGGTGATCTCCACCGTGCGGATATTGGTCTGCAGCAGGTCCCAGGCGCCCACTACGTCCACCAGGCCGTTGCCCTGCTCGTACGCCTGGTAGCGGCCTTCCAGGAAGCGCGCCGAGGAGTTGATCGCCTGGCGGATCTGGGCCGGCTTATACTGCACCCCGGTCTGTTTCGCCGCGCTCACCAGCAGCGCGCCCGCGCCGGCAGCCTGGGGCGAGGCCATCGAGGTCCCGTTGAACAGGGCATAGCCGACCGGGCAGGGATGCGCCAGACAGCCCTGCGGCTGCCAGAGCGGGATGGTGGAGATGGCCGCGCCGGAAGCCACAATATTGGGCTTGAAGCCGCCGTTCTCAGCCGGGCCGCGGGAGGAGAAGTAGTGCAGGTTATCCTCTTCGTACAGTTGAGCGCCGTAGGTGGTCAGGTAGGTGTCGCCGGTGATATACGCGCCCACGCTCATCACCTTGGCGGTGACTCCGGGGTCTCCGGCGGTGTTCATGCCCATGCCGTTATTCCCGGCAGAGAAGAACATCTGCACGTTGTACTGGTCAATCAGGCGGTTGTAGACCTCGGAACGGGTGGTGTTGCCGTCGTTCAGGGCCGGCAGGCCGCCGATGGACATGTTGATCACGTCCACGCCCTGCTGGACCACGTAGATCATGCCCTCCAGGAGCGCGTAACTGGTGCAGCCGGCGACAAACAGGCAGGCCCGCAGGGAGACGATCTTGGCTCCCGGCGCCACGCCGCTCACCTCGCCGCCAAACAGGCTGTTCCCGGCTGCAATGCCCGCCACGTGCGAGCCGTGCGCGCCGGAGACGATGCCGATATTCACATAGCGGTTCTTCAGGTCCGTCTGGACAACGAAGGGCATACGCTCCACCACCTCGGTTGCGGGATTGTCCACCCCAAAGTGGTTGTAGTCGTAGCGCACTTTATAATCCGTCATCGGCATCTCGTCGGAGAAGTCGTTGTTCTGGTTCGTATCCACGTAGACGTCGTTCGTCTTCAGGTCCCAGAGCACGGCGAAGATGCCGCTGCTGCCGGCCGGGTTGCCGTCGCGGTTCACATCCCGCCCGACCTCGCCGCCCAACCGGGGATCGCGCTCGTCGAACAGGCCGAACTGGAAGTTCTTGTTCGCCGGGGTGGTGTAGGTGACGCCATTCACCGTGAAGGAAGAGCCCCGCACCCGGGTCTGCATATTCACCCAGGTCGGGTCGTTGTCGTCCAGCGGGTGTGTGCCCGTCACCCAGTCGACGATCTTGCGCTCGCCCGTGCTGGTGGTCTGCAGGCTGGGGTGGTCCAGGTCAACGCCCGTGTCCACAATACCGATGGTCACCCCGCGCCCGTCCCACTCGGGGTAGCTGGTGAGGAACTCGGCGGCGCGGATGTCCTGGATCGGCATATACGGGTTGGCCTTCGGGGTGCTGGCGTCGGGGGGCGGTTGGGGGATCACGCCCAGCGCGCCCTCGGGCTCGGGGCGCGGGTCGGGCAGGGGGATCAGCTCGTCCAGATCCATCGCCACGATCCCGAGCATCTTGGCCGCCGCTTCCACGTTCTGCGTCGGCAGCTCGGCGCGCAGGTAGCCGACCTCATCCACCCGGTGCTCGACCACGCCGCCCAGGCTTTCGATCTCGGCTGCGACCTGCCCGCTGGCGCCCTGTTCCACGGCGATCATCACCGTGACAGTGGGCGTCCCGTTGTTCAGCTCCTCGTTCAGGCGCTCGCGGTCGCGTTTGCCGAGCTTATCTTCCCCATTCAGGGGGGAGGCGGAGACTGTAAATACCGGCAGCATCATTGAGAGGATCAATGCGAATGCGATTAAAGTACGAAGTGCACGTGTTTTCATCGTCTTTTCCACATCACCTTTCATTCGTATCTGACCGAAAATGTGAATTCTCCTCATGGAACGTTGGAAACCAATACTCTCCTCGCTGCACTCCACCTCCTTTCCCCATTCTGCTGTTGTGGTAAACCAGCCCGTTCTGCGGCAGGCAGGTCAGGACGACCGCGCCGGTCGCGCAACAGGCGTATACCCGGTTCCTGCCGGAGGGCCCCGGCCCGAGAAAGCAAAAGCCGGCCCTCTCCCCGCGCTAACCGCCTCACACTGCTGCTAACAGGTGAGGTGCGGGAAAATGGGCCGGCTCTCAAAAAGCCGCTTCAGGTCCGCCCGGGATGGGTGGTCTCGCCGGTCAGGCTGCCAGACAGGTTGGATCGGATGGGTCGAACATACCATCCAGTAACCCCCAGATACCAACTCTAGGCCAGTTTTTCCGGTCTTATGGCTATCCACAGACCGCGGCGGCAGCGTGCAGCGGTTCGCCGCCGGCGCCCACCGGGTCCGGACAGGTCCTTAAGATTGGATTGGATAAATTACCTGTATCTTGATCCATTTTATCATAATAAGATTCTGCATCAATGGGAAAAAGGTCGCCTGCGGCACTATTTTTTGTTTATTTTTACGCCGCCCGCGGCAGGTTCCCGAAAGGGAGGATAACGCGTTTTCATCCCCTTCCCGGGTGCGCTCCCGGCGGAGCAAAAATGAGGCGAAATTCTGCGGTAGAATGAAAAATATACAAGCACTCTGCAGACGGTGGGAGGTTACGAAGTATGGAACGCAGCACTGCCTTTCAGAAAGGGAAAACTCGCACTTTCAGCCTGCACGGCTGGTTGGGGCTGGCCTTAATCGCCGTGTTCTGGACGGTCAACTGGGCCTCCACCGGCCTGCGCACCCACTGGGCCTTCTTTCCGCTCTGGGTCGGCTACTGCCTCACCGTGGACGCGCTGACGCTCTACCGCACCGGCGACTCGCTCATCACCCGGAGCTGGCGCAAATACCTGGGCCTCTTCCTGGTCTCCGCCCCTGCCTGGTGGCTTTTCGAGGGCGCAAACTGGCGCCTTCAGAACTGGATCTACGATGGGGCCGAGTTCTTCACCCCGCTCCAGTTCTTCCTCTTCTCCACCCTCTGCTTCACCACCGTCGTTCCGGCTGTGTTCGGCAGCGCCGAGCTGGCCGCCAGCTTCTCCTGGTTCCGGCGCCCCGTGCGCGGCCCGGTCATCCGCCCCACCCGGCGGGTGACCCTCGCCTTTTTCAGCGCCGGGCTGGTGATGTTCGTCCTGATGTGGCTCTGGCCGCGCCTTTTCTTCCCCTTCCTGTGGATCTCCATCTTCTTCCTGCTGGAGCCGGTCAATATCTGGCTGGGCAATCGCTCGCTGGCCCGCTGGCTGGAGCGGGGCGACTGGCGTCCCGTGCTGGCCCTGTGGGCCGGGGTGCTCCTGACCGCGTTCTTCTGGGAGATGTGGAACGTCTACGCATACCCGAAGTGGCTCTACAACATCCCCTACGCCAACTGCTGCAAGGTCTTCGAGATGCCCCTCCTGGGCTATGGGGGCTACCTGCCCTTTGCCCTGGAGCTGTATGCCATGTACCACCTGGTGATGGGCTTTTTGGGGAAGAAAACGGTCAGCTACCTGCGCTTCGATGAGGAGCGGGCGGGTTAGCGCGGCCCGCCGGGCGCGCTACAGCCCCCACTCCCGGTAAAAGCTGTCCAGCTCGCAGCCGCAGGCATTTTCGAAGGCCTCCAGCAGCGCTTCGGGCTCCACCAGCCGGTAGCGGAAGGCCTGGTAATAGTCCTGCAGGGCTTCGAAAAAGGCCTCCTCCCCCAGCTCCTCTCTCAGTTCCACGAAAAAAAGCGCCCCCTTCAAGTACACCACCGTGCTGTACGCCCCCGGGCCGGTGTCGTAGGCCTCCAGAGGCAGAAAGATGGACTGGCCTGCGGTCGCCTCCCCGGCGAACTCCAGCTGTTCGCGGTAGGCCTCCAGCGTGCCGCGGTAGGCAGCCGGCTGGTGTTCCTGCTGGTACAGCAGGCTGCTGAAGCTGGTGAGGGCTTCGTCCTGCCAGGGGGCTTCGAGCACATCGTTCCCGACCACCGCATACCACCACTGGTGGGCGACCTCGTGCGACACAACGATGCCCAGGAAGACCGTGCTGGCAGCGGTGTACTCCTCCTGCTCGATCAGAACCAGACCGGGGTATTCCACCCCCGAGGCCAGGCGCAGCGGCACGGCCACAATATCCAGCTCTGCATAGGGGTACGGCCCGAAGCGTTCTTCGAACACCGCGAGCGAATCCAGCGCCACCTGCAGGGCCTCCTCCCAGCGGTCCTCGCCCCCGGCCAGCCCCCAGTGCCGCACGCGGACGCCGCCGGCCTCCGCCTGGCGCTCCACCAGGCCCGGCCCGGCGACCAGCATGAAGTCGCGCACCGGGCCGCTGGCAACCCTCAGCGCCGGACCGGCCTGCGCGCTCTCATCCAGGGCCGAGCCTGTGGCGGCGATGGCCCAACCCTGCGGCGCGCGCACCTCCACCCGGTAGAGGGCGGTCTCGCTCACCACCGCGTCGCCGGTGCCGTTCACCGGCTCGTACTGCCAGGCGCCCTCCTCCCAGGCGGCCAGCAGCGGGTAAGCGTTCGCCAGCGTCATGAGCCCGGCCCGGCTGCTGTAGTTGAACACCCCATAGACGCCGAAGCTGCTTCCAAAGTCCTGCGGCGCCCGGCCCTCGAACTCCAGCTCCACCTCCAGCACGGCGCCCGGCTGCAGCGGCCGCCCCAACGGCAGGCGCAGGGCAGTGCCGTCTTCCAGCAGCGGCTCCGGCTGCACGCTCTCGCCGCCCGCCCGCGCCTGGAGCACCCGCAGCACGCCGCCGAAAATGACGTCTGCGTTCGGATACAGGCGAAAGACCAGCTCCTCCAGCGCCGCGCCGGATTGGTTGGCGAGGGTCACCCGGGCGCGGCCCTTAAATTCGGGCCTGTCCTCCAGCTCCAGGCTCAAATCGTAGCAGGCCGGGAAGGGCGCCCCGCCCCACTCCAGCTCGCTCCCCGGGCGCAGCGCCCGGGCCTGCTCCTGCCCTCCACAGGCAGCCAGCACCGCCTCCAATCCCGCCTGCAGGTCCGGGGTCTCGCCCGCCCCGGCGCTGGGGGCGGCGCTCTCCTCCGGGGACGGGCTGCCCGGGATGCGGGCGGTTGGAGAAACGGGAGCGCGGGTGGGCGTCCCCTGCCGGGCCGGCGGTTCTGTTTGCGCGAGGGTGGGGGTTGGGGGGCGTGTCTCCGCCGGGGCGGCCGGCGCGGTGAGCCGGCAGGCAGCCGCTGCCAGGCTGAGCAAGACCGCGAGGCGGAGAAGGCGCCCCGGCTGCATACCTAAATGATCCCCGCTGCGGAAGCGAACAGGAAGACCAGCCCTGCCAGGACTTCCAGGGCAAAAAGGGCCGCCAGGACGTGCACGACCACCGTCCAGGCCGAGGTCTCGGGCGCGTGGCTGTGCGCCTCCCCTTCCGCCAGGTGGCGCACCTGGTGGGCGGCGCGGCGGGCGAGCTCCGCTGCCGGGCGGGCTCCGGCGCTGACCCACAGCCAGCCGTTCGCCGCCGTCGGGACGACCAGGCGCGGCCCGTCGAAATTTTGCAGCCACAGCCGCAGCGCCTCCGAAGGGCGGGTCATCAGGTCCGCCGGCAGGATCACCGCCCGCGCCGCCGAGAGGCTCTCGTCGGGCGCGCCCTGCTGGTAATAATGCACCGCGATGGGCAGCCCGGCTGCGTCTCGCTCCAGCGCCTCGATCACCTGCTCCCCAAAATTGCCTTCCTCCGGCGCCAGGATCAGCACCGGGTAGAGGGCGCGCCGGCGGGAGAGCACGCGCTCTGCCAGGCGGCCGTCCTGCAGCAGCGCCCGCCAGTGATAGGCCAGGAAAACGGCGCACAGCAGGGCGGCCCCCAGGCGCTGGGCCAGCTCCACCTCGACCATCAGGGGCGGAGCGCCGAGCAGGGCGGTCAGCAGTTGGAAGAGCAGCGCCCCGGCGCTGATAATCAGCCCGAGCAGGAACAGGAAGCAGAGCAGGAAAAGATAGCCCCGCCGCACCAGCGAGCGGCGCGCGTATTCGCCGTGCTCGTTGTCCTGGACGGCCTCGAACTGCACGGGCAGCCAGGCAAAGAGCCAGAGCGGCAGCCCGGCCAGCAGCCCCGCCAGGCCCCCGGCCAGCGCGTTGGGCAGCGCCTCGCCCCACACCACCTGCCCGCTGAGCAGCAGGTCCACCAGGTAGCCGACCAGCAGGTACAGCCCCAGGAAAACCGCCCCCAGGCCGAGCAGGGCCAGGGTGTAGTAGTAAAGGCGGCGCAGCCCCGCCCGGCCCGGCAGGGGCAGGGCGCGCGCCAGCCGGGCCGTACGCCGGAAGCGGGCCAGGAAACCCGTACCCGCCGCAGCGGCGCCCGCGGCCCCGGCCCTCCCCGCCGGGAGCGCGCCGGGCAGCTCGGATGGGCGGTGGATCTCTGCCCGGAGCGTGTAGCTGTAGTAAGCCCACACCGCCCCCAGCGGCAGGGCCATCGAGAGGGGCATATTCAGGTGCGCCAGCAGCCCGGCGGAGGACTGCTCCACGCCCAAAAGCACCCGCAGGAGCCGGTACAGCCCCAGCCCGATCGCGGGCAGCACCCCGGCAGCCGCCGCCAGCGCCACCGCGTACAGGATGCGCAGGCGGGGCAGCGCGGCGGGCTCGTCCTGGATGGAGAAAGCGCGCCTCAGCGCCGCGTTGGCGCTGTACCACAGCGGCAGGCCGGCCGCCAGCAGGGCCAGCCCGTTCGCCAGCGGCACCGCCGCCCCGGCGCCGGTCAGGCTCCACCCGCCCAGGACAAAGCGGAGCAGGTTCTGCGCCCCCAGGGCCGACAGCGCCAGCCCGTAAACCAGCCACAGGTCCAGGTGGATATGCCCGGCCTCCCGCAGGGGCTCGTCCGGCTGACCCGCCTGCCAATCGGAGCGGAACGCGAGAAACACCAGTCCCGCCGCCGCCAGGTTCAGGAGCACCGCCACCGCGTTGTCCCAGAAGGTCTGCCCGCCCCCGACAAAGGCAAAGGCCGGGTCAAGCCTGAAGAGCGAGAAAAGCGCCCGGTTGAGCAGCGCCAGCAGGTTTTGAACCGCGGGGACCAGGGTGATGAACAGGACGCCGTGCAGGAAGAGCGCCCGCACCCAGGTGGAGCGCTCTTCGGGGTGGCGGGCCGCGTCGCGCTGCGCCCACCACCAGTGCAGCCCAAACACGGGCAGGCCCACCAGCAGCAGCGAAAGCGCCCCCGCCAGGCTGCTGGCACCCTCGCCTGCCGGCAGGTCCACCGCCGCCCTCGCCACCCGGACGGCGCCCCAAATCACCGTCTCCAGGCTGATCAGGGCGACTGTATAAAGGTAGATGCGGCGGGTGGAATACATGAGGCTTGGTTAAGGGAGAAAGCTGGGGCCGCCCGGCCTGCCTAACCGCCTTCCAGGTACCAGTTAAACCCCCAGTAGGGGTAAGGCAGGTAGGTGAGCTTCCAGGCGCCCTGCGCGTCGCGCTGCAGGGTGGCCTGAGTGGCCTCCCGGAAGATGTCGTCCAGCGGCCCGCTGCCGTGATCAATCAGCACCAGGTCCACCGCGGCTTCGCGGCCCACGACCTCCGCCTCCCCCACCTGCACCGCCAGCTCATAAAGATCGGAAGAGCTGATCAGAAAGGCGCGTGTGAACTCCTCGAACCCCGGTCTGGCGCCCTCTTCGGCCAGGTAGGCGTAGGCGCGTTCATAATCCTGGTTCTGCAGGGCCAGGAGGTAGTTCCGCACCACGCCGGAAGGCTCGTCCTCGGGCCCGTAGGCCTGCGCACTGCGCCGGGCGGCGAACAGGCCCAGGGAGACGAGCACCAGCGCCAGCACGCCGGTTAACAGCGCCAGTAAGAAGCGGTCTTGTCGCATATTAATTCTCGGGTAATACGAGAGGCGGAGGGGCGCCGCTCAAAGCTGAAGCTTGCGGGGCCGGCCCGGGCCGGACAGGATGACCAGAAATGGGCCCAGCAGCGGGACGAACAGGAGCAGCATGATCCAGCCAACCCATTCCCAGCGGCTCATGTGCCGCCCGCGCAGGTACAGCCCGCCCAGGAGGGCCATGCCCAGAATGGTCAGCCAGATCAACAGGCGCAGGGTGTCCGCTGAAAGAGGCATCGTATCCTGATTGTATAGTATTGTCTGACAGAATGCAAGAGAAAAACAAAAAGGGTGGTTTTCAGACGGCTCACCGTCTGAAAACCACCCGCTGTGGACCTGTTAACAGGGCGCAGCCGGGGCTACAGCCAGCCGCGCAGCTCCATCGCCTTGACCACGCGCCCGATGGCGACCATGTAAGCGGCGTCGCGCATATAGACCCGCTCGCCGGCGCACATCTCGACCACGCTGTTGAAGGCCTGGGTGATCTTATCGTCCAGGCGCTGCAGCACCTCTTCCCGGGTCCAGTAGAAGTTCATATCGTTCTGGACGCCCTCGAAGTAAGACACCGTCACCCCGCCCGCGTTGCACAGGAAATCGGGGATCACGAAGACATTGCTGCGCTTGAACACCTCGTCCGCCTCGGGGGTGGTGGGCCCGTTGGCCCCTTCCGCCACGATGCGCACGCGGTCGCTCACCTGCTTCACGGTCTCGGCGTTGATCTGGCCCTCCAGGGCGGCGGGGATGAGCACGTCCACGTCCTTCGAGATCCAGGCGTCGCCGTCTTCCAGCACGTAACCGGCCTCGTGCGCTTTATCCTTGTTGATCGTGCCGTAGGCATCGGTGATAGACTGCAGGAAGCGGGGGTTAATCCCGTCCGGGTGGCTGACTGTGTACGACTTCTTATCCTCGCGGTCCCAGTAAGACACGCAGGCCACCTTGCCGCCCAGCAGCTCGGTAAAGCCGATAGAGGCGTACTGCGAGACATTGCCGAAGCCCTGGATGGCCGCCACGCAGCGCTGCGAGTCGAGGTTCAGGTGCTTCATCGCCTCGCGCACGGTGTAGATCACCCCGTAACCGGTGGCCTCGGTGCGGCCCAGGGAGCCCCCGTTGCCGACCGGCTTGCCGGTGATCACCCCGGGGGTGAACTGCCCGACCAGTTTGGAGTACTCGTCCATCATCCAGCCCATCATCTGCGGGTTGGTGCCCACGTCGGGGGCGGGGACGTCCTGGCGGGGGCCGATATTGCGCCACATCTGGTCCACCCAACCGCGGCAGAGTTTCTCCTTCTCGGTTACCGAAAGGCTGGCAGAATCCACCGGCACGCCGCCTTTGCCCCCGCCCAGGGGGATGTCTGCCACGGCGCATTTCCAGGTCATCCACATCGCCAGGGCGCGCACCGTGTCCAGGGTCTCAGCCGGGTGGAAGCGGATGCCGCCTTTCGACGGGCCGCGGGCGTCGTTGTGTTGGACCCGATAACCGAAGAAGACCCGGATCGAGCCGTCATCCATGCGCACCGGGATCATGAACTTGAATTCCCGGGACGGCCAGCGCAGGATCTCAGCCACCTGGGGGTCCAGGTTCAACTGCCCGGCGACATGGTCGAACTGGCTCTGAGCCATCTTAAAAGCGTTGATCGTTTCTGCCATTCCTATAGCTCCTGAAGATTGAATAGGGGTTCGGTTCGCACGCGTTTCAGCCGAATACTGTTCGGTCCTCAACCAAAATTTGTTGTAAAAAAACATAAGCGGGCATCCCGGTCTGGGGCCCGCTTGTCGGTCTGCCTGGGCAGAGAATATGTCGGAGTTCGGTTCATGGCTGCAGCGACCTCGAGCGCAAGATCCTTCCTGCGGAGTTCATTCACCCAAAGCTATCTTCGCGGCCGCCTTGGGGGGCCATGCACACAAAGCTTAACTGATGTCCGGATTATCGTCAAGTGACGAATAGCACGGCGCGCGCCGATAGTTTGTTATATTGAAGCGCAGCGGAGGGCTTGCCCCCCGCTGCGCCTGTCTCCCGATCCCGGCAGAGCCCGCGGCTCAGTTCCGGTTCTTAAGCCGCTCCAGCTGCTGCCCCAGCTCCTGCTGGAGCACCTGCGGGTTGGCCCGCCCCCCGGCGGCGCGCATGGCCTGCCCGAAGAGCCAGCGGAACAGGCTTTCCTTCCCCGCCAGGTACTCGGCGATCTGCTCGGGGTGTTCCGCCAGCGTGCGCTCCACCAGCCCGGCGATCTGGGCGCTGTCCGACACCTGGCGCAGCCCGCGCGCCGCCACAATTTCGGCCGCGCTCCTGCCGCTTTTGAACATCTCCCCCAGGACCGCCTTCCCGGTGTTCTGGTTGATCTCTCCCGCCGCCACCAGGCGCAGCAGGCCGGCCAGCTCGCCGGGGGGCACGGGGCTGTCCTCGATCTCCCGCCCGGCCTCGTTCAGCAGGCCGAACAGCTCGCCGGTCACCCAGTTGGAGACCGTCTTCGGAGCGACTTCCGGGGCTGCCGCGGCGGTGGCCTCGTAATAATCGGCCGCGCTTTTCTCCGCCGTCAGCACCCCGGCGTCATAGGCGCTCAGGCCGTACTGCTCCTGCATGCGCCGCAGGCGGGCGTTGGGCAGCTCCGGCAGCGAGGCGCGCACCGCCTCCACCCACTCCGGCTGCAGCACCAGCGGCGGCAGGTCCGGCTCGGGGAAGTAGCGGTAATCGTCCTCGCCCTCTTTCACCCGCTGGGTGAAGGTCACTTCCCGCGCCTCGTCCCAGCCGCGGGTTTCCTGCAGCACCCTCCCGCCGCGCTCCAGGAG
>JAEWYL010000179.1 GCA_023395675.1 Chloroflexota bacterium | reverse complement strand
AACCACCAGCCCTGCACCCCGGGGGCGACCCACTCGCGGTTGCCGGGAATGTCCGAGACCAGGACCGGGCGCCCGCAGGCCAGGGCCTCCAGCAGGGAGATGGAGGCGCCGTCGGAGTGCGAGGCGCTCAGGTACAGGTCCGCGCTCCGGTAGAAGCGCGGCAGATCGGCCTGGCTCACCTGCCCCGGGAAGAGCACCCGCTCGCGCACACCGCCGCGTTCGAAGATCTCGTGCAGGCGCGGCGCCAGCGAGCCGCCGCCCAGCATCACCAGGCGCAGCTCGGGCTTCTGGCGGGCCGCCCCCACGAAGGCCCGGGCGATCAATTCGACGCCGTAAATCGGCTCCCAGCCGCGGGTGGAGAGCAGGGTGAAGGGCGCTCCCTCGGAAGCGCCCGGGCCGGGCGACCCCTCTGCGGGACGGAAATGCTCCAGGTCCACCCCCCAGGGAAAGGTGACGATGCGCCCGTCCGGCATACCGTAGCCCCGCGCCAGGCCGCGCACCACGGCGCTGTCGCCCACCATCACCGCGCTGCGCCGCAGGGTGAAGCGGGTGAGGGCGCGGTACAGGGCGTTCTTGCGGGCGTCGAAGATCAGGTCGTAGCCCCAGGAGACGCTCACCAGCGGGCGGAATCCCGCCAGGGCGGCCAGGAACGCGGCGCTCTGGAGGGGCCCGGCGTGCACCAGGTCGGGCTGCACCTCGCGCAGCACCCGCTTCAGGTCCGCCAGCAAGCGGGGCAGGGCTGCCCAGGTGAAGGGCGCCCGCCCGCCGCTCCAGCGCACCTGCCGTACCTGCGCGGGCACCGGGCGGCTCTCCAGGGCGCGGCCCCGGTCTTCCAGGCGCAGGAAGAACACCTCCTGCCCCGTCTCCGCCAGCGCGGTGAGGAAGCGGTGGTCGTGCGTCGTATAGTCGCGGGAGAAGTAAAGAATACGTGTCAAGTGTCAGGTGCCGGGTGTCAAGTCAGGGATCGTTTTCCGTTCAGATCCTGTACTGAACGCAAATCAGTGTCAGGGTTTGGGTTTCAGGGAGTGTTTCAGGGCGCCGATGAGGGCTTTTGTCCTGGCTGCCTGGTCGTAATGGGTTTGAAAGGCGTCCCGGGTGATGTACCCCACATCGAGCGCGGGGTAGAGCAGGGATTGGACTTCCACCGCCGAGCGCCGGGCGATCCCAGGAAGCGGGCGAACTCCGCTTTCGAGTCGCAGTCAAACCCCTCGGCGATGTTCGCCATCACCGAGACGGATGCGCGCTGGAGCTGGTCTCGCAGCCCGAAATCGTGCGCCAGGCCGCCCGCGGCTGCCAGGGCGTAAATCTCCCGGTTCAGCACTCGGGCCTCCTGCCAGGCTCGGATCTCCTCGAAGCACTTGATCAGCGGCATAACCCCTCCCCGACGCTCTTTCTCTCAAGGTCGAATCAAGATAACGAACGAATGTCGTTTTTAGAGAGCTGGCCCACACTCACCTTAACTTTGATACTGTTGGGCTGAAAAGGGCCGTTACAATCGCAAAATCACTGTTCGAACAAAACCTTAACCCGCCCTCCCCAGCCACCTGACACCCGACACTTGACACTTGACACCTGACACTTACTTTCCGAGTTCCTCCCACCTCAATTCCTTCCCGCAGGGGATATCCACCAGCGCCTTCAGCCCGGCGGCGGCCTCGATTTCGTAAGGCTGGATGGCGCCGGGGGCGGCGGGGCGCAGGACGTCAATCATCTCCCGCGTGAGGGTCTCCCCGGCCTGGATGTCGCGGGCGGCGCGCAGGCAGCGGCGCTGCACGATGGCGGTCTGCTGCTCGTTGGCGGCGATGAACTTATCCGCGGAGCCGAGGGCCCGTTCCAGCTCGCGGGTGCGGTCCACCATCTCGCGCCAGGTCTCCGGGGTCATCGAGAAGGGGTGGTCGGGTCCGGTGCGGCGGTTGTCGTCGGTGAAGTGCTTCTCGATCACCCGCGCCCCCAGGGCCACCGCCCCCAGCACCGTGGCGTGCCCGGCGGTATGGTCCGAAAGCCCCAGGATCACCTGCGGGAACATGGTGCGGTAGGTCTCCAGCACGCGCAGGTGGATATGGTCGAAATTCTCCAAGCTGGCCGTGTAGTTGGTGTTGCACTGCATCAGCACCAGCTGCGGGTTGAGGGCCAGGACGGCGTGCACGGCGCGCTGCACGTCGCCGATGGTGGAGGCCCCGGTCGCCAGGATCACCGGTTTGCCCTTGCGCGCCATGCGCTCCAGGGCCTCGGGCCAGGTGATGTCGCCCGAACCGATCTTATACGCCGGCACGTAGGGGTCGAGCATATCAATGGCGTCGAAGTCGTACGGGGAGGAGAAATAGTCGATGCCGGCCCGGTCGCACTCCTCCTTCAGGATGGGCGTCCACTCGAAGGGCAGGGAGGCGTCGGCGTACACTTCAAAGACGCTCTTTTTCCAGGCCGCCTGGTGCGAGAGCTGCCCGCCCAGCGACTTGAAACCGTAGTCCGAGACGATGGTCGGGGCGCGGAAGTTCTGGAACTTGGCGGCGCCGGCACCGGCCTCTTTCGCCAGGCGGATGAGCAGTTTCGCCCGTTCCAGGTCGCCGTCGTGGTTGGCGGAGATATCGGCGATGAAATAGGTGGGGTGATCGCGGCCGATCTTGTGGGGACCGATCTGAAGATCCATCATACCTCCGGGAAGCTGGTTTCTGAATTTTGGGGGAGGGGGCCTCGCCCGCCATTCCCCGGGTTACAAAGGAATGCTTGCGCGGCCGCTCCCCGCCGGCCGTTACCCGCCGGTCGCCATGGCCTTCAGGCGCTGCGGGTAGCCCTCCTGGTACAGGCGGTGGTAGGCTTCCAGCCCGGCCTCGATGCCGGGGGGCGCGTGGCCCAGGTCGCGCAGGAGCTTATCGATGCGCAGGGTCAGGTTGGGGGAGCGCGCCGCTTTCAGCCCGCCCTCCGCCACCGAGACCGGGGCGATCAGCCCCTCGTCCAGCCCGAAGCGGCGCGCCAGCCGCACCCCGAAATCGTACTTGCTCAGGCAGTCCGGGCCGGTGGCATGGTACAGCCCTGTCAGGCCCTTCTCCAGCATCTCCAGCAGGACCTGAGCCAGGTGGTTGGTGAGCAGGGGGCAGAAAAAGACGTCGGTGAAGCCCTTCACCGGCCTGCCCGCCTGCAGGTTGTAGAAGAAGAACTCGCTCAGGCTGCGCGCGCCCCGCAGGCTCCAGCCGAAGAGGTTGACGCGGGCGATGAGCGCCCCCGGGTCCGCGGCGGCGACCCGCTGCTCGCCCTCCAGCTTGGTGCGGGCGTAGACGCTGAGCGGGTTGGGGGTGTCCTCCTCGCGGTACTCCCCGCGCAGCCCGTCGAAAACCGAGTCGGTGGAGATGTGCACCAGGCGCGCTCCGCCCCTGGCGACATGCTGCGCCAGTTTTTCGGGTAGTTCGCTGTTCAGTTCCCGCGCCAGCCCGGGCTGCGCTTCGCAGACGTCCAGCAGGGCGAGGGCTGCGCAGTGGATGACCCAGTCGGGGCGGGTCTCTGCGATCAGACGCTCCACTGCGCCGGAGGCGAGCAGATCGCATTCCAGCACCGTGAACGCCGCGGTGTTCAGGGCGTTCCGGTTGACCGCGCCGTAGACCGTGTGCCCCAGCCGGGCGGCTTCGAGCGCCAGGTTGAGGCCCAGCAGTCCGCTGGCGCCGGTGACGAGAATTCGCATGGCCTGTCCTCCCCGCTCATCCCCTTTCGGGGTCCTTCCAGGCTGCCTGCACTCAATTGTTCGCCGGCCTGCTTCTCCGGCGTTGTTACTCAACCCGCTCTTTTCGTGCTTGCTCTGTCA
>JAEWYL010000006.1 GCA_023395675.1 Chloroflexota bacterium | reverse complement strand
GGGGGGGGCGCGCCCCCCCCCCCCCCCCCCACAACAACACAACAAACCATATATTATTAGGATAGGTTCTATAGATCGCCCTCAGGTCTCTTTTCAGCCTGGCTCCTTGTGGCGGCCTTCAGGGTTTTCCTGTGGCCGTCACCGGTATTGTGTGTCAAAATTCATTCAGGGCACGGCTGCAATCGTCATGCTGCCGCACTCCTGAATTTCCCGCCCTGCCCCTGCCGGAAACCCCGCGCGGCGCGGCGGTTCGCTCCCTCAAATCTGTAAATACGTTTATACTTTAAGCGTTTTTCAGGGTGACCTGGCGGGCCGGCTTCCACAGGAGGGAAAGGCTGCTGCCAGGAGGATCAACTCTCGAACACCCGCCAATCTTCAACAGGAGTGCTACTATGGCGAATACACAAATCAGGCGGATCGGAGTACTGACCAGCGGAGGGGATGCTCAGGGGATGAACGCGGCGGTCAGAGCAGTGGTTCGAACCGCCCTGGACCGTGGGCTGGAGGTGTTCGCGATTTACGAAGGCTACCGCGGCATGGTCGAAGGCGGCGACATGATCCAGAAGTTGAACTGGGATTCCGTGGGGGGGATTCTGCAGCGCGGCGGCACGATTATCGGCACCGCCCGCAGCGACGAATTCCGCACCCGAGAGGGCCGCAGGCAGGCCGCCTACAACCTGCTGATGAATGAGATTGACGGGCTGGTGGTGGTCGGGGGAGACGGCAGCCTGACCGGGGCGAACCTGTTCCGCCAGGAATGGCACGAGCTGCTGGCTGAGCTGGTGGAGGCTGGGCAGATTTCCCAGGAGAGCGCCGACAAACACCCCTTCCTGCTTCTGGTGGGCCTGATCGGCTCGATTGACAATGACATGTTCGGCACCGACATGACCATCGGCGCCGACAGCGCCCTGCACCGCATCACCGAGGCGGTGGACGCCATTAACAGCACGGCCGCCAGCCACCAGCGCACTTTCGTGGTCAAGGTGATGGGCCGCAACTGCGGCTACCTGGCCCTGATGGGCGCGCTGGCGACCGGGGCAGACTGGGTGCTGATCCCGGAGAGCCCCCCGGACGTGGACAACTGGAAAGAGGTGATGTGCGAGCGCCTGAAGGCAGGGCGCGCGGCCGGGAGGCGGGACGCAATCGTCATCCTGGCGGAGGGCGCCCGCGACCGGCATGGGAACCCGATCGGCAGCACCGAGGTGCAGCAGACCCTGGAAGAGGGGCTGGGTGAGGAGGTGCGCACGACCGTGCTCGGACACGTGCAGCGTGGCGGGATCCCGAGCGCCTTCGACCGCAATCTGAGCACCCAGTTTGGGCACGCAGCCGTCGAGACCCTGCTCGAGTCCACCCCGGACATGGAGCCTCAATTGATCGGCCTGCGGGGCAACCGCATCGTCCAGGCGCCCTTGATGGAGTGTGTGGAGAAAACCCACGAGATCGGGCGCGCGGTGGAGGCGGGCGACTACGAGCGCGCCCTGGAGATGAGGGGCAGCAGCTTCCGGGAGGCCTTCGAGACCTTCAAGCTCATGCTGCGGGCCCTGCCGCACCCGCTCACCCCCGGGAAAAAACGCCTGCGCCTGGCGGTGATGCACTCCGGCGCGCCCGCCCCGGGGATGAACAACGCCGTGCGGGCCGCGGTCCGCCTCGGGCTGGACAAAGGGCACACCATGCTGGGCATCCACAACGGTTTTCCCGGCCTCGTCTCCGGCGAGGTGAGCGAGATGGACTGGATGAGCGTGAACGGTTGGGCCACCACCGGGGGCTCGGAGCTGGGGACCAGCCGGAAAGTGCCCAGCGGCAGCGACCTGTACGCCATGGCCAGGGCCATCGAGAAATACGAGATCCAGGGCCTGCTCATCATCGGCGGCTGGTCGGGGTACGAAACGGCCTACAAGCTGGTGCGCGAGCGGATCAATTTCCCCGCCTTCAATATCCCGATCGTCTGCCTGCCCGCCACCATCAACAACAACCTGCCCGGCTCCGAGCTCAGCGTCGGCGCCGACACGGCGCTGAACAATATTGTGGAGGCGGTGGATAAGATCAAACAGTCCGCCGTCGCCCTGCGCCGGGTGTTCGTGGTGGAGGTGATGGGGCGCAAATGCGGCTACCTGACGCTCATGGGCGGGCTGGCGACCGGGGCGGAGCGGGTGTACCTGCACGAAGAGGGGGTCACCCTGAGGGACCTGGAGGCGGACGTCGCCAAGCTGGTCCACGGTTTCCGGCGCGGCAAGCGCCTGGGGCTGATGATCCGCAACGAGGAGGCCAACTTTGTCTACACCACCCCGTTCATGTGCGCCCTGTTCGAGGAAGAGGGCGGCGAGCAGTTCGACGTGCGCCAGTCCATCCTGGGGCACCTCCAGCAGGGCGGCAACCCCTCGCCCTTCGACCGCATCCAGGCCACCCGCCTGGCGACGCGCTGCATCAAGTTCCTGATCGAACAGGTCGAGAGCGGTTCGACTTACAGCGCCTTTATCGGAATGCAGGGCAAGGAGATCGTTTTTCACGACCTGGAGGATTTCCCGCGCATGGTGGACCTGCAAACCCAGCGTCCGAAGAAACAGTGGTGGATGGAGCTCAGGCCGATTGCGCGCCTGCTGGCCCAACCCGAAGCCTCGATCCAGAGTGTGAGACTTGTACGCGAGGACTGAAAGATGAGTGCACTCCCCAATTCTCCCCCTTCCCTGTGGCTGGATACCTACGGTCCTTACACGCCCGAAGAGCCCCTGAAGGGCAGCCTCTCGGTGGACGTCGCCATTATCGGCGGCGGGTACGGCGGGCTGGCGGCCGCCTACGAGCTGAAGCGGGCGGATCCCTCGCTGGAGATTGCCGTGCTGGAGGCAAAATTCATCGGCTACGGCGCCAGCGGGCGCAACGGCTCCTTCGCCATGACGGTGATCGGGCTGGGCATCGGCGTGACGGCCATGCTGCGTGGCAAAGCCTGGCTGAAACGGGCGCACGCTTATATGGAGCAGGCCGTGGACGCCACGGACGAGTTCATCCAGCGGGAGAAGCTGGACTGCGACCGCATCCGCCCCGGTTTCCTGCGCGTCGCCACCACCCCGGGCTATATTAAGCGCCTGCAGCACGACGTCGAGCTGATGAAAAGCCTGGGCTTCTCGGGGATCGAGTGGATCGGGGCCTCCGAGACTCGTGCCATGGTCAATTCGGAGCGCTACCTGGGCGCCCTGTGGGAGCCGCGCCTGCTCCTGGTCAACCCGGCCCGGCTGGTGCGGGAGGAGAAGCGCCTGGTCTGCAGCCAGGGCGTGCGCCTGTACGAGAACAGCCCGGTGACCGAGATCCACAGCGGGAAGCGCTACACCCTGGTAACCCCGCAGGGGCGGCTGCAGGCCGGTAAGCTGGTGTTCACCACCAACGCCTATTCGCACCAGTTCCCCGGGCTGCGCCGCAAACAGATCCCGGCCTTCACCTACATGATCGCCACCGAGCCGCTCACGGAGGAGCAGCTCGCCCCGATCGGCTGGGAAGGGCAGCAGGGGGTGGAGGACGCCCGCAATCTGATCCATTACTACCGGCTGACCCCCGACAAGCGCATTGTGCTGGGCGGCGGGCCCGTGGGCCTGACTTACGCCAACCGCCTGGAGGCCGACACCAACCTGCCCGCCTGGGCCCACCTGGAACGGCACCTGCACTTCCTCTTCCCGCACCTGAAAGGCGTGCGCATCACACACCGCTGGGGCGGCCCGTTCTCCGTGCCGGTTGACCTGACCCCCGCCATCGGCAGCCTGGGGGATGGGCGCGCCTTCTACAGCCTGGGCTGCGTGGGGCACGGGGTCTCCATGAGCCATCTGAACGCCCAGGTGCTGCGCGACCTGGTCCTGGAGCGGAAAATCGAGCTGGACTGCCCCTTCCTGAACCGGCGGGTAGTCCCCTGGCCCCCCGAACCCCTGCGCATCGCCGCCGCCGGCGTGCTGCGCGCCTACCTCCACCTGGAGGATAACCTCTACGAGCGCGGCCTGCCCCGGCACTGATCCCGGGATGCCGCCTGAAGGACGCCCGGAGCGGGTCGCCCGCCCAGCAGCCGCGCCCCAGGAGCTTGACTTGCCCTCCACCCCGCCTCTCTCTATCGAAAGCCCGGAATCTTCCTCGCCCATCGTCACCCGGGCAGTGGCAGCCGGGCTGCAGGGACGCCATTTTGACGCCTTCCGGCTCAATCCTGCCGAACGCCTGGCGCTTCAGGCCCTGGGGCTGCTCCCCCAGGCGCTCACCCGGGCCCTGGTCAACCGCATCGGCCTGGTCCCCGGGCTGGAGCCCCGGCGGCTGGCGGAGTCCGGCGTGGACTCGCTGGTGGCGGCCCGAACGGAGGACTATGCGAAAATCTCCGGGCGCTTTCCGGTCGTGGTCACCGGGGCGGCCCTGGGCGGGGCCAGCGCCGTGCTCTCCCTGGCCCTGGGCGGGCCTTTCCTCCCCCAGGCTTTCGTCGCCAGCCTGAAAGGCGGGTCCTCCCGGGCGGACGTGCTGGAATATTTCAACCGCTCTGCCGCGCTGGCGCAGGAATACGCGCGCCGCAACCCGCAGGTCCTGACCATCCAGCATTTCGACCCGGTGCACGACGGCTACGTCACCCGCTTCCTCAACCACCTGCGCCTGAAGCTGCTCGACCTGCCCGAAAGCTGGAAGGACTTTGTGCGCCGGCGCCTGGAACCGGGCGGGGCTCTGGTCTACCTGGACTGCGGGGCAGCCTGGCTGCGCTTCCGCACCGGAGAGCGGAGCGTTTTCCAGGTGGGCGGCTGGGGGGGCATCCCGGCCGAGGAATTTCTGGAGGGCAGCGAGCGCCTCCAGGCGTACGCCCGCCAGGCGGGGTTCAGCTATGCGAAGTGGCCCCTGCCCGGCTATCCCCTGGAGCGCGGTCCTGAATCCGAGTGGGGCTGCGAGCCAGCCCTGAGGGAGGCCCTGGAGCAATTCTGCCGGGCGGAGGGCTACCGCCTGGTGCGCGTCAGCCTGCCGCAGCCCCAGGACTACTCGCGCCTGGCTTTTCACGCCATCGCCCGCCTGCTGGAGCAGGAGGGCCGCCGGCCTGCCGGGGTGCTGGTGGAGGTCTTCACGCAGTTCGACCCGGTCTCGGTGATGGAGACCGGCCTGCTGCCGCTCTGGCTGGTGTTCAACACCGGCGACAGCCTGGATTTTCTCAAGCAGATGGCGCCCTCTTTTCCCCGGGACCTTCCGGTCTTCTTCTCCTCCCTGGTGACCTTCTCCCTCACGCCGGACCTGGCGCCCTGGGAGGGCTGGGCGGCGGCTCTGCAGGGGCTGCAGTGGACCAACCTGGGCGCCCGCCCCCGGCGCTACCCGGCGGACGCCGCCCGGCTCGCCACCTGGGCCGCGCCGCTGCGGCGCTGGGCGGCCCAACACCGGCGCCCGCTCCGCTCCCGGCTGCAGCCGGAGCAGCTGCTGGAACTGGCCGAAGGGCTGCAGCCCGGCGCTCCGGTCCCGACCGGGCAGGCGGGCGTTTAACCGCCTTCCCGCCCTTCAGGTTTCATCTGGATAAAGGATTACGACATTGACGGTTCGACGCACCTTTCTGACCGGCCTTTCGGCCCTCTTCCTGCTGGCTGCGGGCTTTGCCGCCGGCTACCTGGCGCACGACCTGCTCGGCCCGGGTCAGGGCGACTGGCCGCTGCTCTCGCAGGCCTACCGCATCCTGCTCGACAACGGGCTGAAGGACCCCCCGCCCGAACCGGTGCTGGAATACGGCATGATCAAGGGCATGCTGGAGGCCTACAACGACCCCTACACCTCGTTTGTGGAACCGCCCCAGCACGAGCTGCAGACCAACACCCTGCAGGGCAGTTTTGGCGGCATCGGGGCCGATCTGGGGCGGGACTCCGAAAATCACTGGGTGCTCTACCCCTACCCGGACAGCCCTGCAGCGGAGGCCGGACTGGTGGACGGCGAGCGCCTGTTCCAGGTGGATGACCTGCAGGTGACGCCCGAGACCGCGCAGGACAGCCTGGAGGCCGCCCTGCGCGGCCCGGTGGGCCGCAGCGTCCAGCTGAGCCTGGGCGCCCCGCCGGATTTCACCCCCCGCAGCGTCAAAATCCGGCGCAGGGAGTTCCCCATCCCCTCGGTCTCCTGGCGCCTGGACGATCTGGAGCCGCGCATGGGGATTATCAAGGTCAACCTGATCGCCTCCAGCACCCCGGACGAGATGCGCCGGGCCGTTGAAGACCTGCAGAAGCGCGGCGCCAGCGCCTTCCTGCTCGACCTGCGCGACAATTACGGCGGGCTGCTGACCGCCGGGGTGGATGTGGCCCGCTTATTCCTGAAGGACGGGGTGGTGATGGAGCAGCAGTACCGGGGCCGCGAGGTGGAGAGCTTCGAGGTGGAGCGGGCAGGCCCCTTTGCGGACCTGCCGCTGGCGGTGCTGATCAACGGCAATACCGCCAGCGCGGCCGAGATCATCGCCGGGGCGCTGCAGGCGCGCGGCCGCGCCGAGCTGATCGGGTCTCACAGCTTCGGAAAAGACACCATCCAGCTCGTGTTCAACCTGCAGGACGGCTCCAGCCTGCACGTCACCTCCGCCCGCTGGTGGATCCCCGGCCTGGAGGGGTCTATCGCCGGGAGCGGGCTGCAGCCCGATATCCCGGTGCTGGCCGAGGCAGGCGAGGAACCGGGGCTGCAGGCTGCCATTTCCGAGCTCTTCGGGGTAAAATAACGCGCCTATGAGCTACTCACAATATCCACCGCCGGGGGGAAACCGGCCGCGCCGCCCGGAACGCCGCAGGACCTGGACCGGCGCCCCGCCATCGCCTCAACAGCCCGGCTACCGGCCCGAACAGCCGCACCCGCAGTACCCGGATTACGGGGCGGAGCCGTGGGACGCCACCCGCCCGATGCCGGGGTCCGAGCTGCAGCCGCCCTACCCGGGCGAGTTCGCCCGTCCGGGGCAGCGCCCTGTCCGCCGCAGGCGGCGCAGCTTCCTGGCCTGCGCCCCCCTGCTGCTGCTCGCCCTGGCATTCTCTTTTCTGCTGGCCGTTTACCTGCTGGCACCCACGCGCACCAATATCCTGCTCCTGGGCATTGATACCCGCTCGGTTAAGTCGGCCCTGGGGCGCAGCGATACCATGATCCTGACCACCATCATCCCGCTCCGGCCGTACGTGGGCATGCTTTCGATCCCGCGGGACCTGTGGGTGACGATCCCGGGCGTGGGAGAGAACCGCATCAACACCGCCCACTTCTTCGCCGAGGGCCAGGTGGAAGACAGCGGCCCGGCGGCTGCCATGCAGACCATCGAGGCCAATTTCGGCGTGGACGTGGAGTACTACGTGCGCATCCGCTTTGAAGGCTTTGCCGAGGTGGTGGATGCCATGGGCGGGCTGGATATCGTGCTGCCGGAGCCGATGTCGGGCTACGAGGCCGGGCGCCACCACCTGACCGGGCGCAAGGCGCTGGCCCTGGTGCGCGACCGCTCGGGCTCGGACGACTTCTTCCGCATGGAACGGGGGCAGCTCTTTCTGCGCGCCGTGGCAGACCAGGTGCGCCGCCCCACCGTCTGGCCGCGCCTGCCCGCCACCCTGACCGCGCTCTCCCGGGTGGTGGACACCAATATCCCCCTCTGGCAGTGGCCGCGCCTGGGGTTCGCCCTGCTGCGCGCCGGCCCGGACGGCATTGATGGGCACACTATCAACCGGGATATGGTCACCGGCACCATCACGGCGGAGGGGGCCAACGTGCTGATCCCCAACTGGGAGCGCATCAACCCGGTTCTCCTGGAGGTCTTCGGCCAGTAGGCTCTGGTTTCCACAAAGAGGTCGTTCACCCTGCCCCTAAACCGGTAGAAAACAGAGATATTGGTGCGTTTTGCGGCACTTTGTGCCGTAAAACGCACAATTTTCCTTGATTTCCCCCTTCCCGGCGAGAGAGGGGAGGGGCGAATTTGCATAATTTTCAGGTAAAATTGAGCAATTTCCGTCCTTGCTAACAGATTTATTACGCACTGCGTCATTAACTGTGCTACAATTAGGGCATGACGAATATCAAGGTGATCGCCACCAATCGAAAAGCCAGCCACGAGTTCTTCTTGCTGGAGAGTTTCGAGGCCGGGATCGCCCTGCAGGGGAGTGAGATCAAATCCAT
>JAEWYL010000332.1 GCA_023395675.1 Chloroflexota bacterium | reverse complement strand
TGGGGGGGCGCGGCGCCCCCGCCCCCCACTTAATATCCTGATTTCTGCTTACGGTGGGCGGTTGGCTTAAAGTTTCAGCCAGCGGTACTGGAAGGGCTGCAGGGCCAGGGAGAGCTGGTCTCCTTCCAGCTCCGGCAGCTCGGTACCGGCCAGGATGTCGGTGATTGGGGACGCGCTGCGCAGGCCCTCCAGGTTGACGCGCACCGGCTGCGGCAGGTCCGAGACGTTGTTCAAGCAGAGCAGGGTCTCCTCCCCGTACGTGCGCAGGTAGCCTGCCACGGCAGAGGTGCCGGGGTCCACCCAGCGAAAACCTCCCAGGCCGAAAGCGAGGTGCGCCTTGCGTACCTGGATCATCCGTTTAATCACGTTGAAGAGCGATCCGGGGTCGGAGCGGGCGTTCGCCACATTTACGTACTGCGGGCTGTAGGGCGCCTCGCTGATCACCGGGTTGTAGAGCGCCTCGCGCGGGGCGGTCGAGAAGCCGCCGTTCAGCCCGTCGGTCCACTGCATCGGCGTGCGCACCCCGTCTCGGTCTTTCAGCCAGATATTGTCGCCCATCCCGATCTCGTCGCCGTAATACAGGATGGGCGAGCCGGGGAGGGTGAACAGCAGCGAGTTGGCGAGCTCGATCCTGCGCCGGTCGTTGTCCAGCAGGGGCGCCAGGCGGCGGCGGATGCCCAGGTTCAGCCGCATGCGCGGTTCCGGGGCATACTGCTGCCACATCCACTGGCGTTCCTCCTCCGTCACCATCTCCAGCGTCAGCTCGTCGTGGTTGCGCAGGAAAGTGCACCACTGGCAGTTCTCCGGGATGGGCGGAGTCTGGTTCAGAATCCAGACCAGGGGCTCGATGTCCCCGCGCTTCAAAGACATAAAGATGCGCGGCATCACCGGGAAGTGAAAACCCATGTGGAACTCGTCGTCGTCCCCGAAATATTCGCGCACGTCTTCGGGCCACTGGTTGGCCTCGCAGAGCAGGATCCGGTCGGGGTAATGCTCGTCCAGAAAACGGCGCAGCCTTTTCAGGTAGGCGTGGGTCTCGGGCAGATTCTCGCAGTTGGTCCCCTCGCGCTCGTACAGGTAGGGGACGGCGTCCGCCCGGAAACCGTCCACCCCGATGTCCAGCCAGTACTGCATCACCCGGATCATCTCCTCCTGGACCGCCGGGTTGTCGTAGTTCAGGTCCGGCTGCGAGGAGTAGAAACGGTGCCAGAAGTACTGGCCGGCAGCCTCATCCCAGGTCCAGTTGGAGGGCTCGGTATCCAGAAAGATAATGCGCGCCTCTTTATAACGCTGGTCGGTATCGCTCCAGACGTAATAATCGCGATATGGAGATTGGGGGCTGCTGCGGCTCTCCTGAAACCACTGGTGGCGGTCCGAGGAATGGTTGAGCACCAGATCGGTGATCACCCGCATATTCCGGGCGTGCGCCTGGCGGATCAGGGCTTTCAAATCCTCCAGCTCGCCGAAAGTCGGGTTGATGCCGTAATAATCAGCGATATCGTAGCCGTCGTCCAGGAGCGGGGAGGGGTAGATGGGCTGCAGCCAGATGCAGTCAATCCCCAGCTCCTGAATATAGTCCAGGTTTTGGGCCAGGCCGCGCAGGTCGCCGTGGCCGTCGCCATTGCTGTCACAAAAAGCCCGCACATTGACTTCGTAGAAAACTGCATTTTTGTACCAGAGATGCTCGTCCATAGGCCGTGATTTTTCGCTGCCCGGAGCTTTTGCAGAGCCTGCGGCCGCCTGCCCGCGGTCTGCAGTTGCCGGTTTCTTTCTCCTTCTCACAGATTTTTTTGGCGGGGCTGGCGCAGTTGGAAGGGGGGGTGAGTGTTTTGTGCGGGCTGCGCCTGCAGTAAGCACTCCTATTTTTCCCTGAACTGCACCGCTCCGTTCTGGATAAAAGCCTCTGCGGCTTTCCAAAAAAAGAGGGTTTATGGGTTTGCTGCCCGTCGGGCAGCAAACCCATAAACTCCAGAGTGCAGCGTTGGGCGGTCCTCTGGGAGACCCCTTTTAGACCAGCCCAGGCTGTAGAGCCTTTTGGTTTCGGGGCGGATGGCAGCTCTGCCCGCCGGAACCTCAGCCTTTGACCGCACCCGCCAGCATACCGCGCACGAAGTAGCGCTGCAGCCCGAAGAAGACGATCATGGGCAGAAGCATAGACAGGAAGGCCGCTGCAGTCAGCAGCTGCCAGCCGCCGCCCATGGAGGTGACCAGCCCGGCGATCTGGTAGGTCATCACCGGCTGGGCGCCTCCCAGGAAGACCAGGGCCACCAGCAGGTCATTCCACACCCACAGGAACTGGAAGATGCCCAGGGAAGCGATGGCGGGCATCGCCAGCGGGATGGCGAGGCGGTAGAAGGCGGTCCAGTGCGAGGCGCCATCCAGGTAGGCCGATTCGAACAGGTCGCGCGGCAGGGTGCCCAGGAAGTTGCGCATCAGGTAGATGGCATAGGGCATGCCGAAGCCCGTATGGAAGAGCCAGACCCCCAGGAACTGGCCGTTCAGCCCAAGCTGGGCGTAGATGCGGGAGATCGGCACCAGGGTCATCTGCAGCGGGACCACCTGCAGGCCGACCAGGAGGGCGAAGAGAGCGAAACGCCCCTTAAAGTCCATCCAGGCGAAGGCGTAGCCGGCGAAGGCGGCAAACAGGATGGGCAGGAAGGTGGCCGGAATGGTGACGATCAGACTGTTCAAAAAGGCGCGCCCCATGCCGCGCGGGTTCAGGTAATCCTGCCAGGTGCAGGAGTAGACGCGGTCCTCCCCGTCCTCGCAGTCCTCGCGGTAGGTGGCCGTGCCGCGGTAGCCGACCAGGGCGTCAATGTAGTTGTTGATGGTGAAGCGCCCGGTCTCAGCCTGGGCCTCGGCGCCTGCCAGGCCCTGGATGGTCTCGGAGATCTCCGCCGCCTCCTGGTTGCTGGGCATCGGCAGGCCGGCGTGGGGGCCTTCCTCGCTCTCCCGGCGCAGCATTGCCACGATCTGGAGCGAGCGGCGGAAGCGGTTGGCGACCTCCGGATTGCTGAGATCGGCCTCTGCGATGGCGTTCCCCTCGGTCCCGTGGCATTCGGCGCAGTACTCTCCATAAGCCCCGCTGGCGCCCCGCGCCGAGAAAGCCGTCCACCAGCCGCTGACGTTCACATCCTGAATCGGCCGGAAGGAGGTGACCAGCAGGCCGAGGGCGGGTACGATCCAGACGATGATCAGGACGATGATCACCACATGCTTGGGGATCCCTGAAAGAATGTGACTGAGATGCTCCCGGTTCATCTTGTCGCCTCCTGTTCCAAAAAGCGCTTAATGTTCAGGTAGACGAAGGGGATGATGAGCACGATCATGACCACCGCCACCGCCGTGCCCCGCCCGGTGTGGAAGTTGATGTACATCTCCCGGTACATGCGTGTGGCGATGACCTCGGTGCCGAACTGCCCGCCGGTCATGACATAAACGATATCGAACAGCTTGAGAGTGTTGATCACCATCGTGGTGATGACCACCGTGATGGTGGGCAAAATGATCGGGACCATGATATTGAAGAACACCCGGAATTCGTTGGCGCCGTCCACCCGAGCCGCCTCGAGCAGCTCAGTCGGGACGGATTTCAGGGCCGCCGACAGGATGGTCATGCAGAACCCGGTCCAGATCCAGACGCCCACGACAATGAGCATGATGGTGTTGAGCCCCGGGGTGGGGATGAAAGCCACCGGCCTGCCGCCCAGGGCGGTGATGATGGCGTTCACCAGGCCGATCTGGGTCTGCCCGGGCGGGTCGTACTCGTACATAAAGCCCCAGATGACGCCCGCGCCCACAAAGGAGATCGCCATGGGCATGAAAATAATGGCTTTTGCCAGGGATTCGTACTTCACCCGATCTGCCAGGACCGCGAACAGCAGGCCAAACCCCACCGTTCCGGAGACCATCAGCAGGATCCACTTGATCATATTGCCGTACGAGGAGCGCCAGAAGGAGGTCCACAGTGCGCCGGGCGAGTTGAAGTTCAGCTCATTGGTGAGCGCGTAGCGGTAGTTCTCGAAAATTCCCCAGCAGGGCTGTCCCTGGATACAGGTCGCGGAGGCGGGAGCCGTGGCCTGCCGGTTCTGGAAGCTCAGATAGATGGTGTTCAACATCGGGTAAACAATAAAGAGGAACATAACAATCAGGGCCGGCAGCAGGTACAGCCAGGGAGCTATACGGCCCTGTCTCATAATCTGCGGTACGTACGCAGAGGAGGCGGTACGTTTTTTTACGCGGGTAGCGATACTGGCCATTTACATTCTCCTTTTCTGATCCTCCAGACCGGCTTGCGCGGCTTTCCAGCCCGGCGGTACCCATACTTCTTGCAGATCAGCTCGCGCAACTACCAGTGGCCCGCTCTCCGAGATATAGAAGGGACGCCCCGCGAACGGGGCGTCCCACTTACCACAAACCGGTTACTGTCCTTCCCCTGCCAGCGCCTCTTGCTGCACCTGCGCGGCCTGGTCCAGGGATGCCTGAAGGTCCTCGCCGTTCAGATAGTTGATGATCGCCGTCCACTCGGCCGTGCCGAAGCCGCCGGGGATGGTGTCGCCAATATCCGGGGTGAAGCCCTGCGCGCCCTCCAGGATGGTAGCCAGGTTTCCGAGAGCGGTGCCCTCTTCGTAGTTGCCGAACCCGGCGGTGTTGGGGGTGACGCCGAAGCCGACCTCGGCCCAGGTCTGGCCGCCCAGGTCGCTGCCCAGGTAGGCGAAGATGGCGGCCACAGCGGGTTCATCGCTGAAGGCCATCATCCAGTCCGAGCCACCCTGCACGCCCTGGAGGTCGGGCACCGGGAAGAAGTCGTAGTCCACGCCGTACTCCAGGTCAGGGTATTCGGCCGCGATTTCGTTGCCGGCAAAGCCGGACTGCTTGACCATCATGGCCTGAGGCGGGTCGGTGACGATGTGCATGATGGCATCGCGGAAGGCGGTGGTCAGGGTGCCCTGCGCGCCGCCGACGGTGTACTGGTCGTCGGTGGCCCAGGCGCCGTAGGTCTCGTACGCCTGGGCGACGCCGGCGTCGTTATAAGGAGTCTCGCCGTTGATGAGGCTCATCACGTAATCCGGGCCCTGCTGGACGAGCAGGATATCCTGGATGAAGTCAGAACCGGTCCAGCCGGTGGCGGCCTCGGACTCCAGGCCCATGGACCAGGGCGTGTTGCCGTCGGCGACCATCTGCTCTACCAGAGCGTCGAGCTCATCCCAGGTCTGCGGGACCTCGTAGCCGAAGGCTTCGAAGTTGACCGGGTTGTACCAGATGATGGATTTGATGTCGGCCTTGACCGGCATACCCAGCCAGGTGCCGCCCACCGAACCTAGCTCGCGCCAGAAATCGGGGTAATTTCCTTCGTCCACACCGAAGTCGGTCAGCGGGACCAGGCGGTCGGCGTACTGCTGGAGCTGGACCACGTTGAAGAAGGCGATGTCGGGCGGGGTGCCAGCCTGGATGCGGGTGTCGAGCAGGGCCTGGTCGCGGGAGGCTTCCGGCGCCAGGGTGATGCCACAGGCGTCCACCAGCGGCTGCAGGATCTGCGTGAGCTGCTCTTCTTCGGTGCCCGTCCACTGGTAGAACATGGTCACTTCGTCGCCCGGCTGGGCGCCCATGCAGTCGATCTCGCCGGTCGCCACTTCACCGCCGGCTTCCGTGGGCTCTTCCATCACCTCGGTCGGCTCTTCCATGACCTCAGTGGGCTCTTCCACCACCTCGGTCGGCTCTTCCATGACCTCGGTGGGCTCTTCCATCACCTCGGTCGGTTCTTCCATAACCTCGGTCGGCTCTTCTACCCCTGTGCCCGCATCCTGGGTGGGGGTAGTCTGGGCGCCCCCGCCGCAGGCGGTCAGGAGCATGGCTGCGATCATCAGGATCGACAGCAGTGACAGAATTTTCTTACTCATCTTTCTCTCCTCCGAATCATGAGATGCTCGTTCTGGTACGACTGGTTGTGAAAGGGTTGGTTCGGGAGTACGGCCTTCGCGAAGGGGAAAGCTGCAGACGCTGCTCTGCCCTCCGGAGCCTTCTTATTCCCGCTGCGGTTCGTCCGGTTTCGGGCGGCCGCGCACCAGGAGTTGTATTCAGGGGATTTCTCTGGCAGACATCACCTCCTTTATTTGTCTACAACAGGCGTTTGCAGGCCCGGCAGGGCCCTGAGTACCTATCCTGAAAAACCTCAGTCTGGATGAATAAAAGAATGAGCCGCTACCGCAATTTCCATCGATAACTGCCTCCGGTTTCCCCCGGCATCAGGCAGCCGGACTGCCGCTGGACTCTCGCAAAACCAGGTCTGTGTTCAGCAGCAGGTGATCGGGTTCGGGGTGATTCCCCGCGATCAGATCGATCAGCATCTGGCTGGCTTTGCGGGCCAGCTCAAGCGCGGGCAGGTGGATGGTGGTGAGAGGTGGATCGAGGAAGCGCGCCAGGGGCACGTCGTCAAACCCGACCATGGAGATATCCCCGGGCACGTCCAGGCCCTGCTCCCGCAGGGCGGCTTTTACCCCCAGGGCGACGATGTCGCTGGCGACGAACACCGCGCTGAAGGGAGGTTTAGCGGCCGGGCCGCCGGAGGCCAGCAGGCTTTGCATCTGCACGTAGCCGCTTTCCGGGCTGAAATCTCCGGGGCGGACCAGGTTTTCATCGTACGGCAGCCCGGCGCCCTCCAGCGCTTCCCGGTAGCCGGCCAGGCGCTCAGAGGCGGCGGTGAAGGACAGGGGCGCGTTGGTGATACAGGCGATGCGCCTGTGCCCGAGCTGGATCAGGTGGTTGACCGCCTTCTGCGCCGCAGCACGGTTGTCCACGTCCACGCTGCACAGCCGGGTGTTGGGTAGCTGGCCCATCAGCACCATGGGGAAGCGGTCCTCCTCCAGCGACTGCAGGGCGCGGTCGTCCATGCGCGGGCCGGAGAGGATCAGCCCATCAATGCGCTTGGCATGCACCAGGTCTTTATAGGCTTTGCGCTGGTGCTCGGTTTCGACGATGCTGAGCATGAGGCGGAAGCCGAGCGGCTGTATGGCCTCGATCAGGCCGTTCATGATCTGGTTGAGAAATACATCGGAGGCGATGTGGTGGGGGCTGCGGGTCAGGATCAGGCCGATAGTCTGGGCGCGCCGGCTTGCCAGGGCCTGGGCCGCGGCGTCGGGAACGTAGCCCAGGCTTTCAGCCGCCTCCTGGACACGCTGCCGGGTCTCCTCGCTGATATTCACCCCCTGCAC
>JAEWYL010000257.1 GCA_023395675.1 Chloroflexota bacterium | reverse complement strand
CAAAAATGTGGAGTTACTCGTCGAGCCCGTCGGCAGGAGCACTCAAATGCCGCAGAGTCTCCCCAGGCGGATTAATCATACGACCGTCGAGCGGGAGGTCTGGCCGCTCGGGGTTTGTATCCGTGGGCTCGTCCGCCTGTTTAGTCCAGTATATAGAACGAAATCGGACAAGTCAAGTAGAAATTATATGGCAAAAAAATAACAACTCAATACTCCACCAGCACCGCCCCGTCCTCCGGGCTGACCAGGAAAAAGGTCTCCTCCAGGTAAGGGCCGGCGGTGAATGCCAGGCCGGCGGGGGTCCAGGTCAGGTTCAGCACGGATTCGAACTCGCCCAGCGCCCGCGGCTCGCCCCCGGCCAGGTCCAGCACGGTCAGGGTATAGCGCTGGCTTTCCTGCCCGCCCGGGACTGCCAGGTATGCCAGGCGGTCGCCCTGCGGGGAGAAGACCGGCGAGAAGGCGTAGCCTTCCGCAGCCTGGGGGGAGAGCTGCCGCTCCTCGCCGCCCAGCCGCTCCCGGAGGTAAATGCGCTCCTCGCCCGAGGGGGCGTAGGTGAGGCGGTCGTAGGCCAGCCTCTCCCCGTCGGGAGAAAAGGAGAAGCCGCCGATGGCGTCCTCCCAGGCGCTGTACTCCCCGTTTTCGACGTCAAAGTAGGCGAACGGGCCGCGCCCTTCCATGTAAAGCAGCTCGTCGAAGGCCAGGAAACGCCCGTCGGGCGACCAGACCGGGCTGACCAGGTGGTAGCCGCGCTCCGGCGGCGCCAGCTCGAACGGCTCGGGGGAGGGCTGGTCCGCGTCCAGGGCCCAGATCCCCTGCGCCAGCGAAGGTTCGGTCTGCCCGCGGGAGGCAAAGTAGGCCATGTCCGCTATCCGCCCATACGCCAGGGTGTGGGTCCCCGGCCTCCAGGCGAACCCTGCCGGGTCCTCGGCCAAGACCTGGCGGCTCTCACCGCTCGCCAGGTCCATCACCCACAGGCCGGTCTCGGACACCAGCCGCTCCGGGGTGACCCTGCCGGTCGTGCGCTGGTAGGCGAGCAGCCTGCCGTCGGAGGACAGCGCCGGGGAGGCGTATTCGAGGATCTCCTGCGGGTTCTCGGCGCCGCGGCCAAAGCTGACCGCGTCGCCGGTGAGCTGGCGCGGCTGGCCGCCCGCCCCCTCCAGCAGCCACAGGTTGCCGTCGCGCCAGACGAAAGGCACCGCCGCGCCGGCCTCGCCGCCGGGCGTCTCCCCGGCGCCCGGCTCGGCGGTGGTCTCCGTCCCGTCCCCCCAGAGCCCGGGTTGGGCCTCCCAGGTGAAGCGGGTTTCCACCCCGTTCACGACGGCGGTGTACTCGCCGAACTCCAGCTCCACCATGTTCAGCGGCAGGGCGATGTGAAAGGGCAGCCCGAGCTGGTCGGGCGGGCAGTTGGGATCGCCGGGCGCCGCCAGCAGGGTGAACTCGAAGCGGCTGCCCTGCATGCGCTGCTCGATGCGCGCCAGTTGAGCGCACAGGCCGGGCCAGGTGCCGCTGGCGAGCGCCCGCACCGGGATGGGGGAGCCCACCCCGATCTCGACCGCCAGCGCTTCGACGGGCACCGGGAGCGGCTCGCCCTCGGGGGCCGCCTCCGCCTGCACCTCGCCCGCCGCCGCCCAGTCGAAGGTGGTCTCGAACCCGTTCACCGCCACAGTGTAGGTCCCTTCCGGCATCTCCACCATGTTGAGCGGGATTTCCATGCCGAAAGAGAGACCCACGAAGTCCGGCGGGCAGTCGGGCTCGGCGGGGGACGCCAGCAGCGAGATCTCGATGCGGCTGCCCTGGATGCGCTGTTCGATCTGCGCCAGTTGGGAGCAGAGCTGGGGCCACTGCCCGCTGACCGCCACTTCCACCGGGATGGGCGAGCCGGTGCCGGTCTCGACCCCTGCATGGGTCACTTCGATGGGCTGCAGGGCCGGGGCGGTCAGGGTGTCCTCGGCCGTAGGCCGGGTCGGGGTGGGGGTGGGGGCCGCCTCCGGCTCCCCGGCGGTGGGGCTGGCCTGCAGCCCCCCGCCCGGTTCGACCGCAGGCGCGCCGGCGCAGGCTGCGATCAGAACCGCCGCCAGGACCAGAGCCGGGAGCCATTTCAAATGGAACGGACGCTTGAGTCGCATGGTTGTCCTCCTGATTGACTCAAAACCCGATATGTGTATGGATACTGCCGTATAAAACGTAGGAGCCCCGGGTTTGGTTCCAGCTTAACCCGGGTCTCCTGCCTGGATGCTTTTCTCACCAGGCAGAGGGGCTATCCGAAAAGTCCCCATGGAGGGAGATGATGACAACCGGCGGAGGCAGAGCGAACCTCTGCCCCCGCCGGTTGTCACCGATAGATTTACCCTGGCTGGTTGGGGGAGTCTCTATAAAGACGGGTCTTTACTGCAGATAGCGGCTGGTGATGGAATGAGAGGCCGCCAGCAGGGCGCGCGGGGTGCCTTCGAACACCACCCGGCCTCCCCGGCTGCCCCCCTCGGGACCCATGTCAATGATCCAATCCGCGCTGCGGATCACGTCCAGGTTGTGCTCGATCACGATCACCGTGTTGCCCCCGTCCACCAGCCGGTTCATGATCTCCAGCAGCTTCCCGATATCCGACATATGCAGCCCGGTGGTGGGCTCGTCCAGGATATACACGCTGCCCTGCTTGTGCAGCTCGCTGGCGAGTTTGATGCGCTGGCACTCGCCGCCCGAAAGGGTGCTCAGGGGCTGCCCGAGGGTCAGGTAGTCCAGGCCCACGTCGCAGAGCGCCTGGAGCTTCGCCAGCACCTCCTTAAGCTCGAAGAAGTCCAGCGCCTGGCTCACGGTCAGGTCGAGGATATCGGCGATCGATTTCCCGTTCAGGGTGTACGCCAGCACCTCTTCCCGGAAGCGCCGCCCGCCGCAGACCTCGCAGGGCAGTTTGACCCCCTCCAGGAAAGCCAGGTCGGTGTAGGTCACGCCCAGGCCCTGGCAGTTCTCGCAGGCCCCTTTCGAGTTGAAGCTGAACAGGCCCGCGTCCACCCCGTTGGCCGCGGCAAAGGCCTTGCGCACCGGGTCGAGGAGGCCGGTGTAGGTGGCGGGGTTCGAGCGCCGGGAGGCCCCGACCGGAGACTGGTCCACCACCACCGCCTCCGGATGCTGCTTCAGCAGGGTCTGGTGGATGAGCGAGCTTTTCCCCGAGCCGGCCACCCCGGTGACCACGGTCAGCACGCCGGTGGGGATGTCCACGCTGACGTCCTTGAGATTATTGGCCCGCGCGCTGCGGACGGGCAGGGAGCCGGTAGGGCGGCGGAACTGCTCCTTGATGCTGCGGGAGCGGTTCAGGAAGCGCCCGGTCAGGGTGCCGGAGGCCAGCAGCCCCTCGTAGCTGCCCGAGTAGACCACCTCGCCCCCCTGGGTGCCCGCTTTGGGGCCCATGTCCACCACGTAATCCGCCGCTTTCATCACCTCCGGGTCGTGTTCGACCACGATGACCGTGTTCCCTTTGTTGCGCAGCTTCTCGAGCAGGTCGTTCATGCGGTGGATGTCCCGCGGGTGCAGCCCGACGCTCGGCTCGTCGAAGATATAAGTCACGTCCACCAGGCTGCCGTTCAGGTGCTTGACCATCTTCACCCGCTGCGACTCCCCGCCCGAAAGGGTGTCGGTCTCCCGGTCCAGGCTCAGGTATTCCAGACCGATGTCCACCAGGTGCTGCAGCCGCTGGAGCAGGGTGCGCACCAGCGGCGCCGCCTCGGGGTCCTGGATCTCGCGGATAAAGCCGGTCAGGTCGCCCACCTCCATGGCGGAGAGCTCGGCGATATTGCGCCTCTGGATGCGGCAGTTCAGCGCGGCGGCGTTGAGGCGGGCGCCCTTGCACAGCGGGCAGGGCATGGGCGTCAGGTAGGGCTCCACCTGCTTGCGGGTGCGCGGGGAGAGGGTGCCGAGGTCGCGCGAGACGAATTTCTGGTTGAACTTGACCAGCAGCCCCATATAGGTGGCGTTCATCTCCCGGTCGCCGACCGGCAGGCGGTACTTGCGCGGCTCGCTGTTGAGCAGCAGGTCCATCTCCTCCGGGGTATAGTCGCCCAGCTTCTTGTCGGGGTCGAACAGCCCGGAATGGATGAAGATATCCGTCTCCCAGCCGGAGAAGCCCGGGGCGATGATGGCGCCCTCGTTCAGCGATTTGCTGCGGTCAATCAGCCTCTCGGGGTCCACCCCGATCTTGCGCCCCCGCCCGCTGCATTCGGGGCACATGCCCTGCGGGTCGTTGAAGGAAAAAGCGTTCGCGTAGCCGGCGTGGGGCTGGCCCAGGCGCGAGAAGAGCAGTCTCAGCACCGGGGAGATGTCGGTGATGGTGCCCACGGTGGAGTGCGAGCCGCCGCCCAGGTGCTTCTGGTCCACCACCACCGCCATGCTCAGGTTCTCGATCGAGTCGGCGTCCGGTTTGGGGTAGCGCGGCAGAAAGCTGCGGATGAACATGCTGAAGTTCTCGAACAGGAGGCGCTGCGCCTCATTCGCCAGGGTATCGTACACCAGCGAGGATTTGCCGGAGCCGGAGACGCCGGTGAAGATGGTGATCTGGCGCTTGGGGATCTTGAGCGAGACGGATTTGAGGTTATTCTCCCGCGCGTTCCGGATCTCGATAAATTCCTGGTACGCGCCGTTCCCCTGCCGCGGCCAGCCAGCGGCATTTTCCTGCGCCGCGGGGTGGGTGGGTGTGCGTGTTTCTGTACGGTTATTTTTCATCACTTTTCTCTGCCTGGCTGAAATTCCTGAAACGTTTGTTCTATTATGCGTAATTTCCCCAAAAAAGTCAAGTATATCCCATGTGCGGGGCATGGCTTTCACAAAGCCCCCAGGCTTTTAGGGGCCAGGCACTTTTTGCCCGCATAGAGCCTGTGCCGGCAAGGGTTCTTCCCCGGCTCCGGTAACTGGCTGCCGTGAAAGTGCCTGGCGCCTGGTTACCGCGCTTTCTCGAGCTGTTTTGTGATGCTCTAGGTGCACGTATTGTTAATGAAGAGGGTGATTTGTGCGTGACAGAGCCGCACACAAATCACCCCCTTTTTTTTCAACCTTTGAGCGCTCCCCGGACGCCGCACGGCTTTCACAAACTCGCCGAACGTCCTGTAGGGGCACGGCGGTAAATTCAGCGGTCCTGCACCTGAAAGATTGCAGCCGCGCCCCTCTCGCAGCGGAAGGTGACGGGCGGCCGGGAAACCCGCTCGCTTCGGCGGTGCGGGCACGGCTGGGTGCGGGTCGGGCGGATATCTGCTCATGCACCGCCGTGCCCCTACAGGCGCGGAATGGGCGAAACAACCACCAGTCATCCCCGGGCGCCGCACGGCTTTCACAAACTCGCCGAACGTCCTGTAGGGGCACGGCGGTAAATTCAGCGGTCCAGCACCTGTCAGGTTGCAGCCGTGCCCCTCTCGCAGCGGAAGGTGACGCGCGGCGGTGCGGGCACGGCTGGGTGCGGGTTGGGCGGATATCTGCTCATGCACCGCCGTGCCCCTCTCGCAGCGGAAGGTGACGCGCGGCGGTGCGGGCACGGCTGGGTGCGGGCTGGGCGGATATCT
>JAEWYL010000158.1 GCA_023395675.1 Chloroflexota bacterium | reverse complement strand
CCCGGCAGGCGGCGATCAACATCGGGGTGCTCACCAGCCTGATCCTGCCTTCCGAATCGCTCTGGCGGCGGGCGGCGTTCGAGATGCAGTCGCCCCTGGTGGCCTCGCTCGGTTTTTCGCCCTTCGTGCCGAGCTCGGTGCCCAGCCTGGTAATGATCGCTTATGCGGGGCTGTACGTGCTCGCCATGCTGCTCCTGGCGATCCTGGCCTTCTCAAAACGGGATTTGTAACGCCCCGTACACGGCAGCGCTCAAACCATTCCGAGCCCGGCTTTCTACTCTGAGAGAGCCGGGCTCAAAAGTTATCCATGACGTGAGTACGGGTTCGGGGTGAATTTTTAGATTTGTGCGGCTGCGCCGCAAAACATATGAAAATACCTCCTCTGAAATCCTTTTCCCATACTGGCGATAAATAAGTGAGTGCGGCGGGCAGGCGATAGTACAATAGGTGGAGGCCTGAGTTTTCCGGCCTCTACCGGCGGTTAATCAGCAAGAAGCTTCCCCGTTCAGGGAAGAATGTAATAATTTGCGCGGTCTGCGCCCACACCATTCACTCACATCCCTTCCAGCTGCATTCGTCCTGGCGTCAATTTATCCATGAAAAAGACACTCTGCCTTGCGCTGCAATCCTTTAGCTGGCTCTACACGGCCCTGATATTGGCCTGGTTTGCCGCCTACCTGCTCGGCGGGGACAACCTCCCCTACCTGGGCCTGGCGAACCTGCTGGCAGTTTATTTTTTCGCGCCCCTGCCGCTGGTGCTCCTGGCGGGGCTGCTCTGCCGGCGGCAGGCCCTGCTGCTCGGGTTCGCCGCCGGGCTGCTCATCTTTCTGGGCCTGTGGGGGCGGGTCTTTACGCCCCGCCTGAGCCCTGCTCAGGCGGAGGGGCCGCGCCTCCGGGTGATGACCTTCAACGTGCTTGCCTGGCACAACTTCACCGCCCCGCTGCTGGAGGTGATCCGGCAGGAGGACCCGGATGTGCTCTTCATCCAGGAGCTCAACCCGGCGCTCGCCCTGGCCCTGGAGGGGGAGCTGGGCCAGGTCTACCCCTACCGCCAGTTGGAGCCGGCGGGGAACCCGAGCGGGATCGGCACCCTGAGCAAGCATCCCTTCACGCCTGTCGCCGGGGGCGGCGAGCTCCCGGGGCAGGGCTGGATCGGCGGCCCGCTGCTGGCGGAGATGGAATGGCAGGGGCAGCGCGTGACCCTGGTGAACTTCCACATGCTGCCCACCACCGGCGTCTACGGAGGCGAGCGGACGGCGCGAGACTTCCGGGTGCGGGCCGAGCAGGCGCGCCTCCTGGCGGAGCTGGCGCAGAACGGCCCCGCCATCCTGGCGGGCGACGCCAACTCCGTCCCCACCAGCGACGCCTACCAGATCCTGACCGCCGGGCTGCAGGACGCCTGGGCGGAGGCCGGCTGGGGGCTGGGGCACACCTTCCCGGGCAGCAGCACCTCGCCCGGCAGCGACCGGCCGCGCCTCGGGGGGCTGGCCGTCCCACCCTGGCTGGCGCGCATCGACTATATCTTCTGCACGCAAGACTGGGAGGTGCTCTCCGCCCGCCTGGCGCGGGTGGATGGGGTCTCGGACCACCGCGGCGTGGTGGCGGAGCTGAGCCTGGCGAGGTAATCGAGCTGCAGATGGGGCGATTGGGGGCAATCCAGAGCGCAAAATTAGGCGTATATTTCATAAGAACCTGTCCTGAAAAATTCTTCTTGTTGTGATCGGGGCTGCGCCTCCCATCACAACAAACCTCCATTTTTCGGATGGATGCCGGATAACCCCGGTTCGGGGTAAGAAATCCCAGCGTGAGCGGGGACAGGGCAGCCGGCAGTCCGCTGCGGGGCAGTTTTCGGATATCTTCGATGCAACTGGTAATGTTTCAATGGTAGAATGGATCAACATGACCCGCGAAATTGAGCTGGCTAAACCTGCGCTGGCAAAGCTCCGGCTGCAGGCCGGGCTGTTCAGCGCGGCCGCCGGCTTTTTCTGCGCTGCGGGCTATCTCCTGATCCAATCCGCCTGGGACCCGGCCTCCGCCCTGCGCTGGCTGGCGCTGACCCTGGGCTGCTGCCTCTACCTGCTCTGGGTCCTGTGGCGCGGGCTGCAGGATAACCGCCGCGAGGCGGAGCAGGACCTCCTGCCCACTCTGGGCGCCGCCAATCTGCTGACCCTGGGCCGCGGCCTGCTGCTGGCAGCCGTGGCGGGGTTCCTTTTCTCGCCCCGGCCCGAGAACTGGCTGGTCTGGCTGCCCGGGGCGCTCTACACGCTGGCGGGCCTGGCGGACGTGCTGGACGGCTACCTGGCGCGGGTGACGCGCCAGGCCACCCACCTGGGCGAGAGCCTGGACCTGAACCTGGACGCCCTGGGCGTGCTGGCGGCCGCCGGGCTGGCGGTGCAGTGGGGCCAGGCGCCCGGCTTCTACCTGTCGGTGGCGCTGGCCCGCTACGCCTACAGCGGCGCGCTGGCGCTCTGGGTCCGCTCCGGCCGGCCGGTGCGCCCGCTGGCGCCCAGCGTGCGGCGGCGGGCCTTCGCCGGACTGCAGATGGGCCTGCTGATGGTGATCCTGTGGCCTGTCTTCGGCCCGCCGGGGACGCGCATCGCAGCCGCCCTGTTCGCCGTACCTTTCCTGTCCGGCTTTGCCTACGACTGGCTGTACGCCGCTGGTCTGGTAAGGCCTGCCGCCAGGGATGGGCGGCTCCAGGGGCTGCTCCCCCGGGCGCGGCGCATCCTGCCGCCCGCCCTGCGTCTGGCGGCCGCCGGGCTGGGGGCCTGGCAGATCCTGGCCCTCTTCAACGCCGGAGCCCCGCCCGAACCGGAACAGGCCGTGCTGGCCCTGCTGGAAGCGGCCCTGCTGCTGCTGATCCTGCTGGGGGCGGCGGGAAGGGTGGCTTCCATCGCCTGCCTGCTGGTGCTGGGCGCGCAGCAGCTCTACGCCAGCCTCTCTCCGGCGCAGATCGCCCTGGCAGGGATCCTGGTGGCCCTGCTCTACCTGGGTACGGGGGTCCCCTCGCTCTGGACCCCGGAGGACCGGCTGATAACCCGCCGGTTTGGAGAGTAGCGGCGTCGAAACACGGGGGAATTG
>JAEWYL010000237.1 GCA_023395675.1 Chloroflexota bacterium | reverse complement strand
GCCCACTCCGCGCCCCCACTTTTTGTTCATTGGCATCTCAGCTTTAAGGCGTCAGGCTGCGGCCTGCGGTGAACGGACCGGGCTCATTTATTGCAGGCCTGCGGCCTCAACCGCCGGCGGTATTCAGGCGCTTCGCCCTATTTCTCAATCACCGGGAACGAGAGGGTGTAGAAGGCCCGGTAGACGTACAGCTCCCCCGAGACCGTCTCCCCCTGGGGGCTTTCGAGCATGCCGCCCAGCAGGTAGAGGTAGGGCCCGGAGGCGGCCAGCCGCAGCCCGGCGCCGAGCGGCGCCTGCGGCGCGGCGAACTGCTGCCATTCGTCGCTGTCCGGGCGGTAGAGCAGGGCCGGGTTCTCCTCCAGGCCCTCCCCCTTGCCGCCCAGCACCGGGATGGTGTCGGCGATGGAGGCGATCCCAAAAGCGTAGCGCGCCTGCGGCAGGGGGGAGAGCGCCTGCCAGGGGTCCTGGCTGCCGTCGTCCAGGTCGGGCTGGTAGGCCTCGTTCACGTCCAGGGCGCCGGCCTCGTTCAGGCCGCCGATCAGGTAGAGGGTGCGCCCCGCCGCGGCCGCCCCGGCGAAACCGCGGGCGGTGGGCATGGGGGCCCGTTCTTCCCAGCGCTCCAGCCCCGGATCGTACTCGTAGACGCTGTCCAGGTAGGAGCGCCCGTCCCAGCCGCCGAACAGGTAGATCTTCCCCTCGAATACAGCCAGGGCGTAGGCGCTGAGCGGGGCGGGCAGGCTGGGGCCCTGCGACCAGCGGTCCTCCAGCGGGTCGTAGATCTCCATGACGCCGGTCACGCCCCCGCCGGCGGTGCGGCCTCCGGGGAGGTAGATCTTGCCGCCCAGCACCGCCGCGCTCACGTCGGCGACCGGCAGCGGCTTCGGCGCCAGGGCTTCCCAGCGGTCGCCGTCCGGATCGTAGCGCTCGGTCGCCCCGCTGACCTCCTGCGCCGCCTCCCCCGCCAGGGCGTAGAGCCGCTCCCCGTACACCGCCAGCGCCAGCCCGGCGCGGGGGGCGGCCAGGGAGGCGCGCGCGTTCCAGCGCGGGGCCTCGGCAGAGCTCTGGGGCGAGGGCGTGCCCGCCGGGCGGGGCTGCTGCCGGAAGATCAGGATCCCAACCAGGGTAAAGAGCAGCAGGGCGGCGGCCACCGCCCAACCGGCGGCCGCGCCCCAGGGGCGTTCGGGTTTCTCCAACGCCGGCGCAGCGGCCCCTGCTTCCAGCGGCCCGGATTCCGCCTCTCCCCCAGTTCCGGGCTGGAACAGGCCCTGCTGGACGACGTACATAGCCGCCTCGGTGCGCGAAGCCGCCCCAATTTTCGAGAAAATATTCTTGAGGTGAACTTTAACCGTATTTGGACTGATATAGAGCTGCTGGGCAATTTCCTTATTACTGGCTCCAGTGGCTACCAGCCGGAGAATCTCGAGTTCTCTTTCGCTCAGTTCGGTTTGCTCAGTCATATGCCGGTTCGTGGGTGCGGCCGCGTTGGCCCGGGATTATCAGACTGCAGGGGAGCAGGGGCCCCGCCTGCGCAGAGGTCGAAAGGTTCAATGGTTTCATCCTTGATGCCCGGTATTATAACAATCTCTTTCTCCATCCAGCAAAGATTCCAGCCCGGCTTCGTCCAGCAGACCCTCGGCTGCGCCCTCCTCGCCGATTTTGTAGCCCGCGTAGAGGACGGCCCGCCGCAGGCTGGCATAGGGATCGCCGCTGCGGGCGTAGCTGTGGACGAAACAGGAGAAAAGCGCGTCCCCGGCCCCGATGGCGCTCACCACCGGGCGCACCTGCACCGCCGGGAAGCGTTCCAGGAAGCGGTCCGAACGCACCGCCAGCAGCGCCCCCTCCGCCCCCAGCCCGATCACCAGGATCTCCGCCGGGTAGCGGTCCAGGACCCGCCGCGCCCAGTCCTCGGGCGGGCAGGGGAGGCGTTCGTGGCTCATGAAGAGGATATCCGCCGCGGCCATGTAGTCGCGGTTGTACTCGTCCTCCAGGTCGTGGAGGGTGTGCACGTCGGTGGCGACCGGCTTCCCGGCCTGCTTCGCCCGCCTCAGGAAGGGGCGGCTGAGGTTCAGGTTGCACAGCACCGCCAGCGAGCAGCGCTCCAGGGCCGGCTCGAAGCGCTCGGGCGGGTAGGCGCGCTCCTGGATATCCTTCAGGTCCACGTTGATCTGCCGGGCGCCGGTACCGTCGTAGAGGATGACGGACTGGGGGGTGCGCTCCAGGACGGGGAGGACGCCGCCCGTGTCCAGCCCCTGCGCCTCGATCTCCTGCAGGGCCACCCGCCCGGGCAGGTCGGCGCCCACCAGGCTCAGAAAGGTTACCCGGTCGCCCAGGCGGTGCAGGGCCCGGGCGACATTATAGCCCACCCCCGAGACGGTGGAATTCACGCCGTAGAAGGGGTAGCGCACCGGGGAGTAGTGGATGGGGAAGCCTTCTACTCGCAGGGTGGTCTCGATATTGATCAGCCCGCAGACGAGAAGCTCGCTCATGCGGATCGTTCGGCTATGCGCTCAATGGCCGACACCACGCGGGACAGCTCCCCCGCCAGCCCTCCCGGCGCGGCCCCTTCAAAAAACGCCGCCAGCGAGCGGTAGTACCACAGGGAGCCCTCTTTCCCCCCGGTGAAGCGCCCCCACACCGCCTCCCCCTCCTGCTGCAGGTCCGCCAGGATCGTGCGGGCGTTGTGCACCTTATCCGCCAGCGAGACCAGCAGGGTATCCGCAGGGGCGCCGCGCAGGTGCGCCAGGTAGGCCTCTTTGCGCTCCCGCCAGGGCGGCTTGGGGAGGCTGAACGAGTCGCTGAGGCCCTCCACCGTCCCGGCCACGCGCGCCCCGAACTTGCCCCGGATCTCCTCCAGCCTGGGCAGGCCGCCCTGGTCCTCCACCGCGTCGTGCAGCAGGGCCGCGATGGCCAGGTCCTCGTCCCCGCCCGCCTCCAGCACCAGGGCGGCCACCGCCATCAGGTGGGAGATGTAGGGGATCTGCGTCCCTTTGCGCCGCTGCGCGGCGTGCAGCCGGTGGGCGTACACGAACGCCTCCTCGAAGCGCCCGGTCAGCGCAGGGCCGGCGCTCATGCCCCCTGCTCCCCGTCCGAGGCCCGTTTTGCGGGCAGCCCGGCGCCCGGCCCGGGTTTGAGCTCGAAATCGCAGACCACCGGCACGCCCTGGCGCAGGGTGCTGATCACCGAGCAGTACTTCTCCTCCGCCAGGCGCACCGCCCGCTCCAGGCGCTCTCTGCGCACCGGGCCGCTGGCCTCGTAGTGCAGGTGGATGCGGGTAAAGGTGTAGGGCGGCCGGTCCTCCTGCTCCCCACTGCAGTACACCTTCAGGTCCTGCAGCGGCTCGCGCCCTTTCTGCATGATGCTGATCACATCGTAGGCCGCGCAGGAGGCGGCTGCCAGCAGCAGGAGATCGGAGGGCTTCATGCCCGCCCACTCGCCCGCTTTACCGGGGTGCTTGCCGATGGCGATGGAATGACCGTTCGAATCCGTCCCGACCACCAGGTGGTCCTCCACCCAGCGCAGTGTCACCGTTCCCATTCTATCTCCTTGAAAAAAGCCTGAAAAACCGGTCTTGAAAAGCCCCATTTTGGCCGCCGTATGCGCGGCGGCGGCCCGGCGCGCAGCAATTCACAGCAGCCGCTGTGCTCTCCCCTCCCGCAGGTAAATAAGCGCTGCCCGATCCTGCTCCGAGGCCGGAGCAGGATCGAGTGCAGTCGCAATTTCGGGGGTGGCAGCGGGTCAGGCCGGAAGCAGCCGCCGGATCTTATCCGCCACCAGGGCGGCTTCGGCGCTCTCGCTGCGCTCCAGCACGATCTGGTCGGCGATGCGCCGCAGCAGCCCGGGGTTCACCTTCGCCAGCTCTTCCGAGAGCACCTGCCAGCGTTTGCGCAGTTCCGCATTGGGGTGGGTGGCGGCGGCCACCGCGATCTGGGTGGGCGAGGAGGTGCCCAGATTCCAGGCGCTGATATTGACGTCCAGCTCGCGCCCGGCGTTGGCCCAATAATAGGAGAGCATGGGGTTGATCAGGCCGCGCATCCGGCTCCACAGGGGGTCGTCCTCCTGCACCAGGGCGAAAAAGGCCAGGTAATAGGGGCGAGAGCCGGCGTAATCGCGGTTCACCTGCGAGAGCTTGCCGGCGTTGGCCGAGGCGTAAGAGGCCATGTACCAGCGCAGGTCCTGCAGGGTGGCGCCGGGCTCGCCCTTCTCCACCGCGTCCCACTGCAGGCGGCAGGCGTAGAGGTAGGAATTCGCCGCGGCCACAAAATCCTGCGAGCGCTGCACCATGGCCGTCTTCGCCAGGGAGCGGGCGACCTCCTCCCCCTCCCCGACCTCCTTGGGCAGCTCCACGCACTCGATATCCACCAGCAGGGGCTGCAGCGCATGCTCATTGCGAAAAGGGATCACCTCCCGCCCGGGCAGGTAGCGCTTGCCTTCCCGGGCGATGACGCCGCGCTGCTTCAGGTCGTCCACCAGGCTCTCGATATACTCCACCTGGTCCCGGTCGTTCAGGATGATCAGGGCCAGCTCCGCCATGTCCAGCTCCAGGCCGGCGCGGATCACGGCAAAGGCGTAATCGGACTCGGCCCGGCGGATGAACACCGCCTCGCTGTCAATACCCCGCGCCAGGTAGACCGGCACGTAGAGCGAGACGTTCCCGTTCTCGTAATCGAAGGCGCGCTGGCGGAAGGCCATCTGCAGGATCTCGCGCAGCACAGGCTTCGAGCGGATCAGCCCCTGCGTCTCGTAGCCCTCACGCAGGTACTCCAGTAGCTCGTCCGTGGTCATGGCCCCCGGGCGCTCGCACAGCTCCCGGTAGATATCGCGCAGCACGTCCCGCCGGACGCTGAAATCCACCGCGGGGAATTTGAGGCGCGTGAAAAGCTGGCGGTACTGCACGTCCAGGGTCTGGACCACCGGCGGGACGACCTCGACCTCTTCGGGGATCGCCTCCATCGGGCGCATGTCCAGCTCGACCGGGGCGTGGTAATCCAGAGGGGCCACGTAGAGCTGCAGGTCCTTCACGAACAGCCGCACCAGGTCGCGGTTGTCCTCCAGCCAGGATTTGAACTGCGAATAACCGAAATTGGCCTCGTTGAAGGCCGGGCTCATCATGAGCATGGACTGCTTCAGCTTGGCGGCCAGCACGGGCAGCTCGCCGCGCTGCCCGTGGGCCTGCAGCGCCTTGACCAGGGTGAGGCGGGCGTCCTCGCGCTCGGTGGTGGCCGGCCCGTCCACGGTCTCGGTCTCGCCCAGCACCGTTTCCAGGTAAACGAACTCGTCACAGGAGTTGACCAGCAGGTGGTGGGTGATGTTGCGCGGCCCGATGCCCAGGGTATAGCGCCCGTACTCGCGCAGCTTGGAAACCAGGGGGCCGAAATCACTGTCCCCGGACACGATCACAAAATTATGGATGTGGGGCCGGGTCACCGCCACTTCGAAAGCGTCAATGGTCAGGCGGATATCGGCCCGGTTCTTCCCGGGCCGCACCCCGTAGATCTGGATCAGGTCAATCGAAAGGGTCAACAGCTCGTCCCGGTAGCGGGAGAAGCGGCTCCAGTCGCCATAAGCCCGCTTGACGACTGCCGGTCCCCGGCTCTGCAGGTACTCGATCAGCGGGGTAAGCTCAAAATCATAAAACTCACGCTCTGCCCATAAGGCGATATTTTCAAAGTCGATGAAGACGGCAATCTGGTTTTCCATTTGGTTTTCCCCTTTTTCATTTTTTCCGATCTACCATTTTTTCGGGAAATGCGCCCCCTGGAGGCCGCGGGCTGCCTCTGCCCCGCAGCCCGTTTCCGCCGGCTCTTTCCCGCGGCTAGCGGTAGAGTCTGTTTGCTTTAGAGGCCCCAGAGCTCTTTCGCCCGCCGGGCGACGCCCTGCCAGGAACGCCCCTCCGGGCGCGGCGAGGGTCCCAGGGTGTCGGGCCAGGGCTGGCCGAGCAGCGCGGCGGCGACGGTCTGGGTGCAGGCCGCACCGGCCTCCAGGTCGTAGCCCCCTTCCAGGAACAGCGCGACCCGCCCCTGGCAGTGCTCGCCGGCCCAGGCGCACAGCCGCCGCAGCAGCTCGCCGTAGACCCCGGCCGAGAGCTGCAGGTGCCCCAGCGGGTCCCGCCAGTGGGGGTCGAAGCCGTAGCTGACCAGGATCATCTGCGGGCCGAAGCGGTCCAGCAGCGGGAGGATGATCTCCTCCACGATGGTGCGGAAGGCGGCATCTCCCGAGCCGGGGGGGAGCGGGAAATTCGCATTCAGGCCCCGGCCCGGCCCTTCTCCGGTCTCGTCCAGGCCGCCGGTCATCGGGTACAGCGGCGACTGGTGCAGGGAAGCGAAAAAAACCTCCTTTCGACGCCAGAAAATATCCTGAGTGCCGTTGCCGTGGTGCAGGTCAAAATCGAGGATCGCCAGCCGTTCTGCGCCGGCGGCGAGCAGCGCTTCCGCCGCCAGGGCCACGTTGTTCAACAGGCAGAAGCCCATGCCGCGCTCCGGGGTGGCGTGGTGCCCGGGAGGGCGGCAGAGGGCGAAGCCGCGCCCGGCCCGGCCCTCCCACACGGCGGAGGCCACAGCCAGGGCCCCGCCGGCGGCCTGCAGGGCCAGCTCCCAGGAGGCGGGCCGGGTGTAGGTATCGGCGTCCAGCCTTTCGTCCCGCTCGCAGGCGCGCTGCAGGCGCTCGAGATAGGCCCGGGTATGGACGCGCTCCAGCAGCTCGCGCGCGAGCGGCTGCGGCGGGAGCTGCGGGAAAGCATCCCACCAGCCGGCCGCCTGCAGCGCCTCGCGCATCACCTCCACCCGCTCGGGTCTTTCCGGGTGTCCGGTCTCTGCGTGGGCGCAGTGTCCCGTTGGGTAAAAGAAGACCATTTGATCCATGCCGGTAACCGGGTTACATCTCGATCCGCCCCACCCCAAAAGCCCCCGCCTCCCCCGGGCGCTGATTAAATTATATCTCAGAGTAGCGCCGGGGCTGCCTGCGGGAGAATTGCAGATTCTTGGTTTGGGGAGGGCTTTCTCCCCTCTCCACGGCGGGTAATTTAGCGATTAGGGGCTTCCCATAATCGCCAAACCGCCGTGGGGAGGGGCCGGGGGAGGGGTTTGGGTCGCGCAGTAACGCAATCGTGCCGCGAAAACCCCCTCCCCACCCGCTAAGGCTTTGCGGCGCTCGCTAAGCAAAGCAACGCCTCCCCCAGCCCGCAAAGCCGGGCCAGGGGAGGGCTTTCTCCCTTACAGCCTCCTCAACGCCTTCCGCACCCGCTCCCAGTAGCGCCGCACCAGGCCGCTCTCCCGCTCTCCCACGGGATGCAGGCTGTAGCGCGCCTCCTGGAAGCGCTCGGTGAGCGAGGCGACCGAGCGACCCGCCTCGCCGGCCTCCTCCTCTGCCCCGTCCCGGGCCCCCTCCCGGGCCCCCTCTCGGGCCCCCTCCGGGGCCTGCTCCAGCCTCTCGCGCAGCCGGGCGGCATATTCGCCCGGCGTTTGGGCCGGGTCGCGTGGCAGGCCGCGCTCGCCCGCCCGGCGCAGCATCGCCAGGTAGTAAAACTGTACCCGCTCGCGGGGAGAGAGGCGGCGCAGGCTGGTGAAACCGCCCCGGCCTGCGCCGGGGTCCGGGCGCCTGCCGCCCAGGAGCCGCCGGGCGCCTGCCTGCAGCGCCGCCGCGGCCAGCCCGCCGGCGGCCCCCGCCCAGCCCCTCAGGGCGCCCCACCAGCTCTCCAGCAGGCGCACGAGCTGGAAGCGCCGCAGGGCGGCCGCCAGCTCCGGATGGTCGAGCAGGTACTGGCGCAGGGCGAAGGCGATCACCGCCAGGAAGATGGCCCAGAACAGGATCCCGCGCAGGAGGTCCAGCCAGGGCAGCGGGGTCCCGGGCTCCTGCTGCGGCAGCGGCATGGGCCGGGGCAGGGGCGGCGCCTCGGGCGGCGCTTCGGAGCCGCCCAGCAGCCGGCTGATGAGCGCCAGGATCAGGATGAACGGCAGGGTCAGGACGAAACTTACCAGGCTGAAGAAATAAACCACCAGCGAAAGCAGCAGCCGCAGAAAAGCCAGCAGCCCCAGCGAGTAGCCCGTGGGCAGCAGGAAGGAGACCAGCGCCACCAGCCCCAGGAAGACCAGGCTGTAGAAGAACCAGCGCCCGGCCAGGCCCGGCGGCAGTTGGGAGCCCTCCTGCAGCCAGCTGATCCGCAGAATGGAAAACTGGGTCAGGCTCAAGAGCGCCAGCCCGAGCAGAAAGTAGAGCATGATGTTGAGCACGCCCAGGCGCAGGCCCGGCAGGGAGAACCAGGAGGCGCTCAGGTCCGAGCGCAGCCCGGCGGTCAGGACCAGCATCACCGCGCCGAGAATCAGGATCAGGTTCGAAAGCCGGCGGCGCACCTCGGTGCGGGAAAGCTCCGCCTGCGTCCGGCCGTCCGCCAGCAGCAGGCTCTCGTCGTTCTCCAGCAGGTCCAGCTCCTCGGCAAAAATCCCCGCCAATGCCCAGACCATGAACAGGATCATCAGGGCGACCACGTACTGCTCATCGAAGAAAAAGGTGAAGAAATTCTGCCGCCAGAGGGCCAGGTCCTGGAGCAGCTCCCCGAAGCCGCGCGCGCTGTAGAGCAGCAGCCTGAGGCCGAGCAGCAGCACCACCCACTCGGCGAAGCGGTAGCGCAGCCATTCGGGCTGCGGGAAGCTCAGCCCCCGGAGGCTGCGGTGCGAGTACATGGATTCCAGGGCCGCCAGAAAGCTACCGAGCACGATCTGGGCCGAGGGCCAGGTGGTGGTGAAGAGATTGAGCAGCTGGTTGATGGGGACCACCGCGCAGGCCAGCATCAGCGCCGCGATCAGGGTGCTGAGGAGCGTGGAAAGGCCGGCGTTGCGGCGGAAAACCTCGAACAACATGGAAATTTCTGCCCTTTCACACGCGCCACTGGTCCAGGTCCCGCTCGCTCTGGATCAGGGCCAGGGGAAAGCCAAAGGTCTTGGCCCGGCGCCGGTCCTCCTCGCTGACCGAGCCCCGGCCCACCGCCACCAGCATGGCGTCCAGCCCGGCGCGCCGGGCGGCGAAAAGCCCGTCGAACAGGGGCCGGTCCACCTGCCCGGTGATCACCAGCAGGGTGGTCCCCCAGGAGAAATGCACCCGCTCCCGGCTCAGGAAAGCGGCAAACGGCGGGCCCGCGCCGGCCTGGATCCGGGCCAGGAGCTCCAGCAGGCGCATCAGGTGGGCCCGCCCGCGCCCCGGCTGCATGGGCGGGGGCGTCTCGCCGTTCAGGCTGTCGGTCCCGTTGGTGGCCAGCCCCACCGACTGGCGGCGCGAGATCACCCAGTAGGCCATCGAGGCCGCCACCACGATGGCGAGCTCGGTGACGTCGATGCGGGTGCGGTAATCGTACTCCTCCCCGTTCAGGTTCAGGAACAGGGCGGCCTCCAGGGCGATGGAGGGCTCGAACTGCTTCACCTGCAGCCTCCCGGTGGCGGCGGTGGCCTTCCAGTCCACCTTGCGCTGCGAGTCCCCCGCCGTGTACTCGCGCTTCCCGCGCGGGCGCGCCGGGTCCTCGAACAGCGGCTGGCGGTGCGGGAGCGTGCCCACCGGGGAGCGGGAGACCAGCGGCAGGCGGGTGAGGGGGATTATCTTGGGGAAGACCACCAGGCTGCCGGCGTCCGCGGCCAGGCGGATGGGGGCCGCCATCCCCAGCAGGTCGCCGCTGGTCAGGTTCAGCGGCCCGACCGGGTAGAGGCCGCGCTTGCGGGCCAGGAGCTCGTAGTCGAGCACCGCCCCGGCCTGCGCCCCAAGGCTGAGCACCCGGCTGTAGAGGGGGGGATGGGCCATCCCGGCGGGGAGACTCTCCCGCAGGTGCAGCCAGGGCAGGGGCAGCCAGCCGCGGTTGGCAAGCTCCAGCCGCACCTTCACGGTCTCGCCCAGGAAGGCGCGCGGCGTGAAGGCGCGCCGGACGCTCACGGCGCGCAGCGCCCGCCGGCTCCACCAGCGGCCCGCCGCCAGCGCGCCCAGCAGGAGATAGACCAGGGTCAGGGTGAAGTCCTCGCCCAGGAAGGCTGCGATCAGCAGCAAGATGACCAGGAAAAGATAGAAGAAATCGGTCATCGGGATAACGGGAGGGCCTGCGGGGGGCAGTTCGCGCCCTGCGCCCCGCAGAGTCAGGGTCCGGGTTTCGGCTCGAGATCCAGGCGGGTCTCGTTCGCGATCTCCTGCAGGATCGCCAGCGCGCTGCGCCCGCGCAGCTCCGCCTCGGGGCGGGGGATCAGGCGGTGGGCCAGGGCGTAGGGCAGCAGGTATTTGATGTCGTCGGGGAGGACGTGGTCGCGCCCGTGCAGGGCGGCGAAGGCCTGCGCGCCTTTGTAGAGCGCCAGGCTGGCCCGCGGGCTGGCGCCCAGCAGCAGGTCGGGGTGGAGGCGGGTGGCGGACACCAGGCGCAGGAGATAATCCTGCAGCGAGCCGTCCACGTGCACCTCCCATACCTGCTCCTGCAGCTCCAGCAGGCGCTCCAGCCCGCTCGCGGCGGCCGCCTGCGGGCCGCCGCCGTCCGCGGAGAAGTTCAGCGCCCCGAGCCCGGCGATCGGGTGGGCGCGGCGCAGGTGCTCCAGAATCTGCCGCTCCTCCTCCAGGTTGGGGTAGCCCAGGGTGAGGCGCAGCATGAAGCGGTCCAGTTGGGCTTCAGGCAGGGGAAAGGTGCCCTCGTACTCGATTGGGTTCTGGGTTGCCAGCACCAGGAAGGGGCGCGGCAGGGGCCGGCTGACCCCGTCCACCGTCACCTGCTGCTCCTGCATGGCCTCCAGCAGCGCGGCCTGGGTGCGCGGGGTGGCCCGGTTGATCTCGTCCGCCAGCAGGATGTGTACGAACACCGGCCCCGGGCGGAACTCGAACTCCCCGCTGCTCTGGTTGAACACCGACACGCCGGTGATGTCGTTGGGCAGCAGGTCGGGCGTGCACTGGATGCGCTTGAACTCCCCGCCCAGGGTGACCGCCAGGGAGCGCGCCAGCATGGTCTTCCCCACCCCGGGCACGTCCTCCAGCAGCACGTGGCCCTCGCACAGCATCGCCACCAGCAGCAGCTCGACCGCCTCCCGCTTTCCGACGATCACGCGCTCGACATTTTCCGCAACTTTTGAGACGAAAGCCTGGACGGGCTGCATCCGGCCTCTCCTTTCTCGCCTCTGCGCTCGCGCCCCGGGGTGCGCTTCAGCGGTTCGCCAGCACCCAGGACGTGAAGGCTTCGACGCCGTCAATTACCGCTTCACTGCGGATTGAGTGGAACAGGTCGAAATTGTGGTGCGCCCCGGGCAGCTCGGCGTAGACCACCGCGTTTTTCGAGCTGGCGCGCGCTTTCTGGATAAAATCACGCGCATCCTCGACCGGCACGATCGTATCCAGGTCTCCGTGCACGACGAAGAGGGGCGGCGTGTCCGGCGGAAACGGGGGCAGGGGCCAGCCGTAATACCCGTAAAAGGCCAGCGCGGCCAGCACGGAGGTGTCCGCGCTCTCAAACCCGGGCTGGAAGCGGGGATCGTTGGCCGTGCCGGCCGCGGCGAGCGCCATTTGCCCGCCAGCGGACCCTCCGGCGACAAAGACGGCCTCCGGATCGGCGCCGTACTCCCCGGCGTGCTCGCGCAGCCAGCGGATGACTTTCTTCGCATCAATCAGGGTATTGGGGTAGGCCTGCGCTCTTCCCAGGCGGTAATTGGCGCTGATACACAGCCAGCCCTTACTGGCCAGCCTGTAAATGAGCGGGAGAGCCTGCCGGTTCTTCGAGCCCGAGGTGAATCCGCCGGCGTGAAAGTGGATGAAAACCGGGCAGTTGTCCGGTCTGGAGCGGTGGCGGTAGACGTCCAACAAGTTGTAGCGCCCCGCCTCGCCGTAGGACAGGTCGCCGGTGCGTTCGACCTCCCCGCGGCGCAGAAAAAACGGCCCGAGCAGCGCCGCCGGGTGGAAAACCTCGACCTCCGTGCCGGCAGGCCCGCGCCGGCCGCCCCCGGTCCCCTGCTCCAGGGCCTGGACGATCACCGGGGCAGCGCGCAGGGAGCGGAGGACCACCACGACCAGCCCCGCACCGGTCAGCAGGGATAAGCCGAAGGCCGCCTGCCCCAGGGTTGTGTTGAGATCGTTCTGGTTGGCGGCCGGGACGACGTTCAAGACCAGGAAAAGCAGGGCGAGCAGGTGAAGCTCGTTGACGTTGTTGCCAAAATACAGGCTGACAAAACTGAGCAGCGGGCCGCGCTGGCGAGTTAAGGCGCAGAACACCCCCAGAGCCAGGATAACGGCAGAAATTAAAAAACCGACGGGCTGTGCCACAAATATCAGTCCTTACAACCCTTGTATTGGGTTAACACGGAGCATCAGGCCGGGGGGTTTCGCAGACTGCCGCTCCGGCTCGCCCGGCGTAAACAGGGAAGACGCCAGGATGGCCCCCTGGCAGGCCGGGGACGCCCAACCCGCGTGGGGCGGGGGATGATAACGGCCTGGATACCAAGATTGTATCGCAAACCCGCCCCGCTGCGGGTTCATCGCGCCGGTTCCGTAACGGAAGCGGAGGCTTTTCGTTAAACAGTTGTACAGACTGCCCTTGCAGCGGGATCATTTTTCGGGTAAATATAGTTCCAGTCCTGATCACCAGGAGCGGCGCGCGGCCTTCCTGCGGCCCGTGCTGCGCCGGGGTATGGGCCCGGTACTATGGTCCTATACCCCATCATGTTTTTGCCATGTATAATCTCAGGAGGCATCATGACGGAACTGCTTTACCAGCTCGACAGCTACTTAAAAACCTTTGAGGCCGTGGTCACCGGCCTGGATGAAGACGCCAGGGGGGTGATCCTGGACCGCACGGCTTTCTACCCCGGCGGAGGGGGCCAGCCGGCGGACGCCGGCAGCCTGACCCTGCTGGAGGACGGGCAGGAGACAACCCTGCCGGTCACGCGGGCGAAGAAAGCCGGGCCGGAGGTGGTGCACTACCTGGGCGGCGAGGGGCCGCTCCCGCAGGTCGGGGCGCGCGTGCGCGGCGCCCTGGACTGGGAGCGCCGCTTCCAGCTCATGCGCACGCACACCGCCATGCACGTCCTCTGCGGGGTGATCTTCCGCGATTACGGCGCTTCGGTGACCGGCGGCGATATGGACCCCCTCAAAGGGCGCATGGATTTCGAGTTCGAGACCATGCAGCGGGAGCTGGTGGATCAGATCCAGGAGGCGGTCAACCGCGAGGTCGAGAACGACCGCCCGGTGAAGGTGGCGATCCTGCCCCGCGAGGAGGCCTTCGCCATCCCCGACCTGATTCGCACCAAGATCAACCTGCTCCCGGAGGGCATCCAGCAGGTGCGCGTGGTGGAGATCGCCGGGCTGGACCTGCAGGCCGACGGGGGCACCCACGTGAGCCGGACGGGGGAGGTGGGCCGCATCCGCGTGGTGGACTACAAGAGCAAGGGGAAGATCAACAAGCGCATTTACATCGAGGTAGAAAATTAAAAAACCTGTCCCGCCTGCGGGGTCGCCTGCATTTTTCAGCGGCGGAATACTGCTGCAACGGTGATGACACGAGAGGCAGAACTGCGTAATGTTAAAATATCGCGAGGAAAAGCCCGCCGGTTTTTTCGCCGGGGCTCCCGCCCGGTGTTTCCGAAACCTGGAACCAGACCACCACCCGGAAAAACTATGAAAGACAGCGCCAGCACCCATTCCGATAGGATCACACAATCGTACGCCGATGAAACACAGCCGGGGGCGCAGGATATCACCGTCCTGGTAGTGGAGGACAATGTCTCCAACTTTGTCCTGATCGCGCGCATGCTGGGTTACATGGGCATCCACTGCGAGTGGAAGACCTCGGGGTTCGAGGTGGTGGAGTACGCCGACACCCTGCCCCGCCTGGACCTCATTCTGATGGACATCCGCCTGCCCTACGAGGACGGCTTCGCCGCCCTGAGCAAGATCCGCTCCTCCATCCGGCTGAAGAACACGCGTGTGGTGGCGGTGACGGCGGAGGCCAGCACGAGCCAGATGCAGAAGGCGCGCGAAGCCGGCTTTGACGGGTTCCTGGGCAAGCCCCTGGACCCCGACCGCTTCCCGGACCAGGTGCGGCAGGTGCTGGAGGGCGAGCCGGTGTGGGAGCTGGCCTGAGTACCCGCTGAGAGCAGAGCCTGAAATGTTGCGTGGTTGGACGGCGCAGGCGCGCCGCCCAACCTCGTTTGCGTTAATGGCGGCGGGGAGGGGCCGGGGTGGATGTGCTGCAGCGTGGGGTGCGAGGCGCTTTTTCTGCCTTTACGAACGCGGGCGGGCCGGTAATGCCTGGCCGGAGTGCTCCGGCTCGGGCACGGAAGCGCCTTGCACCTGGCAGATTTCGCATGCCTCAGGTGCAAGGCGCTCCTACCCCTGCGCCGCGCCGCAGCGGGCAGGCGAGCCTCGCCCACCCTCTCCGCCTGCTGGGGAGGGTGGGCGCCTCGCACAGCTGTACGACCCGGCACAGAAATTGCTACCTTAAAAAATTGGAACAAGTTCGCTACTTCTGCGTTAATCAGAGTATAGTACTCCGGTACCACATATTTCGTTTACAGTTCTGCAAGAACGTCTATAACGGCCCTTCACAGGATTGCCAAACGGCGAAAAGCGGGTTTAATTGTAGCAGTCATGAAAGCGATCCGGATCGCTCGTTCCCTTTTCAACCCTCCTTCCTCAACGCGCGGGGAAAACCTGGATTCCTGGCGAGAAAGGATCCTCACCGCCCTGCTGGGCAGCGCGGCGGTGCTCGGCCTGCTCGCCTTCCTGGCCACCGCCGGCTCGCTGCTGCAGCGCGGGCAGTGGACCATGCTGTGGATCAACAGCGCCAGCTATGCCTGGCTGCTGCTAATCACCCTCCTGCGCCGCCTGCCCTACCGGCTGCGGGCGGGCAGCGGGCTGCTGCTGCTGTTCGCCATCGGGGCGGCCTCGCTGCTCGATAACGCCCTCTCCGGCAGCGGGCGCGTCTTCCTGATCGCCTTCGTGGCCGTCTCCGGCCTGCTGATGGGCCTGCGCGCCGGGCTGGCGGCGGTGGTCCTCAGCACCGCCGCCCTGGCGGCGGCCGGTTTCCTGATGAACAGCGGTAGGCTGCCGCTGCCCCCGCCCACGGAGCTGGCGAACTCCACCCGCCTCGACGCCTGGATCTTCGCCAGCGTCATTTTCTTCCTGCTCAGCTCCATCGTGGTCATCCCCCTGGCCGCCCTGGTCAGGGGCCTGGAAGGCAGCCTGCGGAAAGAGCAGGCCCTCATCGCCGAGCTGGAGGTGCAGCGCGCCGGGCTGGAGGAGCAGGTACAGCAGCGCACCCAGGACCTGCAGCAGCGCCTGCTGCAGATCCGGGCCGCCTCCGAGCTCGCCTATATTGTGGACGCCTCCACCGGCCTCGCCCAGCTGCTCAAAGGCGCGGCAGACTTGATCACGCGCTGCTTCGACTTCCGGCGCGCCGAGATCTTCCTGGGGGACCAGAACAGCAAGCACCCGCTGCTGTTGGAATACGCCTCCAGCGAGGAGAACGGCCGCGAGTGGAAGCCCGTCTCGGCAGAGCTGCCGCCCCTGCCCGCCGAGGTGATCCGCACCAACCAGGTGCTCCTGCCGCAGGCAGAGGCCGGGCAGGAGCCGGAGCCCGGCGCCGCGGCCGGCATCCCCATTGCCGCCGGCGGCGAGGCGATCGGGGCCCTGCTGGTGCGGGCGGAAAGCCCCGCCGCGCTCTCCAGCAGCGCGCTGGACGAGATCCAGGTCCTGTGCAGCCAGCTGGCGACCGCCATCCAGAAGCTCCGCCTGCAGGAGGCGGCCCAGTACAGCTACGAGGATATGCAGAAGCGCCTCAAAATTTTAGAGACCCTGGATGCGGTCAGCCACGCCATCTCGATCGAGACCGACCTGAACTCGCTCTACCGGGTGATCCACGAGCAGGTGGCGCGGGTGATCGGCGACGTGGACTTCATGATCGCCCTCTACCGGCGGGAGACGGGCCTGATCGAGGTCCCTTACGCCTACGAGGTGGGCGAATTCCTGCAGATTCCCCCCTTCCCGCTCGGGCAGGGGCTGACCTCCATTCTGATCCGCTCCGGCGAGCCGCTGCTCCTGGGGGAGGACGCCGCCCGGCAGGCCGCCGCATTGGGCGCGCTGGTGCAGGGCGCGGCGCCCGAATCCTGGCTGGGCGTCCCGCTGCTGGTCGGGGGCAGCGCCATCGGCGCCATGATCGTGCAGGACCCGAAGACCGGCGGGCGCTTCACCGAGGAGGACCGGCGCATGCTGGAGAACATGGCGGCTCAGATCGCGGTGATGGTGCGGAACACCCGCCTGCTGGAGGAGGCCCGGCAGCGGGCCGAGCGCGAGCACACCATCAACGCCATCACCAGCCAGATCCGCAGCCAGGTGGACTTGCAGAGCGTGGTCAGGGCCACCGCCGACGAGCTGGCCGGCGCCCTGGGCGCCCGGCGGGTGAAGATCGAGCTCGCGCCGCGCCCGGAGGCGGGACCCGAGGGCCCGCAGGCGAACGGGGCGGAGGATGAGCGCTTATGACGCCGGCGCTTGAGCCGCGGGCATTGAACGCAGCCGCACCCGCCCGGCCCCGCCGCCTGTTCGAGGGCGTCCTGGGCTGGACCGCCCTCGCCGCCGGGCTGCTGGGGCTGGGGCTGCTGGCCCTGGCGCTGCTGGGGCGCGCCCCGCTGGCGGCGGCTGCCGCCGGGCTGGGGCTGCTGCCCGTCTTCGCCCTGGCGTACGGGCTCGGCCGGCTGGGGCGTGCCCGTCCCGCCGCCTGGCTCTCCATGCTCGCCCTGCTGCTGGCGGCGGGCTTCTGGGACCTGCAGCCCGGCCTGGCGCCCGCCGCTGTATTCGGCTATGCGCTGAGCTGCCTCGGGGCCGCCCTGCTCGCCGGCGGCCCTGCCGGCCTCTTCTTCGCCCTGCTGGCCGCCGCAGGCCATTTCGCCGCCGGGTTCTTCCTGGCCGGGCGCGTCCCCGCCCCCCTCTTCCCCCTCGAAGCCAATTACGTCGCCCAGGCGGCCGCCCTGGGCCTGGCCCTGGCCGTCTTCGCCGCCCTGGCCCAGCTCCACCGCCGGGAGCTCCAGGCCGCCCACCAGCGCGAGCGCCAGATCGTCGCCCGCCTGGAGGAGCAGGGCCTCAGCCTGGAGGAGGAGATCGAGCAGCAGAGCCGCGAGCAAGAGCTGCTCCAGAACTGGGGCCAGGCGGCCGCGGCCGTGATCCAGGCCCTGCTGCCCGTGCGCGCGCAGGAGGAGCTGCTGGCGCAGGCTGCCGGTCTGCTGCGCGAGGGGTTCGACCTCTATCACGCCGGCCTGTACCTGCTGGACGCGGAGGGCAGCTACGCCGTGCTCCGCTCCGCCTCCGGCGAGGCGGGCGAATTGCTGCTGACCGAGGGGCACAAGCAGGCCGTGGGCGGAGAGACGCCGGTCGGCTGGGCCGCCGCCAACCGCCGCTCCTACCTGTCCAGGGCGGGCGCCCCCGACAGCTTCCACGCCGCCGCCGCCCACCTGCCGGGCTCGCGCGCAGAACTCGCCCTGCCCCTGCTGAGCGGCGAGCGCCTGCTGGGCGTGCTCTCCCTGCACGCCGGCCGGGAGGATGGATTCGATGGAGAGGCGCTCCGCCAGCTTAACTGGGTCGCGGGCTGCCTGGCGGCCGCCCTGGAAAACGCCCGGCGCTTCGAGGAGGCTCGCGCCAGCCTGGAGGAGCTGCAGGCCCTGCACCGCCAGTCGCTGGTGGGCGCCTGGCAGGAAGCCCTGGAGCGCTCCGCGCCCATCGCCTACACCTCCGGCCTGCCGGGCGAGCCTGGAGAGGGGGCGGAGGTGCAGGTAGAGAGCCTGCCGCTCAAGCTGCGCGAGGGGCAGATCGGCGCCCTGACCATCGAGCGCGAGGGGCCCCCGCTGGGGCCGGAGGAAAGGGCCATTCTGGAGGCGGTCGCCCTGCAGGCGGTGCTCTCTCTGGAGAACGCCCGCCTACTCCAGGAAGCGCAGCGCCTGGCGCGCCGCGAGCAGATGATCAACCGCATCTCCAGCGAGATCCGCTCCAGCATGGAGGCGGACTCCATCCTGCAGGACACGGTGCGGGAGCTGGGCAAAGCCCTGGGCGTCTCACGCGCCTTTATTCAGGTCGGCCTGCCGGAGGGCGAGGCCGGGCCGGACGGCGCCGCCCCGGGCGGCGAGGAGCGCAGAAATGGCAGCCAGTAAACGCGCCGCCCAGGGTCTGGGGCTCAGGGCCCGCCTGCTGCTCTCCCTGGCGGCAGTGATCCTGCTGGCCGCCGGCGCGCTGGCCGCCGCAGCGGCCTTCTCCCTGCGCGCGGCCGGACGCGAGGCCGGGGCCGCCGTGCAGGAGGCGCAGATGCGGGCCGCGCAGGAGGCCCTGGTGCTGCAGAACCGGGAGCTGGCGGGCGAGACCGCAGCCGGCCTGCAGCAGGCGGCTCACGACCTGAACCAGTTCGCCGCCCTCCTGGGGGCTTACCTGGCGCAGGAGGGGGAGGAGGAAGCAGAGGCGCTCGAATTCACCCTGCTCTCCGGGGGCCAGCAGTTCGCCGCCCCTTCCGAGTCCGTCGAGGTATTCGTCCCCAACCGGGTGAGCCTGGAATCCGAGGCGTTAGCTCGCCTCGCCCAACCGGCAGCCGTGGGCGCGCTCTGGACCTCGCTCCAGACAGACAGCCCGGCCGTGCTGAGGGCCTATTACGCCTCCCCGGAGGAGCTGCTCTTCCTTTACCCCAACCAGGGACTGGCGGCGGCGCTCGCCCCCGATTTCGACCCCACCGGCCAGGGCTGGTACCTGGCGGCTGAGCCGGAGAATAATCCGGAAGGCGCTTTGCGCTGGATCCCGGCCCACCCGGCTTTCGACGGCGAGCAGGTGCTCTCCCTCAGCCTGCCGGTCTACCGCGCGCCCGGCGATTTTGCCGGCGCGGTGGGGCTGGACCTGGCCCTGGAACAGGCCCTGGCGCCGCTGCAGGCGCAGGCACTCTACCCGGGGAGCTATTCCTTCCTGGTGGACAGCCAGGGGCGGGCTTTCGGGCTGTCCGCGCAGGGCTTCGAGGATTTTCTGGGCCGGGCCCCGCAGCCCGGGGAGGCCTTCGCGCAGGTCCAGGCCGCCGAGGGCGCCTTCACGCCGCTCCTGGCCCGCATGCTGACGGCCGAGGTGGGCTTCGAGACGGTGCGGGCCGGCGAGCGCCGCCTGGTGATCGCCTTCGCGCCGCTGGAGGGGACGAGCTGGAGCGTGGGCACCGCGGTGGAGGCCGGGAGCCTGCTGCCCGCTGACGGCGGCGCGAGCTTCGCGCCCTTCGCGGCGCGCCAGACCCTCACCCGCCTGCTCCCCGCCGCGCTGGGGGCGGCCCTGCTGGCCCTGGCCCTGTCGGCCCTGGTGCTCAACGGCCTGTGGAAGCGCCTGCAGGCCCTGTCGGACACCGCCGGGCAAATTCTGGACGGCGACTGGTCCGCGCCCATCCCCCGCTCGGGGAATGACGAGATCGGCGTGCTGGAAAGCCTGCTGGAGAGCCTGCGCAGCCAGCTCCACCGCGCCGAGTGGGAGCGGGTGCGGCCTCGATCCGGAGCGCCGGAGGCGCTGGTCCAGCCGGAGCGGGCCGCGCGCCTGCTGCAGGCCGCGGCGGAGGCCGGGGACGGCGCGGGGCTGGAGGCCCTCCTGGACCAGATCGTCCAGGCCGCCGCACGCGAATTCGACTGCCGCCATGCCGCCCTGTACCTGCTGGACGGGGCCGGGCGCGGCCCCCGCCTGAGCGCGCGCTTCAGCCCGCCCGCCGGCGGCCTCTCCGGGCCGCTGCCGGAGCCTGGGCCGGAGGGGGCCAACCTGCTCCAGCAGGCGCTCCAGAGCGGAGAGCCCCGGCAGGCCTTCTATCAAGACTCCGGCGCGGGGGTTTCCGTCCTGGCGCTCCTGCTGCGCTCGAAAAACCGCACCCTGGGCGCGCTCGAACTGCACCGGGCCGGGGATACGCCGTTTTCGAGCGAGGAGCTCGACCTGCTCCACACCCTGGCGGGCCTGACGGCGCTGGCGGTGGAGAACGCGGCCCTGAGCGAGGCCCTGCAGGCCCGCCCGGGCGCTTATTCCGGCCCGGCGCGGCCCGCGCTGGCGGCGCAGCCCTCCCGCCCGGCCCCGGCCTACCAGTTCGACCAGCGGCTGGTGCGCCCCATCGCAGGCCTGGAGCTGGACCCGCAGACCACCCTGCGCCTGCAGGCCGGGGAGATGGTGGTGCTGAAGCGCAGCGCCGGGGAAGGGCTCCAAAGCTCGCAGCTGCTGGCCCCCATCCGCCTGCTGGATAAGACCATCGGCGTGATCGGCTTCGAAGCGCAGGACCCCGAGTACAACTGGGGGGCCGAACAGCTCGCCATGATCGAATCCCTCGCCGGGCAGGCCGCCCTGGCCCTGGAGAACGCCCGCCTGCTGGAAGAAGCGCAGCAGCGCGCCGCCGAGGAACGCCTGATCAGCGAGGTAACCTGCAGCATCCGCGAGACATTGGATATTGACGCGGTGCTCCAGACTGCGGCGCGGGAGATCCGCGGGCGGCTGAACCTGCAGGAAGTGACCATTCGCCTGGGAGAGGACGCATGACCCGCCCGCTGCCCGAGACCCACCGCCTGCGCACCCGCCTGGCTGCAGCCCTGGCTTTTGCCGCCCTGGCCGTTTTCGGGCTGGCCCTGGCGCTGGTCTTCTTCCAGCACCGCGCCCGCAGCCAGGCCGAGGCGCGCCTGCGCCTGCTGGACCTGGCCCGTCTGGCGGCGCTCCAGGTCGAGGCCGGGGCGGCGGAGGGCAGTCCGGCGCTGGCGGAGAGCCTGCAGCAGGTGCTGGACGCCGGGACGGGGCTGAGGCAGGCGGCCGTGCTGCAGGTGCAGGACGGCGAGCTCGCCCTGCTCGCCTCCGCGGACCGCTCCCCCGCCGGCGCGCCGGAAAACCCCTTCCTGCAGGCCTCCCCGGCCCTCGTCACCCGGCTGTCCAGCCTGGAGGCCCCCTTTGTGGAAGACGCCCTGCGCAGCAGCCCCACCGGCCCCTGGCTGGCCGCCTACGCCCCGCTGGACCCCGGCCTGGAGGCAGGCCCGCTCCTGCTGGCCCTCAGTCTGGACGCCTCCCCGCTTATCGCCGGCGAGCGGAGCTTCCTGAGCCTGCTGCTGCTCTCGCTGGGCGGGCTGGTGCTGTTCATGGCGGTCCTGGGCTGGTACGCCGGCATCCGCCTGGCCCGGCCCCTGTACGTCCTGATCCAGGGCATCGAGCAGCTCGTGCGCGGTGACCTGACATACCGCCTCCCGGCGGTCGGGGTGGGAGAGCTGCCCAACGTCAGCCGGGCCCTGAACCGCATGGCGGACCGGCTGCAGGAGTTCGTGGTGGGCGAGCAGGAGAAAACCCTGCGCAGCGAGCACCGCCGCGCCCACCTGTCCGCCACCCTGCAGGCCGTGCAGGCCGCGGCCCAGGCCGCCGGATCGGGCCGCGAGCGCCCGCAGGTGGAGCAGGAAATTCTGGAGCAGGCCGCGGCCGTCTTCCGCCTGAGCTGCGCCGCCCTCTACCGCCTGGAGGAGAACGGCGAAGCGAGCCTGAGCGCCTGGGCCTGCGCGCCCGGGATCCAGACCGTGCAGCCGCCCGAGCGAATTCAACCCGGCGAGGGTCTGGTCGGGCGCTGCCTGCTCGCCGGGCAGGAGCCGGCGCAGGGCTCCGCCGCCGGGCTGCTGGAGATCCAGGACGGCCAGGGGAGCGCGCCTTCCGGCCCCCTCTCGAGGGCCGAGGCCGCCCTGCCCCTGCAGGCCGGGGGCCGGCTGCTGGGCGCGCTCTGGTTGAGCGGTGCCGGGCCGGAGGCCCTGAACGAGGAGAAAATCGCCAACCTGCAGGCCCTGGCCTCCATCCTGGCCCTGCTGCTCCACCCGTCGGAGCTCCCCGTCTCCCGGACCCAGGCTGCGCCGCTCTCCGGGCTGCAAATGCCCGCCGGGCAGGGGCTGGCGGGCCGCCTGGCGGCGCGCGCCCCCCTGGTCTACCGCGCCGCCTCGCCCCGGCCTTTCAGCCCGCCCGTGAACGGCAGCGCGCCGCCCGGGGAGGCAGGCGCACCCGCCTCCCTCAGCCTGCCGATCCAGCTGCGCGGCCGCACCATCGGCACGCTCGACCTGGTCAAAGCGGCGGGAAGCGGGGAATGGTCCGGGGCGGAGCAGGAGCTGGTGAACAAGCTGCTCGAGCAGCTCACCGCCGCGCTGGAGAGCGCCCGCCTCTATGAAGAGACTCAGCGCCGGGCGGAGCAGGAACGCCTGGCGGGCGAGATCATCGGCAGGATCCGGGCCGGTAACAACCCGGACGCCATTTTACGCACCGCCACCGAGGAGCTGCGCCGGGCGCTGAAAGCCACCCGCGCCCAGGTGCACCTGCATCCCGCTCCGCCTGAAAAAGGACCGGTATCCGGAGACGGTTTCGATACGGAAAGCGACGTACCAAGGGGTGAAAAATGACTTATATTATTGCGCTGGCAAACCAGAAAGGCGGGGTGGCGAAAACCACCACCACCTCCGCCCTGGGAGGCGCGCTGACGAAATGTGGGAAAGAAGTATTGCTGGTAGATATGGACGCCCAGGCCGACCTGACCCTGGCCTTTGGCTATGACCCGAAATCGGTGCGCCACTCCATCGCGGATGTGCTCTTCAGCTCCACCGACCTGGTGAGCATTACCCGGGAGACGGCGGTGCCCGGTCTGGACCTGCTGCCCGCCAACGCCGACCTGCAGCTGGCCGACCGCTTCCTGACCCTGCGCCCGAACTACGAGTTCATCCTGCGCGATACCCTGCGCAAAGGCGTCCCGCTGATCTACGACTTTGTCATCCTGGACTGCCCCCCGGCCATGAGCACCGTCACCCTGAACGGGCTGCACGCCGCCGACCTGCTCATCGTCCCCACCCAGCCGGAGTTTTTCTCCACCCATGCCCTGCGCAACGTGATCGCCGCGGCCCGCCGCACCCAGGGCGCGGGCAACCCGGGGCTGCTCTACCGCATCCTGGTCACCATGCTCGACCGCCGCAACCGCATTCACCGGGAGCTGAGCGAGCAGCTGCGCGCCACCTTCGGCGACAATATCCTCGACAGCATCATCGAAGTGGACACCCGCCTGCGAGAAAGCTGCATCGAAGGCCTGCCCATCACCCATTTTGCCCCCAAAACTCGCAGCGCCCAGCAGTACCAGGCGCTGGCTGAGGAGATCGTCCGGTATGCCCAGGAAACCGTCCCGCAACAGGCTTGAAACCCTGTTCGAGCAGCTCGAGAAGGAGGCTGCGCGCGCGCCTTCCGGCGGCGCGCGCCCTTACGCGGGCTGGACCTGGGAATGCGACCCGCAGGGGAAATACCGGGCCGTCAGCAACGAGGTGGAGCAGATTCTGGGCCGCTCCCCGGAGGAGTTCATCGGGCAGCCGATCTTCCGCTTCTCCCTCGCCGCCGCCTCGGCCCAGATCGTCAAACGGATCTTCGTCACCGCCGGCGAGGGCGAGCCTTTCTCGACCCAGACGGCGGTGGACTTCGTCGCCCGCGATGGGCTGATCGTCCCCGGGCTGCTGCACCTGAACCGGCCCGGGAGCGGGGGCTGGACCGGCTTTTTCCGGCTCACCCATCCCCGCCCGGAGGCCGAAATCACCGTGCCTCGCCGGGAACTGCCCCCCCTGGAGGCCCCGGCGTTCCAGCCGGTCGGGGCGGAAGCCCTCCCGCCGGCCCCACCCCCGGCGGCTGCAAAGCCCTTTGCGCCGCCGCGGCGCGGCCCCCGGCCCCCGCGCAAGCACAACCGGGGCGCGCTCCCCCTCCCGGCCGCGGTCCCCGGCCCGCGAAACGGGGCGGCTTCCCCTTCCGCGGCCC
>JAEWYL010000154.1 GCA_023395675.1 Chloroflexota bacterium | reverse complement strand
TCCCCGCTCTGCGGGTCGTAGACCGCCACCTGCCCGGCGTTCCATTCGCTGACCCACAGCCTGCCCTGCGAATCGGACCATACCCGGCGGGCGCCCTGTCCGGGGGTGGGCGGGTCCAGCCGGGTGGAATCCCCGCTCTCCAGATTAATCTGGGCGATGTGGCTGCCTGCCAGAGAGGCGTAGAACACCTCGCCGCCCGGGGTGGCGGCGATGCCGTACGGGCCGCGCCCGCCCGGCGCGGCGAACACCTCCACCTGACCCACAGCCGGGTCCAGGCGCCCGATGAAGCCGCTCTGCCCGGTGAACCAGAGCACACCGCTCCCGTCAAAGGCGGCGGTGTTCAGGTTGGCGTTCCCGGTCCCGGCGGGCAGGGGGAAAACCTCCACCGCCTCGCTGTCCGGGTCCACCCGCACGATGGCATTCAGCCCCCCGTCCGTGATCCAGGGCGCCCCATCCGGGCCGACGATCACGCCGTGCGGGGCGGACCCGCTCCCGAGCGGGATGTGGCGCGTCGCGCCGCTCTCCGGGTCCAGGTAGCCGAGCTCGCCGGAGCCCTGGGCGGTGTACCACACTCCGCCGCCGGCGGCCGGGGCCACGTCGTGCGGGTGGGACCCGTCCGGCACCGGGTACTCCTGGAGCGCATAGGCGCCTGCGGGCTGCTCCGCGGAGGCGACCGGGCTAGCGCTCGCCTCCGTTTCCGCCGGCGGGGGTGAGGCGGGCGCCTGAGGGGGCTCGGTGGCACCGGTCTCGGGCAGCGCGGCCTCTGCCGGCGCGGTCTCGGCGGCTGACTGCCCGGGCGTAACGGTCGCGGCGCCCGGAGCCGGGGTGCCTGCTCCCGCGCCTGGCCCGCAGGCGGACAGCAGCAGGATCACCAGCACTGCGGCGAGACGATATACCTTCGTTTTCATTCCGGCTCTCCTTTGCTCCCCCTGCTTCAGCCTCTTTATTCCCGCTCCCCCGCGGTTTTGCGCGCGGGAAGCGGAATTCCGTACAGAATATACGCCTTTGCAGCCCTCCCGGTTCGACCCGGGGCCGGCACAGCGCCGGCAGTCGCCAGGCGCTCCCAGGGCCAACCCCGCTCAACTTTCGGCGCGCCGCAGCACCCCCATCCTGTACCGCTTACTGCTCCCAGTCCTCCCGTTTGTTGATCCACGGGAAGGGCATAGCGGGCACGGGCAGGTCCAGGGCCCGGCAGACCGGCTCCCAGCCCTCTTCGACCTGCCATTCCAGCAGCCGGTGGGGCGGCAGCGCCTCCCTTACGCGCGCGGTGTGCCGCTCATAAGCCGCCGCCAGCGTGTCCGCCTCATCCCAGCGGCCGGTCCCCGCAAAGCGTTCGAACAGCTCCACCAGGCCGTAGCCTCCCTCCCAACCGGGTTCCAGCGCCGTGCGCGCCACGGGCAGGATGGTGCGCTCGATGCTGCGCAGCCAGGTCCTCGCGCTGTCGCGCACCTGGAGCATCACGAGCGCCTGCGGGTAGGCCTCGCTCAGCTCGCCCCAGAACATGGCGACAGGCCAGTCTACCCCGGCCCGGTAGCCCTCCAGCAGCCGGTCCCAGTCGAGGGTCTCCCCCGCAAGCGCCCGGTCCCACTCCGGGCCCAGTTCGAAGGGGTGGCCGGGGATCTCCCGCATATGGTAACAGGGCCCGCCGAGCAGGTGCTCCAGCGCCTGTTTGAGCGAGGCCGTGCCGGTGCGGGGGAGACCCGCGCCGATCACCTGTAATCCCATGCCGCCAAACCTCCCGGATGATTGTGGTTCTGTTTTTCCTGTCTCAAAACAGAGCTGAAAGTTGTGGTGCGCCGGTGAAGCCGGCGCATAGATCACAAAACTTTTTTTTGATGGCTTCCAATGATAACAGGGGGACAGGCAGAGTTCAAGCTTGATAAAGTATGGCACCTTACAGCCAGGGTTCTTTGTGAAAGCCCTTCTGCCCTTACGGTATGCCGGTCCGTGACCGGGTTGTTCGCGTTATACTATCTCCACGCATTGGATCAGCAGCCGGGGAATCTGCCCGGGTGGGGCGGCGTAAGCGCTGCGCCCTCACCCGGCGGCCTGTGCGTCAGAACTCAGGAGGGAAAAAGATGACCGTTCTACAAACCCAGGGCGTGCACCATATCACCCTGGTCGGCTCCAATCGCGAGGCGACCATTGACTTTTACCAGGGGGTGCTGGGGATGCCGCTCGTGTTCAGCCAGCCCAATCTGGATGTGCCCGAGGAGGAACACCTGTATTTCGACGCGGGCGACGGGCGGCTGATCACCTTCTTCGTGCGCCCCAACCGGGTCAACGACCCGACCCCCAACCCGGAGGCGATCGGCAACCTGCACCACCTGGCCTTCACCGTCTCCCTGTCCACCTATAACCAGGTCGTCGAGCGCCTGCAGGCGCGCGGCATCGAGAACACCGGTCCCATTGACCGGGGCTTTATGCATTCGATCTACTTCCGCGACCCCAACGGGCAGCTCCTGGAGCTGGCCTGTTACAAGTTCACGCCCCCGGAGGGCTGGCGCCACAGCGACGTGCTCGCCCTGGCCCACCGCCTGCGCGTGGAGGCCGGCGCTTACGCCATCGAAGACCGCCACCTGGCGGACGCGATCGCCGCGCTCACCCGCCGCGCCGCGCCCCGCCTCGACCAGCCGGTCTAGCCGCCCCAGGAACAGCGGAAGATGGCATCCACCGGAATCGAGACGGCTGCGGGGCAGTACCTCAGCCTGCCGCTGGAGAAAGTGATTTACGGCGCCGGCGCCCTGTCCGCGCTGCCGGAGGAGGCCCGGCGGCTGGGCGGGCGGCGGGCGCTGATCCTGACCGGGCAGTCTCTGGCCACCCGCACCCCCCATGTGGCGGAGGCGGAGGCCCTGCTGGGCGAGCTGCACGCCGGGACCTTCGCCGGTATCCGCCAGCACGCCCCTGAGAGCGGGATCGCCGCGGCGCTGGAGCTCGCCCGCCGGGCGCGGGCGGACCTGCTGGTCAGCCTGGGCGGGGGCAGCCCGATTGACGCCGCCAAGGCCCTGGCTCGCAGTCTGGCGGAGGAGGGCGACGCGCTGCTCCCGCACATCGCCATCCCCACCACCCTGTCGGCGGCGGAGTTCTCCCATATTGCCGGTTATACCGATGAGAGCCGCAAGGCGAAAACCGGCTTCCGGGACCCGCGCGTCACCCCGCGGGTGGTGATCCTGGACCCCGCTCTCACCCTGGACACCCCCGAATGGCTGTGGCTTTCCTCCGGCATCCGCTCCCTGGACCACGCCGTCGAGACCCTCTACAGCCCCGGCTTCCACCCGGTGAGTGAAACCCTGGCCCTGCAGGCCATCCGGGACCTGTTCGCCTGCCTGCCCCGCACCCGGGAAAACCCGGCGGACCTGCAGGCCCGCCTGCGCTGCCAGCTCGCCGCCTGGATGAGCTTCTTCGCCCCGCTCAGCGTGCCCATGGGCCTGAGCCACCGCATCGGGCGCAGCCTGGGCGCCTCTTATGATATCCCCCACGGCTACACTTCCTGCATCATCCTGCCGCAGGTGATGCGCTACCAGGCTGCGGCCCACGCGCCGGAGCTGGCCCGCATGGCGCAGGCCCTGAATCTGCCCTCCGGCGGGGTTTCAGACGCCGGGGCCGCCCTCCAGGCCGCGGACGCGGTGGCGGGCCTGGTGCGCCGCCTGGGCCTGCTGAGCCGGCTGCGGGATGTGGGCGTACCGCAGGAGGATTTCGAGAAGATCGCACTTGAGGTCGGGGAGCAGTTCGCCCCCGCGGAGAGGGTGATCGAAATCCTGCGCCAGGCCTGGTAGCCGCCCGGCGCATCCGGCGAGCACAGGTGAGCAAGGTGACCGGTCTACTGTCTTTTCAGAATGGGGTTTTCTGGGGCCTGGAGAAACGGCCGGGCGAAAGCGTCCCGGTCGTGCCGCCGCGCCTCCCGCTTTCATTCCGGGAGCTGCCGCCCGAGCAGGCGGGCCTGCTGGCCCGGGCTGCCGGGTTGTCTTCGCCCGGCCCTCTCCAGGAGCGCTTTCGCACGGGCGGGCGCGCCTTTGCCGGGTTCTCGGGGGAGGACCTCGCCTGCTACGGGTGGGTATCTCAGGGGCGGGAATGGATCGGCGAGATGCAGGCCCATTTCCTCATGCTGCCCGGGGAGGGCTATATCTGGGACTGCGTCACCCTCCCGCAGTTCCGCCGCCAGGGCCTGTACACCGCCCTGATCAACCATATGCTGCGGGCGCTGTTTGCAGAGGGCCTGCACCGGGTCTGGATCGGCTCGAATATAGAAAACCAGCCCTCCATCCGCGGGTTTCAGCGGGCCGGATTCCGGGCGCTGGTGCAGGTCAGGTTATTCCGCCTGCTGAGCCGGCGCTTCTACGGGTACCGGCCCTGCCCCGGCGCTCCCCAGGGGTTTGTCTCCGCCACCCGCCGCGCTTTCTCCCCCGCAGATCGCACCTGACCCCTGTCTCGCGGCTGTTTTGGGAAAGCCTCAGACCCGATGCGTGTGAGAATCCTGCGGTTCGCTCCCTTGATATACTTTTCGTGCACCCTCACGCACGAAAACGCTCACCGTTTTGGCCTGCCTGGGTTATAATCTTTATGAAACCTAAGCCAGAGGTCAGCAGCCTGTTTCTTCTGATCTCGGACGGTCGGTCGTCAATGAGAGCTGCGGTTCGACAACGAAATCCTCAGTGGTTCGTTCGCTGAGTTCTTCAGCAGGGCGCGAGACTGTTTTTGGGGGAAATTAGCGGCCCGGCCGCAAGGACCTTTCAAAACAAGCTCTGTGGGTTTTGCGAGAGGACCGCATCACAGCCTCCGGGGCAAGTTTTTACCGTTCATCTCAACCCTCAACGCGGTCTACGTTTTCAATCTATCCCAGGGGTCAGCCGCTTACCGATCTGGAGCAAATAATGGCCTCTCACGATATATTCGTTATCGGAGCGTCTGCAGGGGGAGTTGAAGCCCTTACCCGGCTGGTTGGCATGCTGCCGCCCAACCTGCCCGCTTCGCTTTTTGTCGTTGTCCATATCTCACCCACTGCAAACAGCGCCCTGCCCCAAATTTTGAGCCGCACAGGCAGCCTGCCTGCCTCGCACCCACAGGAACGGGAGAAAATCCACCTGGGCCGGATTTATGTCGCCCCGCCGGACCGGCATATGCTGATCGAGGGAGATACCGTCCTGCTCTCCTACGGCCCGCGCGAGAACAGCCTGCGCCCGGCCATTGATCCCCTGTTTCGCTCGGCAGCCCGCAGCCTGGGGAGCCGGGTAACCGGCATGATCCTGAGCGGGACCCTGGGGGACGGTTCGGCCGGGCTGCAGGCCATCAAGTCCGCCGGGGGGCTGGCCTTCGTCCAGGACCCGCAGGAAGCCCTTTTTTCCGGTATGCCGCTCAACACCCTGCAGCAGGTAGCTGTGGACGGTGTGCGGCCGCTCGAAGGACTGGCGCAAGAGATCATTTCCTTAGCAGGCTCTCGACCAGAATCAGGAGACACAATCATGTCTTCTCAACAATCTGAACCGGATCGTTTTATTCAGGGGGATATCGCCGATTTTGAGAAGGGAGAGACCAGCAGCGCGCGCTCCGTGTTCACCTGTCCCGAATGCGGCGGGGTGATCTGGGAGCTTCGTGAAGGGCCGGTGCTCACCTACCGCTGCCATGTCGGGCACGTCTATTCGATCGACAGCTTTTTAACGGAGCAGGCCAGCCAGCTTGAGGCGGCATTGTGGACCGCGGTGCGCGCGCTGGAGGAAAGGGCCTCGCTTTTGAAACGCATGAGCAATATGGCCGAGGCGCGCGGCAATGCGTACTTGCTCCGGCGCCTGCAGGGGCAGAGCGAGGAGATTGAAGAGAGCGCGAGCGTGATCCGCCGCCTGCTGGTTGATGATGGGCTGCCAAATATTTCTTTATATCTAAAGCCAACCGGTGATGAACCACACTCACCCACCCCGCCTCAATCCTGACAGTAAGTTCTCCAGGACGATGCTGGAGCGACTGAAGAGCCTGTCGTTGAAACGCCCGGAAGCGGGGTTATACCCCGTGATCGCAGTCGGGGCCTCATTGGGCGGGATCTCTGCTCTGAGCGTTCTGCTGTCCGGGCTACCGGCTGATTTTCCGGCGCCGCTGCTGATCGTCCAGCACCTGTCCAGCGCGCACAAATCCTACCTGCCCGACATCCTGAGCCGCCGGTCCGCATTGAAGGTGGTCGAGGCCAGCGCGGGGGAAACCATCCAGCCGGGCACGGCGTATCTCGCCCCGCCGGACAACCACCTGCTGGTGAAGGACGGATGCATCGAGCTGTCCCGTGAGCCGCCCTATCATTTTCTGCGGCCTTCGATTGACCTGCTGCTCGAAAGCGTGGCAGTCTCGTTCAAGCACAGGACCATCGCCGTGATTCTCACCGGCAGCGGATCGGACGGCTCGCAGGGTTTACTGCAGATCAAACAGGCGGGTGGACTGGTCATCGCTCAAGAAACTTCCTCGGCGAAGGCTTCCGGCATGCCGGACGCCGCCGTCAAAACGCAGGCAGTGGACCTCTCACTGCCGCTGGAGCAGATTGCGGCCGCGCTCATCTACCTGGTCATGGAAGGAACAGCATGAAGGACATCACCGATCAAAAGGGCTTTATCGAGCTGATTGATTTTCTGAAACAGAAGCGGGGCTTTGATTTTACCGAATATAAACCTGCCAGCCTTGGCCGCCGGATTCAAAAGCGCATGCAGCTGGTCAATATTAACGACTATGCGGAATATATTGATTTTCTCGAGGTGCACCAGGACGAGTTCACCCTGCTCTTCAACACCATCCTGATCAACGTCACCGGCTTCTTCCGGGATGCCGACGCCTGGGAGATCATCCGGCAGACGGTGATCCCGGAGATCCTCCAGCGCAAGCGCTCCAGCGAGATGATCCGGCTGTGGTCCACCGGCTGCGCCTCCGGAGAGGAGGCCTACACCGCAGCGATCTTGCTGGCGGAGGCCCTGAGCGAGGAGCAGTACCGCGACCGGGTTAAGATCTACGGGACGGACGTGGATGAAGAGGCCCTCACCAGGGCCCGCCAGGCAGTGTACACCGCCAGGGAGGTAGAGGGGATCCCTGAAGAACTGCGGCAGAAATATTTTACCGAATCCGGCGGTATGTATGTCTTCAACAAAGACCTGCGCCGCAATATGATCTTTGGCCGCAACGATATCCTGCAGGACGCGCCGATCTCGCGCATTGACCTGTTGATCTGCCGGAACACGTTGATGTACTTCAATATCGAGGCCCAGATGAAGATCCTGGCCCGCTTCCATTTTGGCCTGAACGACAGCGGCTACCTCTTCCTGGGCAAAGCGGAATCCCTGCTCAGCCACAATCCCGCGTTTGTCCCTGTGGACTTGAAAAAACGCATCTTTCAAAAGGCGCCCGAGGTCAACCAACGGCAACGCACCCTGCTGATGAATGGGATTGGCATGGATGACGGCCAGCAGCTGGTTATCAGCCACCTGCGCCTGCGAGAAGCCGCCCTCGAAACTTTCCCGCTGCCGGTCATCATCCTGGACCAGAATAACCGCCTGGTGAGCGCCAACGATGCCGCCAACCAGCTTCTGAACCTGAGCGGGCGCGATCATGGACGCCCTTTTCAAGACCTGGAAATCTCATTCAGGCCCATTGAGCTGCGCTCGCATATCCAGCGCGCCATCCTGGAAAAAACCCCGGTCATTGTTCAGGAAGTGCCTTTCCACCGGCCCTCCAGGTCCGAGGCGGCCTTTTACAATATTCGCCTGCAGCCGCTGTTCGACACCGGCGGCAGGCTGATCGGCGTCTGCATCAATTTTTTGGACGAGACCCAGCACAGGCTGCTGCAGCAGGAGCTGCTGCGCTCCAACAGCGAGCTGGAAACGGCGCTGGAAGAGCTGCAGTCCACCAACGAAGAACTTGAAACCACCAATGAAGAGCTCCAGTCTACGATCGAAGAGCTGGAGACCACCAACGAAGAACTGCAGTCCACCAACGAAGAACTCGAGACCATGAACGAGGAGCTGCAGTCCACCAACGAAGAGTTGAACACCATGAACGAGGAGCTGCGGCTGCGCACCGATCATCTGGACCAGGCCAACTACTTCCTGGACTCCATCCTGACCAGCCTCCCGATGGGCGTGATCGTGCTGGATGCGCAGATGCAGGTGCAGGCCTGGAATTCCAAATCCGCCGACCTGTGGGGGCTGCGCGAGGAAGAAGTGAAGGGCCAGAGCCTGTTTTTCCTGGATATCGGGCTGCCGGTGGAACAGTTGAAGAAAACTTTACAGAACTGCCAGAGCCGGGAGGCTGCTCCCTGTATAGTTGAGCTGGATGCCACCAACCGCCGTGGGAAGCCTATTCGCTGCCGGGTGAGCTGCAGCCCATTTATCAGCCGCAGCCAGCAGGTGCAGGGGGTGATTATTCTGGTGGATGAGATTGAACCCGGATCGCTGTAGAGTGCGGCTTTTCAGGGGAACCCTGCGCTTCAGCCGCGCATTTCCCCTGAAAAGAAGCGGAGTTTTTTTTGATCAGTCCAGGTAGAGGTGATATTGATGGCAGATCCAGAAGTATCTCGGAGAGTGAAGGAGATTAACGATTATCTGGAAATGCTGCTGGGGGGAGCTGCACGAGAGCTGGGGGATGAAGCGGCAGCAGGTGAGAACCAGGAGGTCAAACAAAAGGTTTTGCTGGAGGAGCTGCAGGTTACTCTGGAAGAGCTCTACCAGAGCAATGAAGAGCTCCTGTCCGCCCAGCAGTTGATCCTGCAAGAGCGTCAGCGGTACCTCGACCTGTTCAACCTCGCACCCATCGGCATCCTGGTGACCGATATGAACGGGAAAATCCTGGAGGCCAACGGGTCGGCCGCCCGGCTGTTCGGGCGCGAGCTGGATAAGTTAACCGGCGCTTTCCTCATCAACCGGGTCACGTGGGACGAGCGGTCAACGATTCGAGAACTGCTGAACAAGCTCCGACTTCAGACCGACGACCCTCCCACCCGCCTGAGACTCGAAAGCCAACTGGTGCGCGGCGAAAACGAGCCGTTTCATGCGGTGCTGAAGGTGGCGAACCTGAGCTGGGAGCAGGGTCAGAAGCAGGTGCTGCTGTGGTGCATTTCGGACGTGACCGGCCTGAAACAGGCCCAGGCTGCCCTGGAGGCCGCTAACCAGCAGCTCGAACAGCGCGTGGACGAACGCACCCTGCAGCTCAGCCAGGCCAACCAGCGCCTGTTGAATTACGCCGTCATGCTGGAGCAGAAGAATCGAGACCTGCAGGATTTCGCCTCCATCGCCTCGCATGATCTCAAAGAACCGCTGCGGAAGATCAAGTTTTTCGGCGATTTGCTGGCGGAAACCGGCAAAAACAGGCTGGCGCCGGAGGAGGTAGACTATCTGCAGCGCATGGCCTCCGCCGCCGACCGCATGGAAGATATGCTGGTCAGCCTGCTGGAGTATTCCAGGCTGGCGGCAGAGGAAAACTCCTACGAGCCGGTGGATCTGGACCAGCTGGTCGAAGAGGCTCTCAACCTGCTGGAGGTGAGGCTGCTCGACAGCAGGGGCCGCGTGCAGAAACACCCGCTGCCGCAAATTGAAGGCAATCCTGCCCAGCTGCAGCGGCTGATGCAGAATATCATCGCCAACGCCCTGAAATTCCACCATCCCGAGCGGGCGCCGCAGGTGGAGATCTGGGGAGAAGTGGAGGACAACAGGGCCCGCATCTATATTCGGGACAACGGGATTGGGTTCGACGAGAAATTCAAAGAGCGCATCTTCCAGCCGTTCAACCAGCTGCATGGGCGGGGAGCTTTCGAAGGCTCCGGGATGGGCCTGGCGATCTGCCGCAAGATCACCGAGCACCACGGCGGGCAAATTGACGTGCAGAGCCGCCCGGGCGAGGGCTCCACATTTACCATCGAGCTGCCCGTCACCCAGCCGGGATAAATACCCCCGCTATTTCTTCAACAGCTCCTCGCACAGCCTCACCCCCGCCATCGCATCGGGCATCCAATAATCCGCCCCCACGTACTGGCTGACATACTGGTCAATGCTGCCCCCGCCGATGAGGATCGGGAAGGAAAGCCCGCAGCGCTGCGCTTCGGCGCGCACCGCGCTGACCGTTTCCTTCATCCACTCGAAAGAGGCGGTGATCAGGCCCGAGAGCCCGACCACGTCCGGCTTTTCATCCACCGCCCGCGCCGCGAACACGTTGGGCGGCACATTCACCCCCAGGTCAATGACCTCGAACCCGTGGCAGGAGAGCAGCATCCCGAACATATTCTTGCCGATATCGTGGATATCGCCGGAGACGGTCCCCACCAGCACGCGCCCGAAGGTCCTGCCGCCCGTCTCCTGCTGCAGCAGGGGCAGCACCAGCTCCACCACTTCGCGGAAGATCTCCCCCGACATGATCAGCCCGGCCAGGAAGAACTCGCCCTTTTCATAGCGCTGACCCACCTCGCGCATGCCCTCGTTGCACTCGGCGATAATCTGCAGGGGGTCGTCCCCGTCCTGCAGGCGCTGTTTCACCGCCTGGAGCACCGCCTCCTCCTCCAGGTCCGCCACCAGCCGTGCAAGTTTGCTGTCTTGTTGCTCTGGATTCACAGGTTACACCCTCAATCACCCACCCGGGCTATTCGGAAAGCAGGCCGACCCGGGTGGTGAACCGCAGCAGGTCCGCCCGCCCGACGAACCAGCCCCAACTGATTGGCCGGTTATCGAAATCGTAAAAGAGGTGCTCGAACACGAAGGCCGCCATCGGCTGCGAAACGCCGAGCAGGCAGGCCTCCTCCTCGTTCAGCAGGGTGGCCTCCATGCTGATATCGCCGCATTTCAGCAGGGTCTCCCCGGCGCCCTGGAATAGGTGCTGCAGGGCGGTGACCTCCAGTTCGGCCTCCACAATCGGGCGCGTGTGGTCGTAGACCAGGTATTCCCGGTGGTAGAGGGCCGGAGCGCCGTCCTTGCTGATCAGGCGGCGGATGTAGACGGTGCGCTGCCCGGCCTCGACCTGCAGCTTGCGCGCCACGCGCTCGTCCGCTTTGATGATGCGCGCTTCCAGCACGCTCACCGAGGTATGCTCGCTGTCGCTGAACAGGGCCTGCAGCTCGCGCAGGTGGAAGGAAGCCTCCCCCATGGCGACCGGTTTGACGAAGGTGCCGCGCCCCTGCTCGGCCACGACGATGCCCTGGTCCACGAGCAGGTTGATCGCCCGCCGGACCGTCATTGGGCTGACGCCGAAACGCTCGCAAATCTGGGCTTCGGAGGGCAGCCGGTCGCCGGGCCTGAAGATCCCCTCCGCCATGCTGCGGCGCAGGATGTTAACAAGCTGCGCGTAGGCCGGCTCGTACGAGTCCCGGTCTATCGAGAGACTGTTTTCCAGCAGCCGGCTTTCCGGTTTTTGAGTCACGCGTTGTTCATCCGGGCCACATGGGATGGGCGAGGTCTGGCCTTTGCCTGGGCGTTCTGTGCTTTGCCGGGCCTGCCCGGGTGACATTTGTCACTTGATAACTTCTCTATATAAGTGTATAACTTGATGGTACATCCGATTTTATCACGATTCGGCCTGAAAGAAGCAGTTTTCCCCCTCCCCTGACTGACCGGTGAAACCTCTCACGCATCAGGACCCCTGGCATTCCCTCTACCGTGCGCGGCGACGCGTCATCGCCTGCGCCACTGTGATCGAGGAAGTGCTGCCCCTCCTCCCGGCGGACATCCCCTATGAAGTGCTCGATTTTGGCCTGCACCTGAATCCCGCCCGGTTGAAAACATCCCTGCAAGAAAAGATTGACAGCGCCGGTCCCGAGGTGGACGTGCTCCTGCTCGGCTACGGCCTCTGCTCCATGGCCGTGGTGGGCCTGCAGGCCCGCAGCGCGGCGCTGGTGATCCCGCGCTCAGACGACTGCATCGCCCTCTTCCTGGGCTCCTGCAGCGCCTACCGGCTCCAGAGCCGGGCAGAACCCGGGACCTACTACCTCACCAAGGGCTGGATCGAGGTGGGCGACACCCCCTTTGAAGAGCACCTGCAGCTGGTCGAAAAGTACGGCGCGGAAAAAGCGGAGCGCATGACCCGCTTGCTGCTTAAAAATTACACCCGCCTGGCATTTATCAACACCGGGCAGTACGAGATCGAGCGCTACCAGGCCTACGCCCGCAAAACCGCCGGTAAGTTCGCCCTGCGCTACGAAGAGATCCAGGGTTCCACGACCCTGATCGAGAAGATGCTCTACGGTCCCTGGGACGACGAATTTGTGGTGGTCCCCCCCGGCGAGACGGTCTCTTTCCAGGCTTTTGCGCGCAGCGCTTCAGATTCCGCAGGGCAGGCGAACCTTTAACGCGGCCTCGAACCCACCGCTGAGTGGATGATTTTTATTTACTGTGTGGTTGTGGGGCGCAGCCCCACCACCCCACAGTAA
>JAEWYL010000218.1 GCA_023395675.1 Chloroflexota bacterium | reverse complement strand
GCCTACAAAAACCCGCCGGCGGGGCCCCCCCCCCCGCCCCCCCCCCCCGACTGCTTTTCGCCTGGCCTGCAGTTTGGGTTGGATGCAGCCAGGGACGAAAAAACGCTACCGGGAGGAAGGTTTGGCGTGAAAGATCTCTTCCCCCAGCACTGCACCCAACTCCTGCCGGGCGGCAGAGAGAGGGATGGACTGGGAGGCGGACCATTCCTCGATCAATAAGTTGAGCGCGCGCTCCAGGGTGGCAAAGTCGTGGTCATTCCCTTTCTTTGACTGCAGGTGGAAGGCCATGTCTCGCACCACCTTGCAGACCGAGGCGAGAGAACCGTCTTTTAACAGGCTGCTGAGCTGGTTTTTTCGCTGCAGGCGGTCTTCCTCTAGCGGTTCGGGGGTGGCTTTCAACATGCTGATGTATTGATCAAATTCGGCTGCCGGGGTTGGGAAGCGCAGGCTGCTCTCGCCCTCGCTGGTCACCGGCACCCAGAGCGTCAGGTCGTTGATCTGAACCACGTAGTACTGCTCGGTCTTCCCCAGCAACTTTTTCTCATCGAGTTCGATGATTTCCCCCAGACCATAGGTCCAGTGCACCACCTGATCGCCGGGATGAAAATTCATCTGAAACCTCTCTTTCAAAATTGTTGAATGGGTCGGATATAACAACTTGCCGCCGGTCCTGACAAAGCTGGAGAACGGCGGCGCATCCAGTATAGGATATTCGTCTAAATAAATTATACCATTAATCTCTGAAAAAACAGGCGCCGTTGATAACGGGGGCAGGTCCATCGCGTCTTACCTATTTTCAACCCGAGAGGAGAAAGCGGGGTTGATTGCGGGGGCGCGGACCCGCAGTTAACCCTGCGATTCCTGATTTTTCGGGATTGCGCCCCGGAAAGAGGTGCCCGGGTTTATTGAGCCACTTTCTCTCGCTGCGGGAGGATGCGCCGGGTAATCAGGCGCACCCCGCGATCGAAAAAAAAGTAGTCCCAGGCCCAGTTGATCATCACCAGCAGGCGGTTTCGAAACCCCACCAGCCAGAAAAGGTGCACCACCAGCCACACCACCCAGGCGATAAAGCCGGAAAATTTGAACCGGCCAACCCGGGCAACGGCCGCATTCCGGCCGATCGTGGCCAGCGATCCGGGGTCTTTGTACTGGAAGGGGAGCGGCTCCTCGCCGGCGATGATTCGCCTGATATTGCGGGCGGCGGTCTTTCCCTGCTGGATGGCTACCGGTGCCACCATGGGCAGCGGCTGCCCATCTGCTTCCATGTAAGCGGCGTCCCCGATAATGAATACCTCCGGGTGTCCGGGCGTCTGCAGGCCCGGCTCGACCAGAACCCGCCCGCCTCTACCCTGCGGCAGTCCGGTCCAGCCCAGCATCTCGGCGGCGCGCACGCCTGCGGCCCAGATCAGGGTGGCAGCCTGGATGCTCTCGCCGCCTTTCAAGAGGATCTGCCTGCCGTCGTAGCTCTCCACCGAGGCCCCAAAACGGACCTCCACGCGTTTATCTTCCAGCGTGCGCACCGCGGCGCGGCTCAACTCCTCCGGAAAGCCCGCCAGCACCCGGTCCAGCGCCTCCAGCAAGAGGACCTGCGCTTTGGAAATGTCCAGCTCCGGGAAATCCTTCCGCAGGACCAGCCGGATCAGTTCTGAGAGAGCCCCGGCGCATTCTACACCGGTGGGCCCGCCGCCGACCACCACAAAGGTGCGCAGCGCCTGGCATTCTTCCTCGTCAACAATCTCCGCGGCCAGCTCGAACATCGAGAGGACATGGTTGCGGATCGCGATCGCGTCCTGCAGGGATTTCATTTCGTACCCGTTCTGGCGCACCGACTCCAATCCGAAATAGTTGGTCTCCCCACCTGTCGCCAGGATCAGGTAATCGTAAGGCAGGGACTCGTAGGCAGTGGATACGACACGGCGCTCAAAGTCAATCCCCGTCACCTCCGCCAGTCGAAAGGTGAAGTTTTTCTGCTTACGAAAGATGGCCCGCACCGGGTAGGCGATATCGGTGGGGGAGAGGCCGGCGGTGGCGACCTGGTAAAGCAGGGGTTGGAACAGGTGGTAGTTGTTTTTATCGATCAGGATGACGTTCACCGGAGAAGCGCGCAGTTCACGGGCCGCGTTCAGACCCCCGAATCCGGCGCCGACAATCACGACTGTTGGCTTTTCAGAACTCATCTTATCTTCTCACTTTCCTGATCCCGCACCGGGCCGGCTGGACGGGCGTTCTCAGTATAGCGATTCGGTAGCTGGAATGATATAAGGAGATTCCCTTACTGCGCTCAGGAACCTGCCTGACACGATTTGGCCAGGCTTTCGTAAAAAGAGGGGAAGATCCGGGCGGCTGAATCTCTGTCAGGCAGCCGCCCCTATCCCTCTCCGTTATCGAATGCGTGTCCCCATTCTCCGAAAATATTTGACAGAACCTGGCGCCTGTGCTATAATCGCTCTCAGTTGGATACCAGTAAGTTCACGTTGGAATTGGAAAACAGCGGCTCATGGTATGTCCATGAGCTTTTTTGTTTGTCCCTTTCCAAACAAACCTGCGGGGTATCGTAGAATATTTTTTGTTTCTTGTAAGGAGTACAAGCAATGTCAGAACGGATCATCGGCACGGTTAAGTGGTTTAATGGCAGCAAGGGCTACGGCTTCATCGAGCGTGAGGGTGGGGCGGACGTCTTTGTGCATTATTCCGCCATCCAGGGTGATGGCTACCGCAACCTGGAAGAAGGCCAGCGTGTAGAGTTCACCGTCGAGCAGGGCCCCAAGGGCCTGCAGGCCAGCAACGTCATCGTCTCTAACTGAACTCTGCGGCCAACCGCCGAGATTTAACCCTAAAGCCCTGGCGCTTCAGCGCCGGGGTTTTTTGATTCCCGGGCTGAGGCGAGGGTGCTGTTGGGCACCGGTGGAAGAGGATAAATGTAACTCGATCCAAATGATGATAATCCTGATCCGGTTTCCAGGCATGGTTTTCCGAATAAGAAGCTTTACAATTCCTTGGTGGTCATTTCGCAAAATACACAAGGGTTGCTGGATGAGCGCCTGTGGGCCGCGCCTCACAGGCACTTTTCCTTCCTAAGCCCTCACCCAACTAGCGAAAGAACCGCTACGTGAGCTGCGGCGCGCAGCGCCGGAATGGGAGAGAGGCAACAGAGAATGCGCTTGCATTGGACCGGCCTGTTCGGGTTCCTGTTCTTCATCGGGATGATGGCGGCCGGCTACTGCTACAACCTGACCTTCGTCCAGTTTGGGGTGCTGGACCTGGGTACGCGCCTGGTCGGGATGAGCCGGGCAGAGGTAGCCCGTGGGATGGCCCTTCTGGCCCTGGCAACCAGCCTCACCGCGGTCGTTGTGGGGCTGTGGATGCAGCGAAAGGGCTGGAGCCGGCGCTTACAGGTTAAACTGCGCCTGGCGTTTGTGGTGGTGGCGGCGCTGGCGGCGCTGACTGCCGCCGCGCCGGCGGTGCACAGCCGGCCGGTTTTTACCCTGTGGATCCTGTGCGCCTCCGCTGCGCTCGGTGTGGGCGTCCCCGCCACGTTCAGCCTGGCGACCGACCTGGTGCCCGTCCGTCTGCGTGGCGCTGCGGGCGCGCTGATCACGGCAGGGGCTTACTTTCCGGCGGCAGTCCTCTCCCCTCATTGGACGGTCGAGACCTTCCGGACCGCGCTCCTGCCCTGGATGTTCGCGGGCGCAGCCATCCTGGGGCTGCTGGCCTTCCTCCCGTCCGCCCTCGTGAGCCGGCTGGCCCAACAGCATCTCAGGCCGGAGTTTGCCCGGGGCAGGTTCGTACTGCGTGTGGAGGGAGCGAGACCGCGCTTCCGGCGCAGGCTGCTGGGCTTCCTGGTCCTGATGTTTGGCATCTATTTCGTTGACAGCCTGGGGTTTTTACGCCTGGCCGAGACGCCGGTTTTCTTCGAAACAGCGTGGCGATCGCCCGAGCTGGGCGTCCGCCTGCTGATCGGGGGCGCTCATGTGCTGGCAGCCCTGGTGGCAGGTGTGCTGTATTCCGCCCTGGATGAAAAAGAGCTTTTCCTGTGGGTTTTCGGGATTTTCGCCCTGGTCCACTTGATGTACACTTTTTCGGTCCCCTCAACCGCCTCGGGAGAGCCGCCCCTGATCCTGCCGCTGCTCTATTCCCTGGTGGTCAGCCTGTATACCGTGATGAACTTTGCCCTCTGGGCCGATATCTCCACCCCGGGCACAATCAGCCGCAACAGCGCCCTGGGGGTGGCCCTTTCCGGCTGGACGGCGACCTTTGTCAGCACGGCCCTGGCCCTTCAAATGCGCCAGAGCGGCATCCCGCTCGAGCAGCACCTGCGCATCGTGAATGCGCTCGCCTTTCTGTTCTTCTTGCTGGTCACCGGCCTGATCTTTTTCCAACCCGGGAAGCAGAGCCGGAGGATGGAGAGCCGGTGATGAAAATACCGGCGCGCGGCTGCCTTTTCCTGGTCGGGCTGCTGGTCCTGGCAGCGGGCCTATCCGCCTGCACGGCGGGTGGTGAGACAGGCGCATACAGCGGCACGCTCGTGCTGGAGGGCAGCCACCACTATTCGCCGGGCGCTGTTCTGCCCGGGTTGTTTCTGGTGCTGGATGGAGAAGCGGCGCTCGCAGCCGGGGCGCGAGTGGACGGCCCGGTTTTTCTCATGGGCGGCAGGCTGGTGATTGACGGGACGGTGAACGGGGAGGTGTCTGTCATTGGGGGAAGCCTGGAGGTGGGTCCCCAGGCCGAGATTACGGGCGACCTCCGGGTTGGGAACGGAAAGCTGGAATTGTCTCCCAGTGCGCGCCTGCACGGGCAGACGCTCACCGGGGCGGCAAGCGGGCTGGAACCGGAACAGCTCTTCCCGAGCAGCTCAGTCGAGACCAGGCTGGCCTGGCTGCTGCCGCAGGCCCTGCTCTTTGGGGCAGCGGCGGCTCTGGCCCAGCGCTTTCTACCCGCTCCGGCCCGCCGTGTGCGTCGCGCCGCTGTGGGACACCCGCTGGTATCTGGGGCGATGGGGCTCCTGGCTGGGCTGGTGGGCCTGATCTTGCTCGTGGTGCTGGCATTCACCCTGATCCTGATCCCGGTGACCCTGCTCGGCTTTATTCTGGGGGTGCTGGCGGTGGGCTGGGGTTGGATCGGGATCGGATTGGAGGCCGGTGCCTGGCTCCGGGCGCGCTGGAAGCCTTCCTGGAGCCCGCTCC
>JAEWYL010000167.1 GCA_023395675.1 Chloroflexota bacterium | reverse complement strand
CCGCCCCTCACCGGCCCCCCCCCCCCCCCCCTCCCCAATACCCTGCCAGCCTGTAACCTTTTGGATCAAGGCGGCATCTAATGCAGAGTAACGGACAACCAAACCGCCCGCCCTCGCTGGAAGCGCTGCGGGCAGGCGACCGGGCAGAGTTCGCCCGCCTGGTGGAGCAGTACGGAGACCCACTCTACCGCCTGGCGCTCAAGCTGCTGGGGGAACCGCAGGATGCCGAAGATGTGCTTCAGGAGACCTTTATCAAGGTTTTTCGCCATATTGGCAGCTTTGACGGCCGTTCCAGCCTGTCCACCTGGATGTACCGCATCGCCACCAACGAAGCGCTGATGCTGCTGCGCCGCCGGAAAGGGCATTTTGTCTCCGTCGAAGCCCCGGACCCGGCCGAGGGGGAACTGCAGGAGCCGCTCCAGATTGTGGACTGGTGCTGCATCCCGGAGAAGGAGCTGATGACCGGGGAGGCGCTGGAATACCTGGACCGGGCGATCGAGAACCTGCCCCCCGGCCTGCGTGTGGTGTTCGTCCTGCGCGATATCCAGGGCCTCTCGACCCGGGAGGCGGCTGATATTCTGGATTTGAGCGAAACGGCGGTCAAGACCCGCCTCTCGCGCGCCCGGCTGCGCCTGCGCGAAGACCTGTCCGGCTATTTTGGAGAACGGATGGCCGAAGGGAGAGAACCTGATGGATCATGAGAACTGCCGGCAGATGCTGGATTCCCTGTCGGATTATGTGGACGGCCTCCTGGAGGACGAACTGTGCGCCGAGATCGAGCGCCACGCCGGGAACTGCGAGAACTGCCGGGTGGTGATTGATACCCTGCGGCGCACCGTCAGCCTGTATAACACCACCGCCGCCCAGGTGAAGCTGCCGGAAGAAGCCCGGCAGAGGCTCTACCACCGCCTGGAGCTGGATGATTTCATCGTCAAAAATCAAAGCCTGTAATCAACGGGAGATAGGGTGAGCGCTGAGACGCGCCCCCAGACCCCCGCACGAACTCTTCGTACCTCCATCTCATTCCGGAGCTGACCGGCGGTTCTGTTTCATGGACATCACCCGCACAGCCGCGCGCAAAAGAAAAAACGGGACCCAGACCCTGGCCCTCTTCCTGGTGGGCCTGGGGCTGCTGGCCCTCGGGGTAGCCGGGGTCATCCTCCTTCCCCGGGCAGCCGGGGAGACAGAGGGCCCGGCCTCCGCCGTCCCGGCGCGGGTAAATTATCCCGCCCCTGAGCTCAAATTAACCGACCTGAGCGGAGCCGCAGTCTCTTTGGACGGCTATCGCGGCCAGGTGGCGCTGGTGAACAACTGGGCCACCTGGTGCCCTCCCTGCCGGGCCGAGATGCCCGACCTGCAGGCTTATTATGAGGAACATCGCGCCCAGGGATTTGTCGTGGTCGCCATTGACGCCGGGGAGACGGCCCGGGAGGTGAGCCGCTTCGTCGAGGGCTACGGCCTCAGTTTTCCGGTCTGGCTGGACCCGGACCAGCGAGCGCTGGCGGCTTTCCGGAATCTGGCTCTGCCCAGCTCGTACGTCATTGACCGGGAGGGTCAGGTGCGCCTGGCGTGGTCGGGGGCGATCACGCTGGAGACGCTGGAGAAATATGTCACCCCGCTGATCCGCGAGTAGGGGCCCCGGCCTCAACGGTCACCTTCGATCTCGCTGGCAGTGGGAGAGGTTTGAAAGCGTGCACTCGTTCAGTTGGTGAGTGATTGTCTTCCGAATTTAGCGAGAGAACTATTAAGAGCCTATCCTGAAGATATATTTTTATGTTGTAATGGCCGGCTGCTCCGCCCATCCCAACATAAAAATATTTTTCGCATAGCTACAAAATCGTAGGAGAATGGAGGCAAGACCATAGTGGATGCAAAAGTGACCTGGCAGGGAAAAATGGCGTTTCAGGGCAGCGCGGATACGGGGTTTACCGTCCCGCTGGATGCGGCGGCCAGCGTCGGCGGCGAGGAGAGCGGCTTCCGGCCGTTGGAGCTCATCGCCACGGGCCTGGCAGCCTGCACGGCGATGGATGTGATCTCCATCCTCGGCAAGAAACGCCAGAATGTGACGGCGTTCGAGGTTTCGGTGCATACCGAGCAGGCCGACACGCACCCGCACGTTTTCACCAGCGCGGTCATCACCTACCGGGTGAGCGGGGTGGAATTGAGCGAGGCGGCTGTGGTGCGCTCGATCGAGCTCTCCGTGACCCGTTACTGCCCGGCCCAGGCCATGCTGGAGAAGGCTTTTCCCATCAAACTGATGTATGAGGTTTATGAAGACGAGGGCGAAGGGAAGCGCAGGATGCTGGGCAGCGGCGAATACCTGAAGCTCGCCGCCCCGCTCAACCCCTGAGCTCTGCGGAGTTCCGGTTCAGCAGTTCGGGGAGAGGTTTTTTGTGGCATTTAGCGCCTCCAGCGCCCAAACCGCAAAAAACGATGCTCCCGATTTGGCGCTACGAACAGTGTGAGAATGAACGGTTTATCGTTTCTCGGGGGGATGCAGTGAAGCGGCCCAGGTTCTGGTGGCTGCCGTTTGGCGACGTCAATGAGATCAGCGCGCGGGCGTTGAAGAGCTGGCTTGACAGCGGCAGCCCGGTGCAGTTGCTGGACGCCCGCACCGGGGCCGAGTACGGCGGCGGCACGATTGCCGGCGCCCGGCATGCCCCGGTGACCGCCCTCCCCGGCCTGCTGGACCAGCTGGAGCTGGACCCGGAGCGCCCGGTGGTGGACCTGTGCGCCACCGGGCACCGCCGCCGCCCGTGGGCGCGCCTGCTCAAAGCGCGCGGGATGGAGGCCTACAGCCTAAAAGGGGGGCTGCTCGCCTGGCGTTCCGCGGGCTACCCGCTTAGCAAAGAATCCGCGGCAGATTAATCGGCGGGTACCGGTTCGGGCCCTACCTCCGCCGCTCCCCCGGCCTCGACAGGCTGGTCGTGGTCCGGGAGGAGCTTTTCCGCGTCTCGCAGGATCGGGAACAGATAGCCGCCCACGCCGACCAGGGAGGCCAGCAGGCCGCAGATGACGAAGAGCAGGCCGGTGCCCGCCCCGGGGCCTGTGCCCACCAGCCAGCCCAGGCTGGAGGCGAGCCCGCCGCCCGGCTGCATCGAAGGCTCCAGCACGAAATCAACCAGCGGGCCGGCGATGAGCATGGCCAGGGGGTTGACGAACCAGGCGATCAGCCGCCGGATGGAGAACACCCGTCCCTGGACGTCGGGCGCTACTTTCGCCTGCCAGATGGCCTGGTTGGACCCGTTGATGACCGGCACCAGGAAAGAGCCGATGAAAGCGGCGACCACCCAGACCGGCAGCTCCCGGCCCAGGCCCATCAGGACCACGCCCAGGATGCTGGAGACCGCCCAGCCAACCAGCACCCCGTGAACCCTGCGTTTGGGCCCGCCCCAGGCGCTCATCACCAGCCCTCCCACGAAGCCGCCGAGGGCGCCTGCCGAGCTGACCGAGCCGTAGACCAGCTCGTTGTTGTTCGTGCGGGCCAGGATCAGGGGGGCCTGGACGGCGAAGGCCGTGCTGAGGAAGAAATTGCCCAGCAGGAAGACGATCTGCAGGCCCAGCAGACTGGGGCGCTTGAGGATATAGCGGAAACCGTAGGCGGCCTCTTTCAGCAGGCTTCCCCTGCCCTCCTGGCCCTCTTCAGTTCGTTTCGGGCTGGGGATGCGCACCAGCAGCAGGGCCGAGACCGCGAAGACAAAGGTCACGATGTCAATGGTCAGGATGCCGCCGATCCCGACCAGGCCGAGCAGCGCCCCCGCCAGCAGCGGGGCGAAGATGCCGGATCCGGTCTCGGCCAGCGACATCAGCCCATTTGCTCGCCCATACTGCTCCTTAGGGAGCATGGTGGTGATGGCGGCGGAATAGGCTGGCCACTGGAAGGCCTGAAAGAACCCGGTGACGGCGCTGGTGATATACAGGTGCCAGATCTCAAGCACCCCGGCGCTGTACAGGATCATGATGATCACGGTCATCAGGCCGGAGGCCAGGTCGCTGAGCATCATCATCAGCTTCCGGTCATAGCGGTCTACGATGGCGCCCGCGATCGGACTGATCGCCAGCATGGGGGTGAGGAAGAAAAAGCCCACCAGGGCCAGCGCGGTGGCAGAGCCGGTTAGCTGGTAAGCCCAGATCGTCAGGGCAAATGTGCTCATGCTGGTGCCGAGCAGCGACACGATCTGCCCCAACCAGACGATAATGAAAGCAAACATACCGGCAGGTAGTTTCCGGTTCAAGGAGTCTCTCCTGGTAATAAGTTGATCAGAATGGTGGTGATTTTATCACGAGCGCTGCAAGCGCGCCGGATATCGCTTATCTAAAAAAAGGTTGTGTTGGGCGGCTCCCAACACAACCTTTTTCTATCGGAATGCTGTTAGCCCCGGAGCGCCTCCAGCGCTTCACCAGCGCTCAACTCGCCCCGTTCGATTCTTTCCAAAATATCCCGCCGCTCGTCCGCAGTCAGGCCTTCGGATTCAGGGATGTCTTCCTCGGAGTCCGGCGCATCGGGGGCAGGCGCGCCCGGCAGAAGGTAAAGGCCCCCGGAAACGCTTTTATAATTCAGCTCTGCGCCCCCGCCGCCGATGTCGAACCGGACCCTGCCGCTTCCGTGGAACCTGCGCGCCTCGCCCAGGTCAGACTGCACTCCCCCCGAGATGCTGTGGAACTGCAGGCTGCAGCGGGTGTTAACGGGCAGGTACAGCCGGGTGCTGCCGGATACGGAGTCAAAGGAGTAGGGGCCCTCGCCGAAGGAGGTCTCCAGGGTCAGGCCCCCGCTGACCGTTTTGGCATGGACGCTCGGGAAGCGGGAGCGCTTCAGGTGCACCCCTGCGGAAACCGTCTTGACCCGCAGCGGTCCAACCAGCCCCTCGCCCTTGATGCCGCCGCTTACGGTGGAGAAAGCCAGCGTGCCGGAAAGATCTTCCAGAGAAAGCGAGCCGCTGACCAGCTTAATTTGCAGGTCGCCGTCCAGGTTCTGGACGCGCACGCTGCATTCTACGCATGAAACCTCGAGCTGGCACTGCCGCGGGAGGCGCACGCTGTAATCCACCTTGCTGGGCTGGAGCCAACCGAGCCCGAACCAGGTCCTGCCGTCGTAATGGGTGATGGCGCTCACGCTCCCATCCGCGGCCTGTTCGATCTCGACGCGGGTGAGGTTCGCGTTGCCGGTGGAGGTATGTATGGCGGCGGAGATCGTGATCTGGTCGCCCTCGCCGCCCAGGATTTCCACGCGCCCGCGAATATTCTTCAGCAGCAGGCGGGCAGGCGCGCCAGCCTGGAAACTGCGTTCAATCAGCTCAGTTGTCATTTCGACCTCACTACTCGATATAGATTTCCACGTGATCGCCGTCTTCCTCGTCAATCACATCCACGATCTTCCCTTCCACCGTACCGGAATTGATAGCTTCGGCGATCTCTTCGAAAGAGATATCGGGCACGTACTGTGAAGCGATCTTCAGGCCGGCGTCCACCAGGCCGATCGGCAGGTTCACCGTAGCCTTGGCTTTCCCGGTGCGGATATCGGTCACCCGCACGCGCAGCATCCGGGTCGCGCCGCCAGGCCCGCGCACAAACGGGCGCTTCGCTCCCTTGCTGCTGTCGGACAGGGCTGCCAGCAGCCTGGCTCCCTCCTCGGCGGTGAGCTTGCCTTCATCAATCATGCGCAGGATTTTCATGCGTTCTTCAGTGCTTGCCATTTCAGCTCCTATCATTTATGGGCTGTAAAAAAAGCCAATCATTCTATTAACCAATGTATACCTGCACCCGCTGCCCATCTTCTCCGGCCTCAATATAGACCGGACTATCGGGCGAGACGCCCTGTTCCAGCAGGAGGAGGAGCTCATCAACTGAAAGATCACCGGGCAGGTCTATCTTGATGCCGAAGGTGCGAAGAATCCAGGTGACCAGGCGGATCGGAAGCGGAAAACTGAAGGCGATGGTGGAGGGCCAGGTCCCTTCCGGCTGCTGCACCCGCAGGTGAAGCCAGGGAAGCCCCTGCCCTCCCTGGGCCAGCACCAGGATAACCAGCCCGAGCAGGAAAGGCACCGAGGCGCAGAAGAACCAGAAACCGGCGCCGGTGGCCAGCAGGGCCGCGCCCATCAGCAGGGCGCCGGCGGTGACAATCCCCGTTCCGATCAGAAGCGGGACCTGCCGGAAACGGCGCCAGGTTTCCGGCCCGGGCTGCTCAGCCGCTGCGCTCCCGGTGACTTCACCCTCCAGGGGCAGGGCCTCTTCCGGACCGACCTCCTGGGAGGCGGCGGCGAAATTTTCGGGCGCGGCGCTGACCGGCGCCTCTTCCGGAGTGTAAGCCCGGGCTGCCTCGAGGGCCGGGGCCGGGCTTACGGCTTCTGCCGCCGGGGGCTGGGTCCTGCCGGGCTCAGCCTCCGGTTCCTCGGGCTCGGGATCCTCCAGGGCCTCCATCAGCCGCAGGCTCTCCTCTACCGAGATCTTGCCGCTGGCGACCATATCCAGGATCAGTCGGCGCTCTTCTTCTCGCACTTCGGACCTTCCTTCTCTCACCGGGCAGCTGTGCTGCCTTAGAACCTGCCGAAAATTGATTTTGTTGTTGAGCAGGGGGCCGCAGGCGCCCTGCTCATCAAGAATAAATATTTAGCACAGGTTTTAACGGTCTTTGCCTTCCAGCGCGGAGAGCAGCCGTTCGGCCTCGTCCAGGGAAATCTTCTTCTCCTCCAGCATGCGCAGGATCAGCATACGCTCTTCCTCGCTCACCGGTTCGCCGGCCGGTCCGGACGGGCCGGAGCCGCCCGAAGAGGCGGAGACGTGGATCCCGAAGGAACGGCCGCCCCGGCGCTCTGCGGCGCGGGCCCTGGCCTCTGCTTTGCGCTGTTCGTTCTCCATCTTGCGCGCCAGCCGTTCCTGGGCCCGGCGCATCTTCTCCTGGGCCCGGGCGGTGGCGCGTTCGCTGGTCTCGCGGGCGCGCTGCATAATTTGCTCCATGCGCTCCGCGCTCACCCCCGCCTGCCCGGCGACGGAGGACAGGTGAGACATCTGCTCTTCGAGCTGCCGGGTGAGGGCCTGCATCTGGGCCTCTACCTGGCGCCCGATCTGGTCCGCGATCTGTGCGCTGAAATCTGCGCCGGGGAACCCGCCCTCTTCATCCTCGTTCCAGCCCTCATCCTCGCTGGAAAAATGCAGGCTGCCGTCCGCCGAGAGGCTCACGCGCGCTTCGCCGTCGCCCAGGGTCAGACTGTGTTCACCCTCCCGGATCACCATTTTGCCCTCGGAGCTCGAAACCAGGATCTTTCCGGAGGGGCTGGAGAGCCGGACCTGGGCGCTGACGTCCGGGTTGAGGCGGCATTCCAGGTTGCCGTCGGCGGATACCTGCACTTCGCCCCCCTCCAGGCCGCTCAGGCGCAGGCGCGCATTACCCTCCACGGCCGCGTACAGGCTGCCCCCCTCGGCGCGCACATCCAGGTTCCCGCCGACCCGGTCCAGGCGCGCGGTACCCCCCACGTCCTTCAGTGTGGCGCTGCCCCCCACCTCCTCTACCTGAAGGTCGCCGGAAATATGTTTGGCGATCAGCTCGCCGTTTACCTGGCCCACCTGGAGCGGACCCGTATAGCTCACCAGCAGGTTTCCATCCACCCGGTTGATGCTGACCGGTTCTTCCAGCAGTTTGAGGCGCGCCTCTCCGCTCACCTGGTCAATCGAAACGTTGGCGTTCACGGGGAGCCGCAGCAGGCAGTCGCCGTCGCAGGTCAGGCTGAGGCTGTCCGCCGTCTGGTCGAACTCGACCTGGTCGTCCGCCGAGCCCTTGAAAGAGACCTCGTCGTTCTCCCAGCCCTTCAGGGTCAGGCTGCCGTCAACGGTCAGAATGCGCACCTCTGGGGTCGGGCTGGTTTTGAAAATTCGCTGGCTCATCGCTAACCTCCACGTTCTTGCAGCAGGCGCATGGCGGTTTCAGCATCAATGCGGCCTGCATCCAGTTCTTCCAGAATGCTCTGGCGTTCCGACTCCGACAGCCCCGGGGCGAGCTCCTCCCCGCCCGGCTCGTAACCCATGCTGCGGATAATCTCGTGCAGGCGGTTGCGGATGGTGGGGTAGGAGAGGTTCAATTCGCTCTCCATGCGCGTCAGTTTGCCCTCGCAGCGCACAAAGGTCTCGACGAAATCGAGCTGCTCGGGAGTCAGGTTGGAGAACGGGCCGCCTGCGAAGCGGCCTTCGAAAGTCGTGTCACAATCCCGGCAGTGCAGGCGGGTAACAGCGATCTCGCCGCCGCAGAGCGGGCATTTGGTGGGTAAGGTGTTCACAGAGGTGACCTCCATTGGTTAAAAAATTCCTTCGACATCGGGCGGCGAGAGCGCCGTCCGGGGCGAAGGTCACCGGAATCTTCGTTTCTATTTAGGATTATATTGAAAATATTTAAAAAGTCAAGTATTAAATTAAGAATTTTGAATTTCCTTTTATAATTTTTGAGATTGTTTTCAATTCCCCCTCAGGCATTCCGCCTCATTTGCCCACAAAGAATGCCGTGCTGGTACGGACGGTAGCGCCGGCAGCTCTAAAGGCGATGATTTCTCATGGCTGTATTGGGACAGCCCCTCTTTTCGCTTTTCGGACGGGCGTTATGGGGCGCGGTCGGTGCGGATAAAGCTGGCGGCATTGGAGCAGGTGCAGGAGATGACCTCGTTCCCCATGCGCACCAGGCTGCCCTGATAGACCGCCCGCCCGTTATGGGCGATCCAGCCTTCCAGGTTGTAAGCCAGGTGGCCTCCGGCGATGCCCTCCGCCATCATCCACTCGCCGTTGTATTTGCGCGCCATGTGGATGTGCGTGCCTGTGCTCGAACCCCCTTCGCAGGACGGGTGGCCGATGCGGTCCCCGGCCTTCAGGGCGGCGCCCAGGGGCACCCGGCCCTCGGTGGCGACATGCAGGTAATAGATATTCCAGCCGGTGCGCTCGTCGCCGTCGCCGTCCAGGTCCAGCATGACCTCCCCATATTCAGAGCGCACCACCACGCCGTCGGCCACAGCCGTGGCCCAGACGGCGCTTTCCACGCAGCCCTGGCGGACGGAGGGCGGGGCGAAATCCAGGGCCGACAGGGGCTCGCCCAGGCCCCAGCCGGTGTGCGGGCCGCCGGTCAGGGCCCAGACATCGCCGGGCTCGAAGGGCAGGAGCAGGGGCGGCTGCTCCAGGCTGCCCGCCAGGTGCGGCTCAACCTCCCAGGGGTCGCCGAACAGGCGCGTGTAGGTCTGGGCAAACCCGTCCGGCCCGATCGCTTTCGTCCAGGTCTCTTTATCCATCAACTGGTGGAAGAAGACCTGCAGGGCCACGGTGGCCGCATTTTGCCAGGGGTCAAAGCGTTCCTCCCGCCCATCGTCATGCTCGATGGTGAGCAGACGCCCGGCCCGGTAGGTGTAGTAATGGTTGTTCAGGGTGTTCGCCACCCATATGAGCTGCCGGTAGAGCCCTACCCGTTCTCGCGAGCGGTTGCCCGCCGGATAGACGCGCTCGGCGGGGCTGGGGTCGGGGTTCGAGAGCGCCCCTGACTGGTATTCCACCAGCGCCAGGAGCAGGCGCGGGCTCACGGAGTAATTGCGGGCCACCAGGTCAATGATCTGCCCGGCGCTGCGGTTCGAGTCGGCTGCCCATTCAACGTGCTCTTTAAGCCAGCCCGGCTGCTGGGCGATAAATTCTGAGGTGTTAAAACCGACCTGGGCCGGGCCGTTGATAAACAGGCTGTCGGGCAGGATCTGGTAGGAGGTGCCCCAAAACGGGGCGTAATAGATCGGAATTTTCATCGGCATGCCCGGGGGCATGGTGGAGGCCGTGCGGGGGATGAAGGGGTTGGCTTCCAGAATTTCCTCGACCGCGGTATTGAAACGCAGCGCCAGCAGGGGCAGGGTATCTCCGGTCTGGGCGGTGTAATCCACCAATTCCCCGGGTGAATACACCGGACGGGTCGGCAGGGGGGTGGAGGTGGGGAGTTCGGGGGTGGGGGTGGTGTCCTGCTCGAGAGGCTCCGGGGTCCCGGCTTCTTCCGGACCGCCGGGCGGCAGGGCGGTAGGTTCCGGGAAGCAGGCGCTGAGAGCGACCAGCATGGCCAGGAGCAGGCAGAATAGTGCGAAGTACGAATTTCGGGACCGCATAGGCTGATAATACTGAAGTGCGAGAACTACTGTTCCGTCTCGCCCAGGGAGATGAAAGATTTGTTGTTGCTGCAGGTGCAGGCGGTGACGGTCTGGTCTTCTTTCGTCAACGTGCCCAGATAGGCGTTCTCACCCGCATGGGCCTCCCAGCCGCTCAAATTGAAGGGAGCCGGGCTGTCTGCGGCGATCCACTCGCCGTTGTATTTGCGGGCCACGTGCACGTGCGTGCCGGTCGCGAACCCGCCCTCGCAGGAAGGATGGCCCAGCGGCTGCCCCTGCACCACAAACGTGCCCACCGGGATGCGCCCCTGGTGGGATACGTGCAGGTACACCAGCACCCAACCGGTGAGCTCCGATCCGTCGCCGTCCAGGTCCAGGATGACCACCCCGGCCTCCGAGCGCACCACCAGCCCGGAGGAGGCTGCGGTCACCCATACGTCGGATTTCAAGCACCCCTGCCCGATACTGGGGGGCGCGAAATCCAGGGCGGCGTAGGAACCGTCATGCTCCCAGGCGCCGTGCGGCCCGCCGGTGAAAGCCCAGACGTGCCCGGGCTCGAAGGGCAGCGTGAGCGGCGGCTGGACCAGGTCAATGGGGTAGAGCGGTTCGACGGCTTCGGCGCGCACCCAGGGGTCGCCGAACATGCGCTTGTAAAGGGCGGGGAAGCCCAGCTCGGGGTCCATCGCCTCCTGCCAGCGCTCGCGGGGAAAGATCTGGGCGAAGAAGTACTGGAGCGCAGCCGTACCGGCGTTCAGGTCGGGGGCCAGGCGGTCAGAGACGCCGTCTGAGAAGGGGATCTCGGTCAGGCGGCCCTCCCGGTAGCCGTAATAGCCGATGGACAGGTGGTTCACGGCCCACACGAGCTGGCGGTAAAGCCCCTTTTCCGAGCCCTGCACGTAACCCAGGGGGTATTCCTCCAGGGTTGCGCTGGCCGGAGAGCCGTAGACCCAGCCGCTCTGGTATTCCAGCAGGGCGAGCAGCAGGCGGGGGTTGATCGAGTTCTCGAGCGCCACCCGCCTGACAAGCTGGGCGCCGGTGTTCATCCCGGTGCTCTGCAGCCAGGTCTGGTAGGCGCCCAGCTCTCCGCCCGCCTGGCTGACGAACTGCTCGATGTCGAAATCGGCCGCGGAGGGCGAGTAGACCAGTTCGCTGTCGGGCAGCACCTTATCGGAGGCGGTGGTCTCACCCAGCCGGCGGGGGATGAACAGGCGCAGGCCCGGCGAGAGCAGGCCCTCGGCGGGGAGAGGGTCCAGGTCCGGCGAGAAAATTTCTCCGGGCTCCACGCCGAACCGCACCGCCAGGACGGGGAGGGTGTCGGCAGCCTGCGAATAATACAAAATGGGCGAATTATCCACCGCCACGGGAGAGGCCGGGGGCGAGGCGATGGCAGACGGGCCGGAGGCGGCCTCGTTCTCTGCAGCCTGCGTCTCCTGCTGCAGTGGGAGATTGGCTTCCACCTGCCCGGAGGCCGCCGGCGTCAGAGTCTCGGCCGCGCTGACCGGCGCCGCCGGGCGCTGGCCCGAGCTGGGCGGGATAAAGTAGCTCTGCGGAGCGCAGGAGGTGAGCAGCAGGGCCAGAAGCACGGCAGCCCGGCTCCAGCCACTCGCTCTGCTGCGCTGGAGGGTGCTCCCGCGCCCGGTGGGGGTGGACTTCAGCTTAACGCCAGATCGCATTCTCATCCCGCCGGCCTTCCCAGGCCTCAATCGTGGTCCCCTCCCGGTCCAGGTAACCGTCGTACTCCCCGCCCGCGCTGCGGGCAGTCCAGCCTTCGAGGTTGAACAGCGGGGCGCGGTCGGCGGAGATCCATTCGCCGTTGTACTTCCGGCTGAGATGCAGGTGCGTGCCGTTGGAGACGCCCCCCTCGCAGGATGGATGCCCGATCCGCTCTCCTGCTCTCACGAATGTGCCCTCGGCGACCCGGTCCCGGGTTTCGATATGCATGTAAAAGATGACCCAGCCGGTGCCTTCGTTGCCGTCTCCGTCCAGGTCTTGCATGACCGCGCCGCGTTTCGAGCGCACGATCAGCCCGTCGGCGGCGGCCGTCACCCATTCATCGCTCTGGACGCAGCCGAGCGCCTCCCCGGGCGGGGCGAAGTCGAGAGCGCTCCAGGCCGAGCCCGTGTCCCAGCCGCCGTGAGGGCCGCCGGTGAACGACCAGCGCCTCCCTGCTTCAAACGGCAGGCGCAGCTCGGGTTGGGCCAGATCCGCCGGCGCCAGGGGCTCGATGCCGTAATTGAACGGGTAGCCAAAGAGGGCGGTGAAGGTTTTAAACAGGCCGTTCTCGCTCACCGCCTGCTCCCAGCCTGTGCGGGTGTAGAGCATGGAGAAGAAGTACTGCACGGCAGCAGTCCCGGCATTGATGGTCGGATCGACCGGCAGCACCTGCCCGTCCACCAGCCAGTTGCCCACGGCATGGATGCGCCACAGGTAATAGCCGCGGTTGAGCCCGTTCGCCACCCAGGCCAGCTGGCGGTATAAGCCCTTGCGGTACGGATCGGCAAGCCCGATGGGGTAGGCGCGCTCCGTCTTCTGCGGGTCGGGCTGCGTGACCCAGCCGCTCTGGTATTCGAGCACCGCCAGCAGCAGGCGCGGGTTGACCGAGTAGTCCAGCGCAACCCGCTCGACGATTTTTGCCCCGCTCACTTCCTGCTCCTCGATCTCCTCGCTGTAGGCGTTCAGATAGCCGCCCTGGCTGGCGATGAAGGTGGTCAGGTCCAGTCCGGCCGCGGTGGGGCCGTAAACCAGCTCGGAATCCGGTATGATTTTAAAGGCAGGGCCTTTGCCCTCCGGGGTAGGGACGGGGATGGTAAGAGTCACCCCAACCTCCACCAGGTTGGGATCGGTGATGCTGTTTGCCTGGATGAGCTGGTTCAGGCTCACCCCATACTGCTGGGCAATCTGGCTCAAGAAATCACCCGGTTTCACCGTGTAATACTCCACCTCGGTGCGAGGCGGGGGGAGCGGGTGAGGGGGGTCGGGGGTGGGGGTCAGGAACGGCCCGCCGGAAGCCAGCGCTCCCGCTCCGGATGGGTCCGGAGTTGCAACCCCGGCCTCGCCCTCGGCCGGCGCTTTGTTCAAGCCGGAGATGTTCCAGTCGGGGCTGTCTCCCGGACTGGCGGACTGAACACAGGCCAGCATGATCCCGAAAAGGACCAGAAAAGCGATGAAGATCATCGCCAGGTTGGGGCGCAGAGATTTGGTGGGCATTTTCCTGTTCACAATCCAGAATCCGGATTGATCCGAAGAAATTCTACTCGATAAGGGTGAAATGGGGCAAGGATTTATCAGGATTGTAAGATGCCGCGCTCTGAAGTGGGTATCTTGGGGGGAGGAGCGGGCGGTATGAACGCTGAAGCCGGGCTGGTTTTTGTCCAGCCCGGCTTCAGTGAGATACAGCCAGCAAGCGCTATGGAGTTGCGATCCCTTCCATCAGGTAGAGCGTGCGCTCCGAATCTCCGACCTGCTGGGTGGCGTGAATGGTGAAGCAGCGGCTGAAGACCTGTTCGAAGTCCTGGCGGGTGTAGCGGTCGAAGATATCCTCCCGGCTTCTCAGCAGCCTCTGCACCTGGGTATCGGACTTGGGGACGAACTCGATGATCAGCCAGCGGCCCACCGAGTGGAAGAAATGCGCCAGCTCTTCGAGGGGGACGTTGTTCGAAATCGCCAGGTGGTGGATGAGGGCCAGGGCCAGTACCAGGTCGGCGGGGGCCCGCTCGGAGAATGAAGTGCGCTCCCGGTTATGCCAGCCGATGGCCGGGCTGGGGTTGGTCAGGTCGAGCACGAGCGGGACGATATTGCCCTCCCGGGCCTTCTTCATCTGGAGATAATTCTGCTCCACCGCAGCCGGGTCAATATCCCAGGAGATCACCAGGGAGTCTGCGGAGGCAGCCGCCCGGCTGAAGACGCCGGTGTTTGCGCCCAGGTCCCACACCAGCCGGGGGGAAGCCTGTCCGGCCCAGCGCTCCACCAGCTTCTTCTTCTCTTCGAAGGCCGTATCGCTGTAGTTGGTGCTGTCGTAATAATTGCCCCATTCAGTGCCCGCCGGCTTCCATTTCAGGCGCCGCACCGAGTCCTCCAGGCTGCCGATCAGGCCCAGCATAGATTTTTTGCTCATCCCGCGGGAGGAGGCCGTTTCAGAGATATCCTTCCCGGCGTAGCGCTGCTGGGCGCGGGCGTGCAGGTGGATATTGGCGTAGAGACCCAGGTTGAGGCGCGTGGAGATCGGGAGCAGGCTGGAGGCCAGGTCCAGCGGCACGCCGTCAATATACAGGCGCAGGAGCTGGCTGAGGCGCACGTCCACATAGGCCGCCAGGGCCAGCGGGGCCAAAAAGTGCTGGCAGAACTGGCGGTAAGCTACCCAGGGCTCGTTCTCGCGGTACCGTTCGAAGGAAAGCGTATCGATCAGCGCGGCCTTGCCGTTCACAAACTGGATATTGTAGGCGCTGGCGTCCTTAAGCGACATCCCGTCCTTCAGGGCCTGCTTCTGAATATACAGGGTCGCAAGCGCCGCCTCCTTGAGCATCGAGAACGACCACTCGTAAGGGTAGGAGATGAACGGGACCACCTGAGGCTCGATCACCTTGTAAGCCAGCCCCGCATCCGCAGGGGGAACCTCGCGCTCCTGGTGGGGGATCAGGCGGCCCTTCTCCACCAGCCTCTGGTATAGCCCGGAGGACATCAGGAGATCATAGTCGGGGCGGTAAAGCTGGTTTACCTGCCGGTACAGCACGCCCTCGCGGCGGAAGAGGAAGCCGCTCGGGTCGCGAAAGGAGGAATGGATTTTTTCGTCCGGGCTCATTTTGGGATTGAGAGTTGAATCAGGTTGTCCTGGAAGGGGATAGTTTCGATCTCGTACGGGTTACTGAGAGACGGCGACAGCGGGTTATTGGAGGTTGTCAATCTCGTCCTGATCCTCTTCTTCCAGCCCCGGTTTTGGTTTGATACCGAAGAGTCCCTTAATTCTGCTCCAGAAGACGCGCACGGCAACGCCGGCGCCGATCAGACCCGCCAGCAGGAGCTGCAGCAGGACTGAGCCCGAACCGGGATCGAGGTAGGCAGGTTCTGAGGTGAGCAGGGAAACCAGGGGGTTAATGAGCGAGAACATAATCTCTCCTTATCTGGCGCCGGAAGAAATACACGCGCCGGAAGTTTAATAGGCGTAATGTGGCTGTCTCCATACGCCTGGATTAGCTCCGTATTATAAGATTCATGCGAGTTCTGAGTACAGGCAAGGCTTGCATTGACGGGCAGATTATATCATCAAGCCGGATGGTTGCATTGCCTTATTTTCATGGGAATAGAGTGGGTTGCAATTTTCTTGTAGTCTACCCGGCGGCCAGGTCCTGGCCGCCGGGTGATGCTGCTCCAGCGCCATTAAATGAGTGTCTCCGAGCGGGCGGCGGGCACGGCGTGGTTTACACAGCCTGGCCGGCTCGTTTACCCACCCTGCGCCGGTGAGCCTTTCTGCAGCCGCCCGCCGCCCAGGTAGGCGGCTTTCACGTGCTCGTTGTCTTTGAGCAGGGCCGCTTCCTGGTGCAGGGCGATCTTTCCCGTCTCCAGGATATAGCCGTAATTGGCGATGTTCAGAGCCTTGCGCGCGTTCTGCTCCACCAGCAGGATGGTCACGCCCTCCTCCTCGTGGATCTGGCGGATCACCTGAAAGATCTCCAGCACCAGGACCGGGGCGAGCCCCAACGAGGGCTCATCCAGGAGCAGGAGCTTGGGCTGGGCGACCAGGCCTCTCCCGATGGCCAGCATCTGCTGTTCGCCGCCCGAGAGCGTGCCGGCCAGCTGCTTCCGGCGCTTTTTCAGGATCGGGAACAGGGTGTAGACCCAGTCCATGCTCTTCTGAAGCTCCTGGGGGGAGATCTTTTTCCGCACTCCCCAGGAGCCCAGGTTCAGGTTCTCCTCAACCGAGAGCGTGGCGAAAACTCTGCGCCCCTCCGGGATGTGCATGATCCCCATATCCGCCAGTTTAAAGGCGGGGGACTTGCTCAGATCCTCGCCTCTGAGCTTGATGGCTCCGGATTTGATGGGCACCAGCCCGGAGATGGCTTTGAGCAGGGTTGTTTTTCCAGCCCCATTGGCCCCCAGTACGGCCACCACGTCTCCCTCTTCGATCTCGAGGGAGATCCCCTTGAGTGCCTCTACAGCGCCGTAGGCAACGGTAAGGTTTTCGACGGAGAGCAGCGTGGTCATCTTACTCCTCCTTACCCAGGTAGGCCTCGATGACCCTGGGGTTGTTGTAAACGTTCTCGGGCAGGTCCTCCGCGATTTTGGTCCCCATATCCATCACGGTCACCCGATCGGAGATGCCCATCACCACATTCATGTCGTGCTCGATGAGCAGCAGCGTAAACCCTTCAGCCACCAGTTTGGTGAGGGATTCCATCAGCTCCTCAGTCTCTTTATCATTCAGTCCGGAAGAGGGCTCGTCCAGGATCAGGAGCTTCGGGTTGGAGGCCAGGGCGCGGGCGATCTCCAGCATCTTCTGCTTGCCGTAGGGCAGGTTCCTCGCCAGTTCATTCCGGTATTCCCACAGGCCGACCTGGCACAGGCGGTAGGAGGCCAGCTCCAGGATATGGCGATCTTCCTTCTGCTGCCCGGGCAGGTGCAGGATGGATGACCATGGACCGCTGGCTGCATGGCAGTGCGGGCCGGACATCACATTTTCAATGCAGGTCAGCGAGGGGAACAGGCGGATGTTCTGGAAAGTCCGGGCGATCCCCTTGGGGACGATCTGGTGCGGCTTGAGCCGGGTGATGTCCTCTCCCATGAAGAGCACCTTGCCCGAGCTCGGGTGATAGATGCCGGTGATCACATTGAAGAAGGTGGTTTTTCCCGCGCCGTTGGGACCGATCAGCGAGGTGATCTGGCCTTCCCGGATCTTGAGGTCGAACTGGTTTACCGCTACCAGCCCGCCGAACTGCATGGTGACTTTCTGCGTCTCCAGCACCACGCCGTCCATTTCTCCGGCGGCGGCTGCCGTTTTTTGCGCCGCATCTGCGCCCGCATGCGCATTTTTCGGGACGGCCGGGGTTTTCTTTACCACTTCCTCCAGGAACTGGTTCTCATCCGGTGGCAGCTTTGAAATCCCCAGGCCTCCGAACCCGCCTTTTTCTCTGCGCCGAGGCAGGATGCCGCCGGGGCGGAAGACCATCATCACCACCAGAGCTACGCCGAAGAAAAGCAGGCGGTAGCTGGCGAACTGCCTGAAGATCTCGGGGAAAATGACGATGATCGCGGCGCCCAGGATATTGCCCGGGATCGAACCCAGGCCGCCCAACAGCACGATCACGAAGATCAGGCAGGACTCCATGAAGGTGAAGTTGTTGGGGGAGATGATCATTAATTTGGAGCCGTACACGTTCCCCGCAATCGCCGCCAGCGCCGTGCCGATCACGAAGGCGATCAGTTTGTAGTGGCGAACGTCAATCCCGTTCGCCTCGGCTGCGATCTCGTCTTCCCGGATAAAGTTCCAGGCCCGCCCCACCCGGGATTTTTGCAGGTTCACCAGCCCGAGGATCACCAGCCCCACGATGATCCAGATATAGTAGTAGAAGTGGGTGGGGGTGCGGATGGTAAACAGGCCAAAATCGGGGTTGCCGATCCCTGTAATCCCGTTGGCGCCGTTGGTCAGGTTGAAGGGGTTGTTTAGCGCGGTGATGCGCACGATTTCCCCGATACCGATGGTGACGATACACAGGTAATCCCCTCGCAGATGAATGATCGGGGAGGTGACCAGATAAGCAAAACCGGCCGCCACCAGCGCGCTGATGGGCAGCAGCAGGAGGATGGGGATGTTGAACTGCGTGTAGAGGATGGCGGTGGTATACGCGCCGATGGCATAGAAACCCGCCTGTCCCAGGTTAAACAGGCCCACCTCGCCCAGCATAATATTGAGGCTCAGGCCGAGCAGGGCGTAAATGCCCACGTAAAAACCCACATCAATCCAATAGTTGTTGATGAAGGGTAAGAACGGGTACGCCACCATCAAAACAATCAGGGCCGGTATTAACCCCCGGAACCGCTGGGTTTTGGATGGGATCTCGTTCCTGTCCTGGAACTTTGAGATCCGCTGCATCAGGTTGCGAGTTATCTGGCTCATGTCTAAACTTTCTCGGCGACTTTCTCACCGATGAGGCCGGTCGGCCGGACAATGAGAATGACAATCAGGATCAGGAAGACGAAGACGTTTTTCCAGGCGCCGGATACAAAGCCTTCGAAGAGCGCTTCCATCAGGCCCAGCAGCAGCCCCCCGAGCATGGCGCCGGGGATGTTTCCGATGCCCCCCAAAATAACGGCGGTGAAGGCTTTGAGGCCGTAGCCCCAGCCCAGGTTGAAGATGATGCGGGTGTAGTTGAGGCCCGCAAAAACCCCTGCCAGACCGCCCAGTGCAGGGCCAACGAAAAAGACGAAGAGGATAATTTTGCGGAAATCAATCCCCAGCAGGGTGGCGGTCTCACGGTCCAGGGCGGAGGCGCGCACGGCGGCGCCAAACAGGGTCTTCTCGACGATGAAGTAAACCAGCGCCATCAGGCCCAATGAGACCAGAATGGTTACCAGCTTTAACACCGTGATACGGAAATCACCGAATAAAATGATGCTGCCGGTGGGTACGCTGGGCATGGGGTATGCCTGGAAGCGCGGGCCCCAGACTGCCATGATGCCGTTCGACAGGAAGATCGAGGCTCCCAGGGCGGACACGACCAGGGGTAAGCGGCCGGCTTTGTAAACCGGGGAGTAGGCGACGCGTTCGAGCGCCAGACCGGCGAGCCCGATCCCCAGCATGGCGCCGAGCATGGCGACCAGCACCCCGCCCCAAACGCCAAACGTGCGGGTAACCCAGCCGGAGCCGATGACCAGCAGTGTGTATCCCAGGTAGCTGCCGAGTGTGAACAGATCTCCGTGGGCAAAGTTGATTAATTTCATCACCCCGTACACCATTGAATAACCGATGGCGACGAGGGCGTAGAATGAACCGATCGTCAGGCCGTTGATCAACTGCTCGAGCAGCATATCCATAGAATTTCTCCTCTTCCCGTTTTACAGCAGCCAGCAGAGCGCTGGTAGGGCGCAGCCGGGTGGATAAGCGCCCGTTATGCCCGCGGCCCGCGGGCATAACGAATTTCGCTCACCTCGAACCCGATTTCCCGGTCCGGGATCTGCTATGCTGCCAGAGCACCGCTATTTTCAGCCGGGAGCACCCTCATCAATGCATGCTGGGATGAAAGAGGGTGCTCCCGCCAGATCAGGTAAGTCTGACAAACAGAGAGATTTATTCGGGCGAGTAGAGCTCCAGTTTGCCCTCGGCGTTGTAAATGTAGGCGTAGTAGGGGATATCCTTGCGGTCGCCGCGTTCGGTGAACATCAGCGGTCCGGTGATGCCTTTGGCGTCGGTCATGGTGCGCATGGCCTCGGCGACCTTGTCGGGGTCGGTGCTGCCGGCTTTTTCAACGGCGGCCACGAGCGCGTTCAGGGCATCGGCGGCGTAAACCGCCCAGATCGAGCCGGGAAGCTCCCCAAACTTCTCCTGATAGGCGTCCAGGAACTCTTTGGACTCGGGATAATCCAGGAACTGAGGGATCGGCTCATTCAGGTGGATGGAGCCCGCGATGATCTCCGCCCCCGCGATCTTTTCAAATTCAGGGGTGGGGACCGAGTTGTTGCCCACAAACGTGGTGGTCAGGCCCGCCTCGCGCGCCTGCTTGAGCAGCAGGGCCGCCTCGGGATAGTATGCGGTGAAGAACCAGACATCCGGATTGAGGGATTTTAGCTGGCTGATGACGGCGGAGTAATCGCTTTCACCCGGGGTGATGGCGTCAAAGAAAACGATCTCAACCTGACCGGAATCGATGAAGGGCTGCAAGAATTTCATGGCATCATCCGCGACTCCCTTGCCGTAGTCCTGGTTGTCGTGCATGATGGCGATTTTCTTGGCCTGCAGCACCTCGGTGGCAAATTTTACGAAATATTCGGATTGGGTGTCGTCACGCCCGGCGGTGCGGAAGAAGTACGGGCGTTCTTTTTCCATGGTCAGGCGCACTGCAGTGGCCCCGTAGCCAACCGACACCACCTTGTTGGCGTCATACAGGTCGGCAGCCGGAGCGGTGACCGAGGAGCCGTAGGAAGCGATCACCTGTTTCAGCCCCTGGGCGATCACTTTTTGGGCGGCCAGCGCGCTGTCTTTTGGATTGGAGGCGTCGTCTACCAGGAAAATTTCAACCTGTTTTCCCAGCACCCCTCCCTTCTCATTGATCAGCTCCGCGGCGACTTCTACGCTTTGTTTCGCCCATTGACCCTCAGCCGCGAAATCTCCGGTGATCGGGGCCTGGAGACCGATCTGGATCGTCTCTGTCGACGGCCCACCCTGGGAACAGCCGGCAAGAACGAACGACAATGAAACGGCGATGACAAATAACCAGTGGATCGTCTTTTTCATGTTCTTCTCCTTCTTTTTTTTCTCGTCGCTGATTCCGAATTCTCTTTTGAGATACTAACGGAGAATGAACCCGGCTTCAGGGGCCGCTGCGGGTCCATAGGCCGTTGACTCACATATTAATTTGTCTTCTTCGTAAGCGGATGCGCTTAAGAATCCTGAGGGGTTGCCCGGTTTAATGTTCGCTGTAATAACGCTGCTGGAAGGGCCGTCCAGCTGTCCTCCAACAGCGCTCGCAATCCTGGCAAGCAGCCGGCTGCCGTCCGGTTCCGGCGCCCTTGGAGGGTGTTGTCACCGGGGTATATCCCGGCTGACCGGACCAAACGGGGCGGGAAGAATCATAAAGCCGATGAAAACTTCAGCGCTTCAGCCGCGCCCGGTGTAGTGAGAAACTCAAAAAAACATACTGCTGTCTCCAGGCGTCCTATCCGCATGCAGACAGCAGACTCCGAATAATTTTGAGTTTAATACTACTATTTTTTGGCATATTTCCCCCGGCAGGTCAATTGATCAATATCCTGATCGGGCCTGTCAAGTGTCATATATTCGCTCATCCTCTATTTTAAGAACTGTCCTAATAAATTTTTTTTATATGTGGTTGTGATGGGGGCGTAGCCCTATCACAATCACAGTAATTTTTTGGATAAAAACAAAGTCTCTTTCGCGGTAATACAAAAAGATGAGTTAGCCGGTTCCGGCGGCTTTCTCTGGTCCGGCTCCCTGTTGACAGCGCAGGGTGGTGCTGGTTTAATCAATTTCAGGAGTAATTATATAAAAATTATACAGTTGTTATGCCGGAGAAACACAACAACAATATTATTTTTGAATAGAAACCGCTCTCAAAACAGAGCGGTTTGCGAGGCGTGCGGCGGAGGCCGCGCAGATCGAAAGGAACTCTTACGGTGAGAATACTCTTGAACATCCTGGGGGTGATCTGCATCCTGGCGGGCGGGGTCTGGTTCCTGCAGGGAATCAACCTCCTTCCGGGCAGCTTTATGACTGGCCAGACCCAATGGGCGGTTTACGGTGCCATCGCCGTGGCTGCAGGCATTGGCCTGCTGGCGTTGGCGAACCGGGGCAGGGCCGCCCCGCGCCGGTAACGGGGCAGCACTTTAACCCAGATACCGGTTGATAATCCGAACCGCCTCCGCCACCCCATCTTCGGCGCGGATCTTTTCACCCAGGGAGCGCGCCTTCTGGCGCATCGTTTCATCCTCCACCAGCGTGCGCAGGGCTTGAGCCAGTTTCGCGGCGGTTAACTGCTTCTGCGGGATGGGCTGCGGGCCGGCGCCGAGCGCGTACACGCGCTGCCCCCAGAACGGCTGGTCGCCAAAGAAGGGACAGACCAGCGTAGGCCTGCCCGCCTTAAGTCCTGCAGCAGTGGTGCCCGCCCCTCCATGATGGACCACTGCTGCGCAGCGCGGGAAGAGCCAATCGTGCGGAGCGGCCTGCAGGGAGAAGGCGTTTTCGGGCAGCGCCGCGTCTGCAAGACCGCCCCAACCGGTAGCCAGCAGGACGCGCTGCCCGCTCGCCCGGGAGGCTTCCAGCACCTTCTGGGTCACATTTTCCGCCTCCTGTGAAGCCATGCTGCCAAAACCCACGTAAACCGGGGCCGGGCCGGAATCCAGAAAAGCCTGCAGCGCCTCGGGCGGCTGCCAGCCGCCGGTGGGCGGCAGGAACCAGTAGCCGGTCACGTGAGTGGAGCTGTCCCAGTCCTCCGGATCGGGCAGTACGTGCCGGCTGTAGCCGTACAATTTGGGGATCGGCCGGCCCTTAATGGTCAGGTCGAGCGCGGCCGGGGGCAGGCCCAGCTTTTCGGCGCGCCACGTATTGATCAGCTTCTTATAGGGGAGAAACATGGCCCGGACCATCCAGGTGTAGCTCTTTTTGTTCAGCCAGACGCCAAAACTGCGGCTGCCAAAAAGCGGGTTGGCGAAGGCCCCCGTTGGCGAGAGCGCGGGCTGCGCCATTGCCAGGAAACAGGGGATATCCAGCTTTTCGGCGATATGCTGGCCGGCCATCGCTTTGGGATGGTAGAGGATGGCCTCGGAGTCGGAGGCCGCCTCCCAGGCGTCATCGAGCATGTTCCGCAGCATGGGCATTACGGTTTTGATCAGGCTCAGCGATTTTCCGCCTGCAAGGGCGGCCTTTCCCTGATCGCTCTGCGCCAGCGAGACAAACTCCGTGCGCAAAGGGGCGAACTCCAGGCCATGCTGCCTGGCGAGGGCTTCAAAACTGCCCTCTGCTGCCAGACACACCGCATGCCCGGCGCGTAACAGGCCCGCTCCAAGGGCGACATAAGGCTGGACATCTCCCCGGGTACCGGCCGTCAGGATCGTGATGCGCATCTTTGGGTCTCCTCCAGAATGAGGATTTTACTCCTTCTGAAGAGAAGGGGAACGCGATTTGCCCGCGCCTCCCCACATTCCTGACAGTTCGCGCGCTCAGCACGCGGCGCCTCGCAAAACCAGAGCAGCGGGTATAATTGAATAATCGGACCTGTTCGATCTGTTTATGGTGAAAGTAGCGCGGAAGGAGGGAGCAGAATGGAGCTAGGGGCATTTTCCATCAGCCTGGCGGTAAAAGATATCCACGCTTCGAAGGCATTCTATGAAAAATTCGGTTTTGAGGTCTTTGGCGGCGATATCAACCAGAACTGGTTGATCATGAAAAATGGAGACGCCCTCATCGGTCTCTTTCAGGGGATGTTTGAAGGGAATATTCTGACCTTCACCCCGGGATGGAGCATCGAAGCCGAGCGGCTCGATCACTTCACGGATGTGCGCGAGCTGCAGCGCCAGCTAAAGGGAAAGGGGGTGGAGTTTGTGACCGAAGCGGATGAGAGCACGCAGGGCCCTGCCCATTTTGTCGTCCTCGACCCTGACGGGAACACAATCCTCGTAGACCAACACGTCTGATCCGGGCTCGCCTGTACGGGAGCAGGGAAACAGGGTAGATAAAAGGTCGTATCGGGCGATCTGGCCGCCCGATACGACCTTTTAACCCCCTTATCCCCTTTGCAGTCTCTATGTGATTGTTTTCATTAATTTGACATTAAGGATTTTTTAAGTACGATTATAAGAATCCAGGGGGATACACCTCTTTTCTGGCTATCAGGTTGAAATAAAACCCTTCGTTCTGCAGGG
>JAEWYL010000135.1 GCA_023395675.1 Chloroflexota bacterium | reverse complement strand
GGGATCGCGATGCCGCCCTACAATCTTCCGGTGGTCATCTCCTGCATCGGGCTGGTCGCCATCGGCTGGTCCATGGCTGCCGGAGCGGCTGCCCGCGAACCGGCGGTTTTTCACCCGGCGGGGTCGGTTTCCCACCTTGCCATTCCGGTTGACAAATCGCCGAACGCGTAGTAAGATTTCCCCCGCTCCGAGAGACAGCCTGGCGAGGTAGCTCAGTTGGCAGAGCGGGGAGCTCATAATTCCTAGGTCGTGGGTTCAAGTCCCACCCTCGCCACTCTACCCGGATCAAACGAAGACCTGCCCGGCGGCAGGTCTTTTTGCTTAACCTCATCTCCCCTTCCCGCAGGGAAAGCGCTTCCCTGTGGGAAGGCGCTTCCCTGTGGGAAGGCGCTTCCCTGTGGGAAGGGGGAACATCATATTTTCTTTCTGTGCATTGAAAGCCCGCAAATGATGGGCAGCGTTATGCCTTATCTGCGGACATCTGCGTCATCTGTGGATAGGGCTTTTTCCCCCAGGCGCGCCGCTTCGGCGTAGCCGGCCGCCAGGGCCGCCAGGTTCATCTCCTCGGTGCCGCGCGGGGCGCGCGCCGCCACCGCCTTTTCGAGCGCCGGGCGCGAGACCACGCCCGTCAGCCCGGCGAGCAGGCCCAGGGCCACCACGTTGGCGGCGATGCCCCGGCCGGTGGTCTCCTCCGCCAGGCGGGTGATCGGGGCGCAGATGGCGTTGGTCAGCGGCACCCGCCCCACCTTATCCCGGTCCACAATCAGCAGCCCGTCCTTCTTCAGGTTTGCGGCGTAGCGGTCGCAGGCCTCCTGGCTCAGGGCGGCCAGCGCGTCGGCGCAGATCACCTCCGGGTAGTGGATCTCTCCCCGCCCGATGACCACCTCGGCTTTGCTGGCCCCGCCGCGGGCCTCCGGGCCGTAGCTCTGGGTCTGCACGGCGTTCAGGCCGTCGTAAACCACGGCGGCCTCGGCCAGGATGATCCCGGCCAGAATCATGCCCTGCCCGCCCTCCCCCGCCAGGCGGATCTCGATTCGGCTGCTGTCGAAGCGCTGCCAGTTCGTCTCACGGTTCATCGCGGTTTCTGCCTTTCCTGCACGCCGATCTGCGGGGTGATTTCGCTGCTCTTGCCGGCCGCTTCCAGGGCCCGGCTGACGACGCGCTCGTAGCAGCGGAGATACCCGGGTTTATCCAGGTCGCAGAGCACCCCGCGCACGATTTTTGCCGCCCGCTCTTCGGGGTCCAGCTTCCCGGCGGCCGCCAGGCTGACGGAGTGCTCCTTCAGAGCCAGCATCATATCCACCGCGCTGCCGAGTTTGTTCAGGCGCCCATAGGTGGTGTGGCAGTAGGAGGCCACCTCCACCAGGCCGAACCCCTCTTTGGAGATGGCCTTCTCGATGAAGCGGTCCATCTCGACCGCGTGGTAGACCGTGGTGCGAGCAACGAAAGCGGCCCCGGCGGCAGTCGCCAGGTCGCCGATGGGCATGGGGGGCTCGATCTGCCCGTAGGGCGCGGTGGTGGCGCGGCTGTCCAGCGGGGTGGTGGGCGAGTACTGCCCGCCCGTCATGCCGTAGATGTTGTTGTTCACCACGATGGCGGTCAGGTCCATGTTGCGCCGGGCGGCGTGGATGAAGTGGTTGCCGCCGATCGCCATGGCGTCGCCATCGCCCATGATTACGATCACCTTCATTTCCGGCCGCGCCAGCTTCAGCCCGGTGGCGAAAGCCAGCGCCCGCCCGTGGGTGGTGTGCATGGTGTTCAGGTCCAGGTAGACCGGCATGCGTCCCGTGCAGCCGATGCCCGAGACCAGGGCGACCTCGTCTTTCGACAGCCCCATGCGGTCAATGGCGCGGATCAAAGCGCCCATCACGATGCCGATGCCGCAGCCCGGGCACCAGACATGGGGGAATTTCTTCGTGTGGCGCAGGTAGGCGTAGGCGCTGTGCTGTTCTTGATGTGGTTTCACTGCCATCTTAACGGCCCTCGATTGCTTCCAGGATCATCTGCGGGGTGACCATCTCGCCGTTGGCCCGGTTCACCCGCACCACTTTATGGCGCCCTGCCAGCCGCTCCACCTCCAGGGCCATCTGCCCCAGGTTCATCTCCGGCACGACGATGCGGCGGGCGGTGTGGGCCACGCGGCAGATAACGTCCTCGGCGAAGGGCCAGAGGGTCAGGAGGGTGACCAGCCCTACTTTGTGGCGCCGCTGGCGGGCCAGGGCGACGGCATGCCGGGCGCTGCGGGCGGTGGCGCCGTAGGCCACCACCACCGTCTTCGCGTCCTCCAGGCCCTCCTCCACGGTCAGCACGATCTGGTGCCGGTTGCGGTCGATCTTGCGGTGCACGCGCTGGATCCAGGGATCAATCTCGTCCAGCCGCTGGGTGGGGTAGCCCATCTGGTCGTGGAACAGGCCGGTGATGTGGTAGCGGTAGCCCGAGCCGAAGTTCGCCATCGGCGGGACGTCGCTGATCGAGTCGCCGTAGGGTTTGTACCATTCGGGGGGCACGTCCGTGCCGGTGCGGTCCGCGCTGGGGACGCTCTCGAAGTCGGACATCTCGATGCGCTCCCGCATATGGCCGATCACCTCATCCAGCAGCAGGATGACCGGCGTGCGGAAGCGCTCGGAGAAATTGAAGGCGGTGACCGTGAGCTCGAAGGCCTGGGTCACCGAGGTCGGGCTGAGGGCGATGATCGGGTGGTCGCCGTGGGTGCCCCAGCGGGCCTGCATCACGTCCCCCTGAGAGGCGCTGGTGGGCTGGCCCGTGCTCGGGCCCAGACGCTGCACGTCCACCACCACACAGGGGATCTCGGTCATGGCCGCGTAGCCGATATTCTCCTGCATCAGCGAGAAGCCCGGCCCGCTGGTGGCGGTCATGGACTTCAGCCCACCGGCGGATGCGCCGATACAGGCAGCCAGGCTGGCGATTTCATCCTCCATCTGGATGAATTTTCCGCCGACCTTCGGGAGCTCGCGCGAGAGCATCTCGGCGATCTCCGTGGAAGGCGTGATGGGGTAGCCCGCGTAAAAGCGGCAGCCCGCCGCCAGGGCTCCCCAGGCAACGGCTTCATTGCCTTGCATTAATTTAACGCTCAAGGTTAACCTCGTCTGGAAGTCAATGATCTATGGATCGGGTAAACGGCGTCTCAGCGAGTGGGGAACCCGCTTCGCCTGTCAGACAGGCGTTACCACGATCGCAAGGTCCGGGCAGTGGGTGTCGCACCAGTGACAGGCGCTGCATTTCTCCGGGTGGGCGACGATCGGGTGCTCCTCGCCGTTGAAGGCCAGCACCCCGGTGGGGCAGAGCTCGACGCACAGGCGGCAGCCCTTGCACCACAGGCCGAAAATGGTCACCCGGCCTTTCGGCCCTTTCGCGGGGCGCGCCGGAGCGGGCGCTTCCGCCGCAGCTGAATCGGTCATGAAGAACCTCTCCTGAATGCCCATCCAAAAACACCGGCTGCAGCCCGCGGCACACCCGCGGGGAACAGCGCCAGAGGTAGTTTTTCGACAGGCGCTAAGCATGATGCCGCCTGCCCGCTTTGCGGCGGCAGGCAGTGCTATCTGGATGTATACCAACCTTTAAAGGGAACTACAAGATGAGTACCTTCCTGATTATCGGCTACATTCGTCGGGTATTGGTTCTGCGCCCAGCTGCCTCATCTGTGGTTGTTATTCACCACAGATGGACACCGATGAACACCGATAAAAAACCATCTGTATGATCTGTGTCTATCTGTGTGTATCTGTGGTTTTTATTAACCACGGATACACACAGATGGACACAGACAGGAAACCAATTCGTATATTTCGGACCGGTTCTTAAGGGGCTTCTGGCGGCTGCTCCAGTTGCGGGATGCCGCTCAAGGGCCGGAGCCGATCAGGGGCAGATAGAGCGCGGTTCCGCCCCCGCCCGTCGCCCAGCTGCGGAAGAGCCAGATGTAGGTGTCCGGCCCCCGGTTCTCGGAGATGTCGTAGACCACCGCGAAGACCTGGTTCCATCCCGGGTTCAGCTCCTCCGCCTCCACCTCCGCTTCATAGGGCGCCCGCCGCTGCTCGTCAATGGTGATGTAGACCTCGTTGACGGCGTCCCAGCGCACGAAGACCACCCGGTCGACCGCCCGGTTGTCCGCCGCCTCCACCTCCAGGTCCACTTCCTGCCCGTCCAGCACATCCACGCGCTCGCCCTCGGGGACGGGCGAGACCCAGGAGACCCTCGGCGGGACCAGGTCCTCGACCAGCAGGGTGACGACGGCGGTGTTCGAGCTGTAAGGCCCCATGCGCACGCGGTAGGTGAAGCGGTCCTCGCCCACAAAGTCTTCATCCGGTTCGTAGGTGAACGAGCCATCGCGCTCCAGGTCCAGGTCGCCGTGCCTGGGCCGGTCCGCCAGGCGGACGCGCGGGTTCGCCCAATCTGGATAACTGTCGTTCTCCATTACGCCCGGCGCGGGTACCTCCAGGCGGCTGTCGCTCACGGTGTAGGTGTCGGAATTGGCGATGCTGGGCGCGGCAGGGGTATTCACCTGCACCAGCACCGTGCCTGTGCTGTCCAGGAGCCCGTCGCTCAGAGTGTAACTGAAGCGGTCCGCCCCTGCAAAGCCGGGCGCGGGCGTGTAAACCAGGCGGTCGTCGCGCAGGTCGTCCGGGGTGCCCATATCGCGGCGGGTAACTGCGCCGCCGGCGTCCGAAGTGGTCTGGAAATCCGCCAGGTGCAGGTCATCCCCGTCCGGGTCCCGGTCATTGCTCAACACCGGAATCTCCAGGTCCCCGTCCGGGTTGGTGCTCACATCGTCATTTTCTGCCTCGGGCGGGCGGTTCTGCCCGCAGCCCGGGCCGGCAATCTCTCCATAAGCCGTATTGGGCCCCGAGCGAACCGCCAGAACGCTGGTCTCCGCGCTGCGCTGCCCGCTCACGGTGACCGAGAAGGTCCCGGCGCTGAAATTACCGTGCGTGTGCCAGCGGATACCGGACAGGCGGGTGTGGTGGTCCGGCCTGGCCTCGTGCCAATGGCCCGGCTCTGCGCTGAGAATATCCATGCAGGGGGAGATGGACAGCACCCAGTGATGCGGGTGGTGGCGGTCGAAGGTCCTTTCGACCCGGTAAGACCAGGTCGACTCTCCCTGGGCGCGGTAGCTGACCCCTTCGAAGGTGATGCGATAACCGTTCCACAGTTCGGCGACCTCCGGGGGGCCGTCCCGGTGATCCTCAGGCCCGGACACCGGATCAGGCCTCTGGGCGCCCGCCTGCCAGAACGGCAGGGCCGCCAGCCCCAGGATCAGGCAGAAGCGTAGATAGTACCGATAAGAGTGCAAACCTCGCGTCATTTCCCACCTCGCAAATCCGAACGCCAGAAGCCGTCAAAAAAAAGAAACTGCGGGCGGTGCAGGCGGCGGCGATCCCACCACAAAACGAAACAATACCGTTAATCCACTGGCTGCTGGCTCTTTTTGCTGCCGGGCGCTGCCGCCCGGCAGGTAGCTGGAATCTCCCGTTTTCGGTAAGGTCCTGAGTTTTCGGCTTGTTGGTCTTCCAGGGTTATCCTTGTCGACCCGGGCTGGCTGCCCGGTCCATCCTGCGCGCCGCATTCCCGAATCCGCCCTGCTCCGGAAGCTGTGATCGCCTTGAATGATCCACACTATTATAAAGGTATTTTCGAGGCGCGCGCCTTGCATTGGGTGAGCGGCTGGGCCAGGGCGAGCGGCTGCGCCAGGGCGAGCGGCTGCACTTGGGGGAGATTCCCCATGTGCTCTACATGATCTACCCAATTGAACCCGTTCTCTCCATCCGGTATAGTTAATCCTGGACGGGGCTGTGCGCCGGACAGGCTCGTTTTTGGGCCGGATA
>JAEWYL010000119.1 GCA_023395675.1 Chloroflexota bacterium | reverse complement strand
CCACCAAAAATCTCTGTACGGCAGGGGGAGGCCGGCCTGCGCCCGGCCTCCCCTTACGCTCGCCAGCAGCGAAAGCCCTTCCGGCGTTTTTTACATAATTTTCATGCCCCCTATCAATTCTATGAGGCAAGCGCCGGATGAGACCATGTACAATGTACATTTAATGAACGGTGATTCGGGCAATGGTAGAGCCCCAGAGAGCAGGGTAAATCCCTCAGTGGAGGACACATTCCGTTCGGCAGTGGATAAACTGCCGGACGCTTTTGCCATTCTATCCGCCGTCTGGGGGAATAGCGGAAATATTGACGACTTTCAATACTATTATATAAACGAAGAGGGGAGCAGGCTCAACCGGCTGCCCGCCAGCCTGCACCAGTCCACCACCCTGACCCGGCTTTTTCCCAGCGAATTTGGGCGCACGCTGTTGGATGATTTTTCCCGGGTGGTCGAATCCGGAGAGGACCTGCGCAAAACCATCTGGTGGAACGAACCGGAGGCAGCGCCGCGCGCCTATCAACTGCATGCAATCCGGCTGAATGGGGGAGTGGCCTGCACCTGGCGTGAGATAGACCCTTCCCTGCCCCAGGAAGCTGCCGGAGGAGAGAGCGAGAGCGGGCAGGGCAGCGAAACAGAGGAGCGCGAACAGCGGAACCTGGCGGAAGCCCTGCGCGCCACCGCGGGGCTGCTGATCAGCAGCCTCAAGCTGGACGAAGTCCTCCAGCGCATCCTGGAGAATATCGAGCGGGTTGTGTATCACAAAACCGCCAATATCATGCTGCTGGATAACGGGAATGCCCGCATTGTCCGCTGCAGCGGCTATCCCACCGGAGAGCTTGCGGAACGGATGCTTTCCGTCCACTTCCGGGTGGACGAGGTGGAGAATTTCCGCTACATGATCGAGACCGGCCAGGCGCTGGCGATCCCCGACACCGCGCTGAGCGAAAGCTGGATTGAGACGCTGGCTGAGCCCTGGCAGCGCTCTTACGCCGGCGCGCCGATCCGGGTGAAGGGAAAGACCATCGGCTTTCTCAACCTGGACAGCGATATCCCCGGTTTCTTCTCCCAGGCGGACGCCGACCGGCTGCAGGCTTTCGCCGATCAGGCAGCTATCGCCATCGAAAATGCCCGGCTGTTCGAGGAGACGCAGCAGCGCAGCAAGCGCCTGGCCCTGATCAACGAAATCTCCGCCACCATCAACCAGCCGGTCGAGCTGTACGACGTCTGGCAGACGGCCGTGGACACCCTGGCCGGCGCGCTGGGGATTGCCCAGACCAGCCTGGCCCTGCTGGATGAGGAGCGCAAGCGGCTGATGATTGTCGCCGAACACCCCGCTCCTGGGAATGGATCGGGGGTGGGGTTGGAGATCCCGCTTACCGGCAACCCCTCCATGGACCACATCCTGTCCACGAAATCCTGGCTGGCGAGCTACGACGTGCGGCACGATCCCATGCTGGACGCCATTCGCGGCCTGTTAGCCCAGAGGTCGGTCCAATCTATTCTGCTGGTGCCGCTCCTGGTGGGGGAGGAGGTCATCGGGACGCTGGGCTGCGATTCAATCGGCAGGAAGCACGATTTCAACCCGGGCGAGATCACCCTGGCCGTGACGGTCGCCAACCTGGTTGCCACCAAGATCGAGCAGGCCCGGCTGCTGGAGGCCGAACGCAGGACGCGCCAGGAGGTTGAACACCGGGCGGGCGAGCTCCGCCAGCAGGCCATGCGCATGGAGCTGCTGAACGATATCACCCTGTGCTCCCTCAACCGCCACAGCCTGCCCGAGATGCTGGATGCGATGGCCAACCGCCTCTGCCGCCTGATCGGCGCGGACGGGGCTTATATCAGCCTGTGGGATGCAGAGAAACAGGTCCCATACCCGGCGGCGGCCTATGGGGCGCGCAAAGAGCAGTTCCTCTCTCTGAAGGTCAATCCCGGCGAGTACACGCTGTCCGGCGAGGTGCTGCAGCAGGGGCGTTCCATCATCTTTCATGACCTGGCGCAGCTGCACCCTATGGCCCCGATCATCGCCGCCACAAATCCCGGGGCCTCGATCCTGGTCGCCCCCCTGATCGCGGACGGGCAGGACCTGGGCGCAGTGATCATCAATTTTGACCAGGCTCACACCTTCACCCCGGACGAGATCGCCCTGTGCGAGCAGGCAGCCGGGCAGGTGGCGCTGGCGACGGCCAAAGTGCAGCTCTATGAAGAGACCCAGAAGCTGGCGATCACCGACGACCTGACCGGAGTGTATAACCGGCGCGGCCTGTACGAGCTGGGCAAGCGGGAGGTCGAGCGCGCCCTGCGCTTCCGGCGCCCGCTCTCGCTCATTATGCTGGATATTGACCATTTTAAGCATTTCAACGACAGCTACGGGCACGTGATCGGCGATCAGGCCCTGCGCTGGCTGGCAGCCACGCTCCAGGAGAACGTGCGCGATATTGATATTGTCGGGCGCTACGGCGGCGAGGAGTTCGTGGTTTTGCTGCCCGAGAATCATTCCTCCGCCGCCCTCCAGGTGGCCGCACGGATCCACCGGGCGGTGATGGAGGGCACCTTCCACACCCCGGTGGGCGAGCTGGGCATCACCGTCAGCCTCGGGCTGGCGTCCGCCTCGCCCCAGGACCGGGACCTGGACGCCATGGTCCGGCGCGCCGACGCAGCCCTCTACCGCTCGAAAGAGGCCGGGCGCAACCGGATCACAGCCGGTTAATAAACTGCCGCCTCGTGCGGCTCCGCCGCACACTGCCTGGCTTTATCAAGGATGAACGCCGGGATAAAGGGCTGTCTCAAAAGCCTTCGCAAGCTGAAATCAGAACAACAGGTGCGGGCCGAGCGCCGCCCGGCCCGCCCCTGTTTTTCTGGAAATAATTACAGCGGCG
>JAEWYL010000129.1 GCA_023395675.1 Chloroflexota bacterium | reverse complement strand
CCCCCCCCCCCCCCCAAACAACCACAAAATAAATCTGGCAAGATCTAGAGGAAAGACGCTAATATGAAAGAGACCCGGGGCAAATTGGGTGGGGCCGCCATGCCGGCATTGGTTGTGATGCTGGCTTTTCTACTGGTTTTCTCTTTACGCTCGTGCCGGGGCAGCCCGGACCAGGCGCCGGTGCAGCCGGCGGGAACAGCGGCCGGGCCGGGCGAAGCCCCTCCCCAGGAAGAGCAGGGGGAAGGGGAACTGTCCGGCGGGCAGGCTGTCCTGACCTTTGGGGTGTATGCTTTCATGAAAGCCAATTACGAACCCCTGGTGGAGGACTTTAACCGGCAGAACCCGGGTATCACCGTCCAGCTTCGCGAGCTGCCCGAAACGGGCGACCTGCGCCGGATTGCCTCCGCGGCGGATACCACCCTGCTGACGTTCCGCCAGCCCGGGCAGGGCCCCTATTTCCTGGACCTGGACCCGCTCCTGGAAGGGGACCCGTCTTTCGATCCAGGTGATTTCTGGCCCGGCGCGCTCGAGGCCTGCCAGGATGCCGGGGGCCGGATCTACGGCCTACCGGTAGCGATCGATCTCACCGGGATCTATTACCGGAAAGAGGCCTTTGACCGGGCCGGCCTGCCTTACCCGCAGCCCGGCTGGACCTGGGAGGATTTTCAACAGGCGGCGCACGCCCTTTCCGGGGTCGAGGACGGCCGGCCTTTCTACGGCTTCGCCGATGACAGCTTTATCGACAGCTCGACGACCCTCCTGGCCCCGCAGGTCGGCGCCCTGCTGGAGGAGAGCGGCGGCTCCATCGAAGCGGAGCGCTTCGCCGGGGAGCTCCAGTGGTATCTGGAGGCGGCGAAAGCCGGCAGCCTGTATTCCGGAAATATCTACCCGCAGCGTTACAACTACGGCGAAGAAGAGGATCATACTGCCTGGAGCGAAGCCTGGAACGAATCCTGGGAGAAGTGGCACTCACTGTTCGGGGAGCGGCCTCCCGCCCTGTGGAAAGGCAAGCTGGACCAGATCTACTGGAGAGACACGGATATGAAGGCCTTCCCGGAAGGGGGCGTGACCGAGACCAGCAGCGCGGGTTCGGTGCTCGAAACCCAGCCCGGCGTGGGCTGGGCGCCTGCGCCGGTCTCCGCGGCCGGAGCGGACCAGACCACGCCTGCCCAGGCCTCCTGTGCGGTGATCAGCGCGGGCTCGACCACGGCGCACGCCGCCTGGGCCTGGCTGAAATACCTGTCGGAGCACCCCGCCATCCCGGAGTGGTCTTATTCGCTGCCGGCGCGGGTCTCGCTGGGTGATACGCTCGGGGGCTGGAGCAAAATCCCGGCGGAAGTGCGCCCGGCCCTCGAGTTTGGCCTTGAGCACGCCTGGTACGGCAGCCCGTTCGAAGTGGAGGCCGCAGCGGTGGAAACGGCCCTGTTCCAGGCCCTCGAGGAGGGGACCGGCCTCCAGGGCGCGCTCGGGGAAGCGTCCAGCCAGCTGAGCCAGGCTCCGCTTATCCCTACGGAAATCGGGCCCATCGTCGTGGATCCGCCGGATCCGATCCAGCCCGCCTCCGAAACGGTGATCGACTTTTACCCGTTTATCTACGGCGACCGGGCCGGGCTCGAAAGCCTGGCGGCCGGGTTCAACCGCCTGCACCCCGAGATCAGCGTCAAGATCGCCTCGCCGGACACACCCGGCGAGCCCTCCGGCCTGGCAGAAGGGTACGACTGTTTCGCCTGGACCTCGGCAGGGATCACCCCGGACCTGGCCCTCGACTTGGCCCCCTTCTTGGAGGCGGAAGGACCTGGCCTGCGTGAAGATTTCGACCCGGGGCTGCTGGAGGAGTTCAGGCTGGACGGAAAGCTGGCCGGCCTGCCCTTCAGCCTCCAGCCGGACCTGGTGTACTATAACGCCGACCTGCTCGCCCGCCGCGGTCTGGAGGCGCCTGCGAACGATTGGACTTATGACGAGTTCCTGGAGCTGATCGGCGCCGCGGCTTCCCCCGGCGGGCAGGACCCGGTCTACGGGCTGGCCCTGAATTATTATCTCTGGCCGGCAGACCTGTTCCTGGCCGGGCGGGACCTGCAGCTGGCGGACCTGGGCGCCGACCCGCCGCGCCTGGATTTTGACACGCCGGAAAGCCGGGATTTTCTGCAGTGGCTGGCCGGGCAGGCAGAAGCGAAGGTCTTCTACCCGGTCAACTATACCGAGGTCGGCCCGTATCCTTCGAATGTCAGCGCCGCCCGCCAGGCGATCCTGGATGGGGAGGTGGCCTTCTGGGTCTCCTGGTTCGCCGGCCCCTTTGGGGGTGTTTACCAGATCACCGAGCCCGGCTTCCAGGTGGGCGTCGCCCCGCTGCCGGCGGTGGGGAACGGCTGGAGCCCGCGCTTCACGGTCCTGGGCCTGTATATCTCCCCAAATGCCGGGGAGCCGCAGGCCTGCTGGGAATGGATGAAGTTCCTCTCCGACAACCAGGCGGGCGACAGCGGCGTGCCGGCCCGACGCTCGGTGCAGGAGTCGGAGGCCTGGCAGGCGCAGGTCGGCCCGGAGAAAGCCGCCGTCTACCTGGCCGCGCTCCAGGGCCGCGCGCCCGCTGGCCAGGCGAACCCCTTTACCCTGGGCCCGGCGCGCCGGTGGTGGGAGCGCGTTCTGGCGGAGGCGTTGAACGGGGGTGATCCATTCCCCCTGCTGGCCGAAATGCAGGCCAAAGCCGACCGGTTCACCGCCTGCCTGCAGGGTTCTGCAGCCTACCAGACGGGCGACGAGATCCAGCGAGACCAGGTCGAGGCGGGCTGCCTGGAACAGGTGGACCCGGAGCTTCGATGAATCTTCCCAAGCCGGGGCTCTTCTCCGCCCTTTCCTTCGCCCTGAAGCGGCTGTGGAGCCACCGCAGCCTGGTCGCCAGCCTCACCGCCGGCCTGACCCTGGCGGTGGCGCTGGCGGTCGCCGTGCCGCTCTACGCCGACGGGGTAAATTACAACCTGCTCAACGCGGCCCTGCGCCAGGCGGCCGCCGAGAGCCGCCGACCACCCTTCAGCTTCATCTATCACTACGTCGGGAGCTGGCACGGCCCGCTCGACCTGGACCGGTATCTCCCGGTGGACGCCTTCATCCGCGACGCCCTCCCGGGCCAGGTCGGCCTGCCCGGCCGCGGCCTGACCCGCTACGTCTCCACCGATAACCTGCAGCTTTACCCGGACGCCCGGCGCATCCAACGCAGCCGGCGGCTGGAAGTGGTCAAGCTGGCTTTCGTCACTGGCCTGCTCGAGCCCGGCGATGCCGCCCCCATCACCCTGATTGACGGCAGGCTCCCGGACCCGGTCACCGCCCCCGGCGAGCCCATTGAGGCCCTGGCCTCCCTGGCCCTGGCAAACGAGACCGGGCTGCAGGCCGGGAGCACCTACCTGCTGCACCGCGCCGGAGAGGCCGGGGCCGAGCCTTTCCAGGTGCGGGTGACGATCACCGGTGTCTGGACCCCCGCAGACCCCGCCTCGGAGTTCTGGTTCTACCCGCCCCAATCCTTCGACACCCGGCTGATCGTCCCCGAGGAGACGTTCTTCGGCCCGGCCGCGGAGGGGCTTCCGGCGCCGGTGAACGAGGCCGTCTGGAGCCTTTCCTTCGACGGCGGCGGGGTGTACAGCGAGGACGTCCCGGGCCTGATCAGCCGCATCGAGAGCGCCCAGACCCAACTGAACGCTCTGCTCCCGAACACCGACCTGGAGGCCTCCCCGGTGCCCGCCATGCGCCAGTTTTACCGCAGCGCCCGCTCGCTGACGGGCCTGCTGTTCATCTTCAGCGCCCCGGTGCTGGGCCTGGCCTTCTTCTTCCTGGGCCTGGTGGCGGCCATGCTGGTGCGCGTCCAGCGCAGCGAGATCGCCGTGCTGCGCAGCCGGGGGGCCACCCGCCCCTGGATCGCCGGCCTGTACGGGGCCGAATGGGCCCTGCTGGGGCTGTTTGCCCTGCTCTGCGGGCCGCTGCTCGGCCTGGGGCTGGCGCGCCTGGTCGGGCAGACCCGCTCTTTCCTGGACTTCACCAACCCCACCGACCTGCCCCTGCGCCTGACGCCCCAGTCGGCGGCCCTGGGGCTGGGGGCGGTCGCCCTGGCGATCCTGTTCAGCCTGGCGCCGGTGTGGCAGGCGGGCCGCTTCACTATCGTCTCTTACAAGCAGGAGCGCGCCCGCGCTCGCCAGCGCCCGCTCTGGCAGCGCATGTACCTGGACCTGCTCCTGCTTGCCCCGGCGCTGTACGGGCTCTACACCCTGCAGGCCGAGGGCCGGCTGCGAGTGTTCGGGCGCAGCCTGGGGACGAACAACCCCTTCGAAAATCCGGTGCTCTTCCTGCTCCCCCCCCTGTTCATCTGCGCCCTGAGCCTGCTGCTCCTGCGGCTGCTGCCGCGCCTGCTGGACGGCCTGGCCTGGCTGAGCGCGCGCTCGCCGGGGACGGTGCCGGTGCTGGCCCTGCGCCAGCTGGCCCGTTCCAGCGGCGACCACCTGGGGCCGCTCATGCTGCTGGTGACCACGCTCAGCCTGGCGGGCTTCGTGGCCTCCATGGCCCACACCCTCGACCGCCACCTGGCGGACAGCGTCTACTACGCCGCCGGCGCCGACCTGAACCTGGTGGAGGGCGGCGAGTACACCGGGGACGTGGCCCCCAGCCCGGGCGCAGCCGGCCTGCCCGGCGCGCCCCCGCAGCCCCCTGCGCAGCAAGCCAGCGACGAGCCTGCCATCTGGAATTTCCTGCCCGTCAGCGACCACCTGGCCCTGCCCGGGGTGCAGGCCGCGGCCCGCGTCGGGCGCTTTAACGCCACCCTGCGCGCCGCGGGCAGCTCCGCCAGCGGGCGCCTGGTGGGCCTGGACCGCACCGAGTTCCCGGCGGTGGCCTTCTTCCGCCCGGACTTCGGGCGCGAGCCCCTGGTCGGCCTGATGAACCGCCTGGCCTCCGACCCATCGGCGCTGCTGGTTGACCGCAGCACCTGGGAACGGTTCCACCTGAACACCGGCGATTCCGTGCGCCTCGACATCCAGCTCACCACCGGCGAGCGGCAGCCGGTCTCATTTAAGGTGGTCGGGCTGCTGGATTATTTCCCCAGCCTCTACCCGCAGGAGGGGCCGTTCTACATCGCCAACCTGGAGTACATCTTCGAAGTCTTCGGCGGGCTGCTCCCTTACGACGTCTGGCTCAAGACGGCGCCGGAGGCGGATACCGGGGCGATCATCCAGGGGATCAACAACCTGGGGGTTGCGGTGGTGCGCGTGCAGGACGCGCGCCGCGCCCTGGCCCAGGTGATGGACGCCCCGAACCGCAAGGGGGTGCTCGGGCTGCTCTCGGTGGGCTTCCTGGCCGCCTCGCTGCTCACCGTGATCGGCTTCCTGCTCTACGCCCTGTTTTCGTTCCGCGAACGCTTCGTCCAGCTCGGGGTGCTGCGCGCCATCGGCCTGTCCTCGCGCCAGATGGCCGCCGCCCTGGCGATCGAGCAGTCCCTGCTCCTGCTGGTCGGGCTGGCGGCGGGCACCGGGATCGCCGTCCTGACGGCGGTGCTCTTCGTGCCCCACCTGCCCGTCACCACCGGCAGCTACCCGGGCACCCCGCCCTTCGTGGTCGAGATCGCCTGGGGCGATATCCTGCGCGTGTACCTGGTATTCGGCCTGATGCTCCTGCTGGGCATCGGTTCGACGGTCTGGTCGCTGAGGCGCATGAAGATGTTCCAGGCCGTCAAATTGGGAGAAGCTTTATGAGCCGAATGATCAATGATTTTATTGGATATAAGACCCTGATGGTCTTTAAGACCTTCAGGGTCTCCCAGCAGTTGCGTCGCGGCCTGCTCCTGGCGCTCATCTTGCTGCTCTCCGCCTGCGCCGGGGGCCGGGAAGCGCTCGAACCCACCCCGGTCCCCACCCCGGCCACCCTGCAGAAACCCACTTACACGGTCGAGCGCGGCACGGTGACGCGCGTCCTGCAGCTCCAGGGCCGGGTCTCCCCGGTGCAGCAGCAGGAGCTGTTCTTCCGCACGGATGGGTTTGTGAGCGTGGTGAACGTCTCCCGCGGCGGGCTGGTGAAAGCCGGGGAGGTGCTCGCCGAGCTGGAGCTGGGCGACCTGAACGTGCAGCTCGCCCAGGCCGAGCTGGCCCTGCAGCAGTCCGAGGCCCGGCTGTCCCAGGCGCAGCAGGCGAACGTGGTGGCCCGGATCGAGGCGGAAGCGGCCCTGGAGCGGGCCAACCTGCAGGCCGTGCAGGCGGGGGCGCTGGGGATCAACCCCTCGGTGGAAGAGGCGGAGGGCGCCGTGCGGCGCGCCGAGGAGGCCCTGCAGGTCGCCGAAAGGGAATACGAGCTGGCGCAGAGGAACGCAGACCTGAACAACCGGCAGAAAGAGGAGTTCCGGCAGAAGGTGGAGGCGGCGGAAGCGGCGCTGGCGGTCGCCAGGGGGCGCCTGGAGAGCGCCCGGGAACATTCCGGCTTCGAGGAGACCCTGGCCCAGGTACAGGAGACCCTGAGCGAGAAGCTGCAGGCCTACCGGCAGGCCCTCTCGGACCCGGAGACCCCGGCGGAGGCCCGCGCAGCCGCCGGGCAGGAGCTCGAGCAGGCCAAGACCGCCTTCGTGGAGGCCTGGGCGCAGTACGCGGAGATCGTCGCCGGCCCGGGCTACCTCTCGGCGAACGCCCGCACGCTGGTCAAGGAGGTCGCCCTGGCCCGGCTGCGGCTGGAGGAGGCGAAGCTCGGGGTGGACCCGCTGATCTTCCTGGAGGTCGAACAGCGCCGCCTGGACCTGGATACCGTGCAGAACAAGATCAACCAGGCGCGCCTGATCGCGCCCTTTGACGGGCAGATCCTGTCCATGAGCCTGACCCCCGGCAGCCAGGTGAGCGCCTTCCGCCCGGTGCTGAACCTGGCGGACCCGAACG
>JAEWYL010000088.1 GCA_023395675.1 Chloroflexota bacterium | reverse complement strand
CGTGTATTTGCTTCTCTGGAGAGACCGGTTCAGAAAACCGGCGGTATCCAATTATTGCAATCCTTGTGCGATTGGTCCTAATTTATCCTTCTTTACGCGTTATGTCAAGATGATCGCTTCCGGCGGGAGGGTTTTCTCGATTTCAAATGCCGTGCTCCGAATAGGAGGATATTGCTTCGCCGCCCAGGCCATCCCCCTATACCCTCGCTTGATAAAACCTAGGGAAACATAGCGCCCTCGCCCGCGGCAGCGGTAGGGTGAGAGCCGGAGGGAAACCCTAATGAATTTTGACAAATAAAATCGGTGATGACCGAAGGAAAACCCTAAAGGTCGCCACAAGGAGCCAGACTGAAAAGAGACCTGAAGGCGACCTTTAGGGTTTTTGTCGCTACTGGCTTTAAGGTGCCAGGCACTTTTTCGCCCGTATCGAGCCTATGCGGGGGATGATTTTTTGCCTGTCCCGGTTGCTCTCAGCCGTGGAAGTGCCTGGCACCTGGGTAACCGCGTCTCACCTGCCTCCTTGCGGCCTGTAAGACGACCCTAATGAGTTTTGACAAACAGAATCGGTGATAGGCGAAGGGAAACCCTAAAGGTCGCCACAAGCAGCCAGACGAAAAAGAGACTTGAAGGCGACCTTATGATCTTTGACAATCAAAATCGGTGATAAGGGAAGGGAAACCCTAAAGGTCGCCACAAGGAGCCAGACTGTAAAGAGACTTGAAGGCGACCTTTAGGGTTTTGATTGCTACCGGTTCTGAAATTCATAAAGGATAAGGTCGCCACAAGGAGCCAGACTGTAAAGAGACCTGAAGGCGACCTTTAGGGTTTTGTTGCTGCCGATTCTGAAATTCAAATCGGATTAGGGTTTTGGTGGCTACCGATTCCGATAATCAAAATTAATTAGGGTTTGGGTTGCTGCCGCTTCTGATATTCAAACCGGATTAGGGTTTCGGAAGCTGCCGCTTCTGATCATTAAAATTCATCAGGCGCGGTTCGGGCAATACCGCGTCCTTGCATCGCCGCGCCCGGCAGGCGCAAAAACTCCTTGACAGTTTTTTCAGAACCGTGATAGACTCACGCGGCTGTTAATGCAGCGAAAATTGTCAGCACAGGATTGTTACGCGATGTTTTTCTTCAGCAGTGCCATCACTTTGAACATGACTCCTCTCGCCGGCGGCGTGGGGGTTTCCTTGTCCAAGTGCGCCTGCTGACCGGTTAGATATACGCATTTGTCAATCACCGATCCGGCTGCGGCGCACTCGCCCGCAGCCGGTTTTGTTTTTATGCCTGGAGGCAGCCGGCTGCGGGAGTCCACCGCAGCCGGCTTTTTTTGTTTTGGAGGTAAGCATGTCAATCCTGACCATCGACCACATCGGTCTGTCCTACGGGGCCTTCGACGTTTTTCGAGGCCTCACGGCGACGGTCCCCAACGACGGCAAGATCGGGCTGATCGGGCCGAACGGGATCGGAAAGACCTCGCTGCTGCTGATCCTGGCGGGGCTTAACCAGCCCACCAGCGGCAGGGTGCACCTGGCGCGCGGCCGCCGCCTGGGCTATCTGCGCCAGGAGGCGGTGGAGGCGTTCGCCGACCGGGCGCACACCGTCTACGAGGAGATGCTGTCCGTCTTTTCCGGGCTGCAGGAAATGCAGGCGCGCCTGCACGCGCTGGAAGACCAGATGTCCGCGCCCGGGCTGGAGGGAGAACGCCTGGAGGCCCTGCTGGAGGAGTACGGGCGCCTGCAGGTCAGCTTCGAGAGCGACGGCGGCTACGACTACGAGGTGCGCATCCGCAGCACGCTGGAAGGCCTGGGACTGGGCGAGAAACACTGGCAGATGCCTCTCTCCCTGCTCAGCGGCGGGCAGAAAACCCGCGCCCTGCTGGCGCGGCTGCTGCTCGAGAAGCCCGACCTGCTGATGCTGGATGAGCCCACCAACCACCTGGACCTGGAGGCCATCGAGTGGCTCGAACGCACCCTGCGCGAATGGCCCGGAGCGGTGCTGATCGTCAGCCACGACCGCTACTTCCTGGACAACACCGTGAACACGATCTGGGAGATGAGCCGCAGCAGGATCGAGGAGTACAGCGGGGGCTACAGCGCTTACCTGCTCCAGCGCCAGGAGCGCTGGGAGTACCTGGAGCGCGTCTTCCGCGAGGAGAAAGCCCGCCTGCTCAAAGAGGTGGATTTCGTCCAGCGCAACTGGGTGCGCGCCAGCACCCACGCCCGCGCCCTGGGCCTGCTGCGCCGCCTGAGCCGGGACCTGGCTGTGGTCGAACAGTTCGGGATCCTGGCGCTGCGCAGCGGCAAGAAATGGTCCGAGTGGGGCCTGAGCGCCGACCGGCACCTGGAGGTGATCGAGGCGATCCGCAAGGTGAACGCCCTGGAGCTGCCCGCCGGCCGCCCCCTGAGCATCCGGCCGCGCCTGGCGGCGGAGGGCGTGAGCGGAAAGCTGGTCCTGCGCAGCCGGGAGGCCCAAATCGGCTACCCGGGCCATCCCCTCTTCACCCTGCGCGACCTGGAGCTGCGCCGGGGCCAGTGCGCCGCCCTGCTCGGGCCAAACGGCTGCGGCAAAACCACCTTCCTCAAGGTGCTGCTGGGCCAGCTCAAACCGCTGAAGGGCGAGCTCCAACTGGGCGCCAGCCTGAAGATCGGCTACTTTGCCCAGGCTCACGACGGCCTCAACGGGGACCTCAGCGTGCTGGACACCCTGCTCAGCCACCAGGAGATGGACCAGGGCCAGGCGCGCAGCTACCTGGCGGGCTACCTGTTCCGGGGCGACGAGGTGTTCAAGCCGGTCAGCGCCCTCAGCGGCGGGGAACGCGCCCGCCTGGCCCTGGCGATCCTGGCCCTGGAGGGGCACAACTTCCTGCTGCTGGACGAGCCTACCAACCACCTGGACATCCCGGCGCGGGAGGCCCTGCAGGAGGTGCTGAACGCTTTCCCCGGCACCATCCTGCTGGTCTCTCACGACCGCTACCTGGTGAACGCCCTGGCGACCCAGATCTGGGAGGTGAGGGGCGGGAGGCTGGAGGTTTTCCACGGGAACTTCCGGGAATGGACCCTGCGCCGCCCCGCCGCCGGCGACAGCCGGCCCGTGCGCACCCTCCTGCCGCCCAAGCCGCTGATCCGCGGCGACGACCAGGCGGCGCGCCGGCGTATGCAGGCCATGGACCAGCTCGAGGAGCGCATCCGCCAGCAGGAGACGGCGGTGCAGCGCCTTTCACAGGAGCTGCAGAAGAACGGGCGCACCTACGAGCGGGCGCACCAGATCAGCCGCCAGCTCGCCCAGGCCCAGGCCGATCTGGAGGGCATGATGACGGAATGGGAACGCCTCGTGGTATAGTTGGGCCAGGGAGGAGCACCTATGGCCGAGACTGCTGAGATCGTCATCTGCGGCGCGGGGATCGCCGGGGTCAGCGCCGCTTACCACCTGGCGGTGCGCCAGGGGCTGAGGGGCATTGTGCTGCTGGACCAGGGCGATCCCCTCAGCCTGACCAGCGACAAATCCACCGAATGCTACCGCAACTGGTGGCCCGGCCCGGGCGGCGCCATGACGGCTTTCATGAACCGCAGTATTGACCTGCTGGAGGAGCTGGCCCGGGAGAGCGGGGACGTTTTCCATCTCAACCGGCGCGGGTACCTCTACCTGACGGCAGACCTGCGCCGGGCGGAGGCCATGCGCAGAGATGCGCAGGAGATCAGCGCCCTGGGCGCCGGCCCGCTGCGGGTGCACACGGGCGGCCCCGGGGACCCGGAGTACCGGCCCTCCCCGCCCGAGGGCTTTGAGGGCCTCCCCACCGGCGCCGACCTGTTCCTCGACCCGGCCGCCTTGCGGCGCCATTTTCCCTATCTCTCCCCCCAGGTAGCGGCGGGCTTGCACGTGCGCCGGGCGGGCTGGCTCAGCGCCCAGCAGCTCGGAGCCTACCTGCTGCAGCGCGCCCGGGGCTGCGGAGTGCGCCTGCTGCGCGGCCGCCTGGCGGGGGTGGATACCCGCGGCGGGCAGGTGCATTCCCTGCGCCTGGAGAGCGGGGAGACGCTCGCCGCCCCCCTCCTGGTGAACGCCGCCGGCCCCCTGGCGCCCGAGGTGGGGCACATGCTGGGGCTGGAGCTGCCGGTCTACTCGGAGCTGCACCAGAAACTGGCCTTCAAAGATGAGCGCGGGGTGGTGCCGCGCCAGGCCCCGCTGCTAATCTGGGACGACCCCCAGCGCCTGGAATGGAGCGAGGAGGAGCGCGCCTGGCTGAGCGAGGAGGAGGGCGGCGCGGCCCTGCTGGGCGAGCTGCCCCCCGGGGCTCACCTGCGCCCGGAGGGCGGGCCCGGCTCGCCCATCGTCCTCATGCTCTGGGAGTACGTCGTGCGCGAGATGGCGCCTGCCTGGCCCCCGCCGCTCGACCCGGAATTCCCGGAGGTGGTCCTGCGCGGCCTGGCGCCCATGTTCCCCGGGCTGCGCGCCTCTTTCGGCCGTCTCGGGCGCCCGGTGCTGGACGGCGGCTACTACACCAAAACCCGCGAGAACCGGCCCCTGGTCTGCCCGCTCCCGGTGGAAGGCGCCTATCTGATCGGGGCCCTCTCCGGTTTCGGCGTTATGGCCGCCCCGGCCGCCGGCGAGCTGCTGGCCGCCTATATCACCGGCGCGCCGCTGCCGCCCTACGCCCGCGCTCTCAGCCTCGAGCGCTACCAGGACCCGGCTTACCTGAGCCTGCTCGAGGCCAGCCCCGCCAGCGGGCAGCTTTAACCGCCGGGGAGCCGGGATTTCCGCTTATGAACTGGCACAAAGACCTGATCGAGATCACAACCCGGGGCAAGGGCCTCTATCCCTTCACCGGCGAAGTCCAGAGCCGCCTGGCCCGTTGGGGAGTCCGGGAAGGGATGTGTTTCCTCTTTATCCAGCACACCAGCGCCTCGCTGGTGATCAGCGAGAATTACGACCCCACCGCCCGCCAGGACCTGGAGGCCTACATGGAGAGGCTGGCCCCCGAGGGCCAGGCCTGGCACCGGCACACCCTGGAGGGCGCGGACGACTCGCCCTCGCATATGCGCGCCATGCTCACCGACACCAGCCTGTCTGTCCCGGTTGACGCCGGCAAGCTGTCCCTGGGGACCTGGCAGGGCCTGTACCTGTTCGAGCACCGCGCAGAAGGGGGACGGCGGCGCATCCTGCTGCGCTGCCTGTCCGTCTGATCCGAGCGCTCTCCCATCCCGCGCCAATGGAACGGCCGAGAAGGATGACATATGTCGCCAATCGGGCGGCAGATGTCATCCCTGTCCGGGCGCGTATTGCATCCCCCTGCGCGTTTCTATATAATGAATCCATAGAATGGAGGTGAGCCAGTGCCAGTTTCCCGCTTTCGCCGAGAGCCGGTTTACCATGTGGATGCCGCCTGGCTGCGCATGGACACGCCCACCAACAGCGTCAACATCACGGGCCTGTATCTTTTCGACCAGCCGCTGGATTTCAACCGCCTGCGCGCCGTGATCCAGCACCGGCTGCTGCGCTTCCCGCGCTTTGTCCAGCGCATCCGGGAGGCGCGTCTTCCCTTCACCCTCCCGACCTGGGAGCCGGACCCCGATTTCAGCCTCGACTCCCACCTGCACCGCCTCGCGCTGCCCGCGCCCGGCGGCTGGGATACCCTGCTGGCGCTGGTGGAAGACCTGATGCGCGTGCCCCTGCACCCGTGCCAGCCCCTCTGGCAGATGTATTACGTGGAGAATTTCGGCGCCGGCAGCGCGCTGGTCGTGCGCCTCTCCCACGCCCTGGCGGATGGCGTGGCCCTGATGCGCGTCATGCAGGCCACCACCGACCTCAGCCCGGACGCGCCGCCCGAAGCCCTGCCGGATTGGCTTCAGGACGCGCCGGAGGAGGATGAGGAGAGCGACTTCCTGGTGGATACGGTGGTACGGGCCCTGGACCGCGTGGACGACACGGTGAACTTTTCCCGCTCGGTGCTGCGCACCGGGTTGGGGATGCTCTCCAACCCCTCCCGTCTGGCGGGAGCCATGGAGGCCGGGCTGGGCGGCGCCCTCTCCCTGGGCAAGCTGCTGCTGATCCCCCCGGACCGCAAGACCGCCCTGCGCGGGCGCTGCACCCTCGCCAAGCGGGCCGTCGCTTCAGACCCGCTGC
>JAEWYL010000024.1 GCA_023395675.1 Chloroflexota bacterium | reverse complement strand
CCCCCCCCCCCCCCCCCCCCCCCGGCAGGGCTTGAGGGCGAGCCCGAAAAACCAGCCGTCCGGAGAAGGTTAAGCGGGCCGCGCGCCCGCTTAACCTTCCTTCCCGGAAAGGACTGGCAGGAGAGGCGAGCCTCCGGCGCGTTCCGGGCGCGGCGCGCTGCCTGTCGAGGGAGGCCGTTCGATGAAGAATAATGTCGTCATCATTGGCACGCTGGACACCAAGGGGCCGGAGATCGCCTACCTGCGGGACCGCCTCCAGGCCCTTGGGTTGAGCACGACCGTGGTCGACGCGGGCATCCTGGGAGAGCCGGTCGGGATCGTGCCGGATATCTCCCGGGCCGAGGCCGCCTCTTACGGGGGTACCAGCATCGAGGCGCTGCGCAGCGCGGGCAGCCGCGGGCGCGCCGTGCACGGGATGCGCGAGGCGCTCAAGGTGCTGGCCCGCAATCTGTATGCCCAAGGAAAACTGCAGGCCATCGTCGGCATGGGCGGGGCCGAAGGGGCGGTGATAGGCGCGGCGACCATGATGCAGCTTCCGGTGGGGGTCCCGAAAGTCCTGGTTTCGCCCATCGCCTCCGGGAAGCACTACTTCGATCCGCTGGTCGGCACCAGCGATATTATGGTGGTGCACTCGATTGTGGATATCCTGGGGCTCAACCCGATTGCCACGACCGTCTTCGACAACGTGGCCGCGGCGCTGAAAGGGCTGGTCGAGCACGGGCATCCCCTGCCCTCTCCGGCGCAGGACAGCCGCTACGTGGCGGTCACCATGCTGGGGAACACCACCCGGGCCGTGATGGCCCTGAAAGAGCGGCTGGCCGAGCAAGGCTACGAGGCGGTGATCTTTCACTCCAACGGGGTCGGCGGGCCGGCGATGGAGGAGCTGGCGGAGGCAGGCCAGTTCGTAGGGGTGATCGACTTCACCACCAACGAGACCTACGACCCGATGACCGGCGGGATCCACGACGGAGGCCCGGAGCGTTTGAAGCGAGTGGGGCTGGCGGGACTGCCCCAGGTGGTCGTCCCCGGCTGCATTGATTTCTGCGTTTTCCACGCCGGGGCCATCCCCGAGGCGCTGCGCGCCCGCCCCGTTTACGACCACAACCCCGAATATACCCTGGTGCGCGCCTCCCGCGAGGAGATGTTCGCCCTGGGAGAGCTGTTTGCCGAGCGCCTGAACCCGGCGCGCGGCCCGCTGGTGGTCGCCGTGCCCACCCGGGGGCTGTCCATCCCCAACACGCCGGACGGGCCTTTCTGGGACCCGGAAGCGGACCGGGCCTTTCTGGACTGCCTGCGCAGCCGCCTGCGCCCGGATATCCCGCTGCGCACCTACGAATGCCACGTCAACGACCCCGATTTCGGACGTACAGCCGCAGACCTGTTCGTGGAGCTGATGGACAGCAGCCGCGCACAATCGGCAACCTGAGCGGGCCCGGGCTGGAACCGGGCCCGTCCCGGAACAGTAAACGTCTGTTCCCTGTGGGCTCAAGAGGAGAATAAACCATGATCGGCATGAACGGACACGAACGCTATAAGAGCCTGCCCCACCTGACCGAGGGAGACGAGGAATTCCGTGATAAATTCCTCTCCTGGGACCTGGGCGAGCTGACCTACGTGGATGTGCAGGAATACCTGAAAGAAAAGGACACCATCCTGGTGCCGATGGCCAGTTTCGAGCAGCACGGGCCGCACCTGCCCATTTATACCGATACCATCACCGCGGTGGAGATCGCCGCCCGGGTTTCGGAGATGATCGCGGTCCTCCACACCCCGGTGATCTGGACCGGTTACTCCCCGCAGCACATGCACGAGCCCGGCCGGGGGCGGGGCACGATCACCCTGCGCAGCAGCACCCTGCTGAACCTGATCCACGACGTGGCCCGCAGCCTGATCCATCACGGTTTCAACCGCATCATCTTCGTGAACGGGCACGGGTCGAACGTGAAGGTGGTGGACCCGATCCTGCGCAAGCTGCGATACGAAACCGGAGCCCTGATCAGCTTCGTCAAACCCTACATGGAGAACTACGTGGGCGTGCTGCAGGGGCTGCTGGAAAACCCGCCGGAGGAGACTCCCGGCTGGCATTCGAGCGAGCTGGAGACCTCGCAGGACCTGGCCTGGAACGAGAAGATCGTGCGCATGGACCGGGCCGGTTTCACCAAAGCCCATATCCCAGAATTTCTGCCCAAGAGCTTCGCCAAGAAAGACGGGATGCCCGACGTGGAGTTCGAAGGCTATAAATACTTCACCTTCCCGATGGACCACCACGAGTTTATCGAGAGCGGGGTGATCGGCAACCCGCTGCGCGCCACGCGGGAGAAAGGCGAAGAGGCCTTCCGCCGGCTGTCGGAGCACACGGCGAAGGGCGTGCTGGAGCTGATGAAAGTGCCGGTCCAGGTGCACAACCGGGAGTTCGTGGACCGGGCGTTTTGATGCAGTCTGCGCAGAAGGACCCCATCCCGGCCTCCCCCATCCTGAAGCCCGGGATGGGGGAGGAGCGCGCGGCGAGATGAGCGGGCCGGCGGCTTTCTTCCTGATGGCCGGCCTGGTGGCGTTTATGATCGGCCTCTCGAAGGGCGGGCTGAGCGGCACGCTGGGCGCGCTGGCCACCCCGCTCCTGGCCCTGGTGCTGCCGGCCTCCCAGGTGGTGCCGCTGCTGCTGCCGGTGTTGATGCTGGCGGACCTGTTCGCCCTGGCCCTGCACTGGGGCCGCTGGAACAGGCGGCTGATCGTCCTGCTCCTGCCGGGCGCGGTGATCGGGGTGACGGCAGGCACCTATGTGATCACCAACGCCCCCACGCAGGCGCTGCGCACCGTGCTGGGGATCATCGTCCTGGGGTTCACCCTGTACCGGCTGCTGCAGAAGCGGTTGTTCCAATCTTTCGCCTACCACAGCCGGAGCTGGCATGGAACGGCGGCCGGGGTGGCCGCCGGGCTGTTCTCGGCTCTGGCGCACACCGGCGGCCCGCCCGTAGACATCTACCTGCTGATGCAGAACGTGCAGCCGGCGGTGTTCGTCGCCACTTCGGTGCTCTTCTTCAGCATCCTGAACTGGATCAAAGTGCCCTATTACTGGTACGCGGGCCTGTTCGACTGGGAAGCCCTGCTGCGCATCCTGCCGCTGCTGCCCCTGGTCCCGCTGGGTGTGTGGGTGGGGAAAATGGCCGCCTACCGGGTGGACAAGCAGACGTTTGACCGCTTGATCACCGCGCTACTGGGTGTGACGGCCGTCATTCTGATCCTGGGCTGACGGCGGTTGATCCGGGCGGGCTGAATCGAAATTGGATGCGGATCCACAACACAAACCTGGCGCGAATGGATTAAACTTAGAGGCGCACGCCCCTGGCTCCGGCGCAGCACCCTGCGCAGGGTAAGGAGACCGGCCCGTCCCCGACCTGCCGCCGGAAGCCGCCTTTATCGTTAGCCCGAAGACCCTCATTCCGAACTGGTATCATACTGACGTTAACCCAATGGTTAAGCACAAGGCCAGGACACCGCTGGCCTGTTCAGACCGGCGGGGCTCGCGGCTGAACCCTATTCACTCGTTCCAACCCGAACAGGAGGCATATATGGCGAAAACCGTAGTGCTGGTAGGGGCGCTGGATACCAAAGGCGCCGAATTTGCGTTTGTGAAAGAGCTGATCGAGAAGCAGGGCCTGCAGACCCTCACCATTGATTTTGGGACCCTGGACCCGCCCACCCTCACCCCGGACATCACCCGGGAGGAGGTGGCGGGGGCGGCTGGCGGCGACCTGGCCTACCTCAGCTCCGGAGAGCATAAGGACGAAGCCATGCAGACCATGGCGAACGGCCTGGCGGTGGTGGTGCGCAGGCTGTACGACGAGGGCCGTCTGGACGGCATTCTGGGCATGGGCGGCGGCGGGGGCACCTCCATCGCCACTTCCGCCATGCGCGCCCTGCCGGTGGGCGTGCCCAAGGTGATGGTCTCCACGCTGGGCGGCGGCGATGTCACCCAATACGCCGGGACGCGGGACATCACCTTCATGCCCTCGGTGGTGGACGTGGCCGGCATCAACCGCATCAGCCGGGCCATCTACACCAACGCGGCCGGGGCCATTGCCGGCATGGTGAGCACCGAACAGCCCGCCGCCGCCGAGGAACGCCCCCTGATCACCGCTTCGATGTTCGGCAATACCACCAAATGCGTGAACTACGCTCGCGAGCTGCTGGAAAAGGACGGCTACGAGGTGCTGATCTTCCACGCCACCGGCACCGGCGGGCGCACGATGGAGAGCCTGATCGCCGACGGCTATATCACCGCCTCGCTGGACCTGACCACCACCGAGCTGGCGGACACCGTCTGCGGGGGAGTATTGAATGCCGGGCCCGAGCGCGGCCAGGCGGCCTCAAAAGCCGGCATCCCGGCCGTGCTGGCCCCGGGCTGCGTGGATATGGCCAACTTCTGGGCCTACGATACGGTGCCCGACAAGTACCGCGGCCGGAACCTGTATAAATGGAACCCGAACGTCACCCTGCTGCGGACGAACGTGGAGGAAAACCGCGCCATCGGCAAAATGATCGCCGAGGCCGCCAATCTGGCGACCGCGCCGGTGGCCATCCTCCTGCCCATGAAGGGCGTCTCCCAGCTCGACAGCCCCGGCGGGCAGTTCTGGGACCCCGAGGCCAATGAAGCCTGTTTTACGACCATCAAACAAAACCTGAAACCCGGCATCCCGGTCACCGAGCTGGACTGCAATATCAACGATCCTGAATTCGCCAAAACGGCGGTCCGCACCCTGCTCGAAATGCTCTCGAAATCCGGTTAATTCAGTCACGCAGCTCAGGGGAGATTGCGGGTGTTTTGTGCGGGCTGAGCCCGCAGAAAAAACCTTCAACTCCTTCGGCCTGCGGAAGTCCTGTTCATAAAAGAAAATTGTGGGAGGGTTGGGGGGGGTTGTGGCCCCCCCCCCCCCCCCCCCCCCCACACC
>JAEWYL010000013.1 GCA_023395675.1 Chloroflexota bacterium | reverse complement strand
GCTCCAGCCCGACGGCCGCCCCCAGCCCCACCCCCGCGCCCAGCCCGACCAGCGCCCTCGACCTGGACCCGGAGAGCCTGCGCGGGGTGCGGGTGGAGTTCTGGCACCCCTGGGCCGGGGAGCCCGGGGCGGCGCTGAGCGCCCTGGTGGAGGCCTTCAACGCCGGCAACCAGTGGGGCATCGTCGCGGCCCAGACGGCCCACCTCGGCTATGACGGGCTGGCGGAGGCCGCCGCGTCCGCCTTCGAGCCGCAGGGGGCCGCCCCCGCCGCGCCCCCCACCCTCCTGGTGAGCTATCCCTATCAGGACCTGGGCGCCGCGCCCCTGGCGGACCTGGGCCTGTACCTGCGCGATCCGCTCTGGGGCCTGCCGCCCGAAGAGGCGGAGGCTTTCCTGGCGGCGGCTGAAGAAGAGGAGGTCCTGACCGGCCTGCCCGCCCCGCGCTCGGCCCAGCTCCTGTATTACAACCAGACCTGGGCCGAGGAGCTGGGTTTCAGCGGGGCGCCGCAGAGCGCCGAGGAGTTCCAGGAGCAGGCCTGCACCGCGGCCAGCGCCAACACCTTCGACGAGGACCCCTCCAACGACGGCACCGGCGGCTGGATCATCTCCACCCATTATTCGACCCTCTCCGGCTGGCTGCACGCCTTCGGGGCGGACTTCGCCCTGCCCGAAGGCCGGGGCTACCGCTTCAACACCCCGGAGGTGCGCGAGAGCCTGGGCTATCTGCGCGCGCTGTACGAGGCGGGCTGCGCCTGGCTGAGCGAGAACGAGTTCCCGGAGAGCGAGTTCGCCCTCCGGCAGGGCCTGTTCTCCACCGGCAGCCTGGGCGGGCTCTCCTTCCAGGAGAGGCGCATGCGCCTGGAGGAGAGCGCCGACCGCTGGACGGTGATCGCCTTCCCCGCCGCCCAGGGCGACCCGGCGCTGCCCATCTACGGGCCGCAGTACCGCCTGCTGGAAGCAGGCCCGCGAGAGGAGCTGGCGGCCTGGCTCTTCCTGCGCTGGCTGCTCGCCCCCGAGAACGAGGCGCGCCTGGCGGCGGGCCTGGGGGCCTTTCCCGCCGGCGCGGCCGCCCGGGAGCTGCTGGCGGGCGACGAAACTCTCTCGCCCCAGTTCCGCGCCGCGCTGGACCTGCTGCCCTACGCGCGGGAAGAGCCCGCCGGGGCCTCCTGGGGCCGGGTGCGCTGGGCGCTGAGCGACGCCGCCACCCAGCTCTTCCGCTCTTATTTCGAAATGGAGCAGCTTCCGGCCACGGTGCGCCTGCTCGACCAGACCGCACAGGACCTGCACCGGGGAGAATGATGGAAGCCGCGCTCCCCACCGTCACCATCTACACCGACGGCGCCTGCGAGCCCAACCCCGGGCCCGGAGGCTGGGCCGCGGTGCTGTATTTCGAGGGCCGCGAGAAGGTGCTCACCGGCGCGGAGGACAGCACCACCAACAACCGCATGGAGCTGACCGCCGCCCTGCGGGCCCTGGAAGCCCTGACCCGCCCCTGCCATGTGCTGCTCTACACCGATTCGGAATATCTCAAGCGCGGCATCACCGAATGGCTGCCCGGCTGGCGCAGGCGCAACTGGAAGCGCAAGGACGGGGCCCTGGCGAACGCCGACCTGTGGCAGGCCCTGGACGCCGCCATCCGCCGCCACCGCATCGAGTGGCGCTGGGTGCGCGGCCACGCTGGGAACCGCGAGAACGAGCGCGTGGACCGGCTGGCCCGCGAGGCCATCCGCAAGAACCGCAGCAGGCTTTAACAGAGCGGGGGTTATAATTGAGAGGCGGGCGGGACCGTGCACAGGCGGCCGGTCCCTGCTGTTCGCCCGGGGCGGATTCCGCCCCGGACAGAGCTTCGAGACAGCGTATGGGAGGGGAGATGAAAACCTACGAGAATATCCTGACCGAACAGCGCGGCAAAGTGGGTCTGGTGCGGCTGAACCGCCCCCGGGCGATGAACGCCCTCAACAACGCCCTGCTCGACGAGCTGATGGGCGCGCTGGAGGCTTTCGACGCGCAGCAGGGGATCGGGGCCATGGTGATCGCCGGGAACGAGCGGGCCTTCGCCGCCGGCGCCGATATCGCCGAGATGGCCGAGTCCGGCCCGGTGGATATGCTGCTGCGCGACCAGATCGCCCATTTCGACCGTATGCGCGGCCTGCACAAACCGGTGGTGGCGGCGGTCTCCGGCTGGTGCCTGGGGGGCGGGAACGAGCTGGCCATGTCCTGCGATATGATCGTCGCCTCCGAGACGGCGCGCTTCGGGCAGCCGGAGATCAACCTGGGCGTGATCCCGGGGGCGGGCGGCACGCAGCGGCTGGCGCGCGCGCTGGGCAAGGCCCTGACCATGGAGATGGTGCTGAACGGGCGCATCCTCAGCGCCGAGGAGGCCCTGCGCCTGGGGCTGATTAACCGGTTGGCCCCGGTGGAGCGCTACCTGGAGGAGGCGGTCGGGCTGGCGGCGGAGGTGGCGGCACGCGCCCCCCTGGCGGTGCGCCTGGGGAAGGAGGCGGTCAACCACGCCTTCGAGGCCTCCCTGAGCGAGGGCCTGGCGGCCGAACGGCGCGCCTTCTACTTCCTGTTCTCCAGCGCCGACCAGAAAGAGGGCATGCGCGCCTTCGTGGAAAAACGCAAAGCGAGCTGGAGCGGGAGTTAACCGCCTATCCTCGCCGCGGGAGGAAATTTGCGGCTGCGCCGCCCATTTCCCCCCCACCGAATTACGGTTACGGGCATATTTAGAAGGATGGTATGGTCACTTATCGGGATTTTGTGAAGGCCCTGAGAAAGCTGGAGCTCGACCCGGCGCTGCCGGTGGTGGTGCACGCTTCCCTCTCGGCTTTTGGGCAGGTGCAGGGCGGCGCGCAGACGGTGGTCGCGGCCCTGCTCTCCTGTTTCCCCCAGGTTTTGGCCCCCGCCTTCACCTACAACACCATGGTCACCCCCGAGGTGGGCCCGCCGGACAACGCCATGCTCTACGGCAGCCGCCCGGACCGCAACCGCATGGCGGAGATCTTCCACCCGGACCTGCCCGTCGACCGGCTGATCGGCGCCATCCCGGAGACCCTGCGCCGCCACCCGCGGGCGCGCCGCTCGCTCCACCCCATCCAGTCCTTCACCGGCGTGGGGGTGGAGGCGGCGCTGGCGGCCCAGAGCCTCCGCGAGCCCCTCGCACCGCTGCGCCTCCTGACCGAAGCCGGGGGCTACGTGCTGCAGCTTGGGGTGGGGCACACCACCAACACCAGCATCCACCTGGGGGAGCAGCAGGCCGGGCGCCGCACCTTCATCCGCTGGGCGCTCACCCCGCAGGGGATCTGCGAGTGCCCCGGGTTCCCGAGCTGCTCCGACGGTTTCGACGCCCTGAACGCGCGCACGGCCCCCTTCACCCGCAGCGAGCGCCTGGGGCAGTCCTATATCCGGGCTCTGCCCCTGCCCGAGCTGGTCAAAGCCGCCCGCCTGGCGGTGGAGGCCGATCCACAGGCCCTGCTCTGCGCGCACCCCTACTGCGCCCGCTGCGGCGCCGTGCGCGCCTCCGCCGGCAGGGGCCTTCCGGCGCGGGCGCAAAGCAGACCTATCCCCTGATTTACCCCTTTTTTATAATTTTTCCACACATTATTTACAGCCCCTCCACCCGGGGTCTGATATGCTTCCATGCGTGGCAGGCCGGTCTGCGGGAGGATGATTGAATCCGGGCGCGATCTGGCGACCGCCTTTGGGCAGCCGGTAGATCACGGCTGAATTCTTTCCCGCCCGTCCGGAGCACAGGAGCAAGCTGCGCCCCGGAACGGGCCGGACAACAATCCTTCAGGAGATCGGGGATGCGTTTCACTATTCGAGTCAAACTGATCGGTTCTTTTCTGCTCGTCCTGGCCCTGATGACGGGGATGGGGGTCACCGCCCTGGCGGGCATGAAATCCATTGACGAGATGAACCAGAAAATGTACAACCAGGAGCTGGTGGCGATCAGCCAGGTGCAGGAGGTGGACCGCCTGATCGCCAGCCTGGGGCGGGCCTTCCGGCACGGGGTGGTGTTCATTGATGAGGAGCAGACGGTCCAGGCCCAGCTCGAGGCTATCGAAACCCAGACCGCGCAGGTGGAAGAGGCGCTGGCCGCGCTGGAGCCCCTGCTGGTGACCGGTGAGAGCCAGGCCGCCCTGGAGCAATTCCAACAGAAATGGGACGCCTACCTGGCCCTGTTCCCGCCGGTGCTGGAGGCCATGGAGCAGGGGGACCCCGAGGCCGCCCGGGAGAACCTGACCCGGGGCCTGCCGGCGGGCCAGGCGGCGGGGGCCGCCATGAGCGCCCTGGTCGAACTGAAAAAGGATGAGGCCCGCCGCTCGCTGGAGCAGAACACCGCCACCTACCAGCGCGTGCGCCTCAGCTCCCTGCTCTTCGTCGTCCTCGGGGTGGCGGCCGGGCTGGGCGTGGGCGCGCTGCTCTCACGCAGCCTCTCCCTGGGCACGGAACAGATGGTGAAAGCCGCCCGGGAGATCGCCGAGCGCGACCTGGCGGACCTGGTGGAGGCCGCCCGGGCCCTGGCCGCCGGCGACCTGACCCAAAACGTGACCCTCAGCTCCCGCGAGGTGCGCTACCGCTCCCGCGACGAGCTGGGAGACCTGGCGCAGGCCTTTAACCTGATGCTGCGGCGCCTGGAGGAGACCGGCCGGGCCTTCGGCGAGATGGGCGCCAACCTGCGCGGGCTGGTGGGCCAGGTGGCGGAAAACGCCGGGAAGATCAACAGCGCCTCGGGTCAGCTGGCCCAGGCGGCCGAGCAGGCCGGCGAAGCCACCCAGCAGATCGCCACCACCATCCAGCAAGTGGCGCTGGGCACCGCCCAGCAGACCGAGGCCGTGACCCGCACGGCAAACACGGTGGAGGGCATTTCGCGCGCCATTGACGGGGTGGCGCGCGGCGCCCAGGAGCAGGCCAGCTCGGTGGTGCAGGCCTCGAGTGTGGCGGCCCAGATCAGCCAGGCCTTCCAGCAGGTGGCGCAGAATGCCGAGGCCCTCACCCGGGATTCGGCCAACGCGGCCGGTTTCGCCCGCAGCGGTTTCCAGACGGTGGAAGAGACCATCCAGGGCATGCGCTCGATCCAGGAAAAAGTGGGGGCCTCCGCCGGCAAGGTGGAGGAGATGGGCCGCCAGTCCGGCCAGATCGGCATGATCATCGAGACCATTGACGACATCGCCTCGCAGACCAACCTGCTGGCGCTGAACGCCGCCATCGAGGCGGCCCGCGCCGGGGAGCACGGCAAGGGCTTCGCCGTGGTCGCCGACGAGGTGCGCAAGCTGGCAGAGCGCTCCTCCGGGGCCACCAAAGAGATCAGCAGCCTGATCCTGGGGATCCAGAAGACGGTGGGCGAGGCGGTGCAGGCCATGACCGAGGGCGCCCAGGAGGTGGAGGCGGGCGTCTCACGCGCCGACCGGGCCGGGCAGGCGCTGAACGATATCATCAAAGCCGCCGAGGCGGCCTACCAGCAGGCGGCCCAGGTGGCCGGGGCGGCGCAGAAGATGAACGGCCTCTCGAATGAGCTGGTGAGCGCCATGGATTCGGTCTCGGCGGTGGTGGAGGAGAACACGGCCGCCACCGAGGAGATGGCGGCCGGGGCGGGCGAGATGACCCAGGCCATCGAGAGCATCGCCAGCGTGAGCGAGGAGAACAGCGCCTCGGTGGAGGAGGTGAGCGCCGGGGCGGAGGAGATGAGCGCCCAGGTGGTGGAGGTGTCCACCTCGGCCCAGGAGCTGGCGGAGATGGCCCGGGGCCTGCAGGAGGCCATCCGCCGCTTCCGGCTGGAGCAAGAGGCCCAGGCGCAGGCCGCGCCTGCCCGGGCGAACGCGCCCAACGGCAGCGCGCCAACTGGCGGCGCCCGCGCCGCCCTGCCCCAGGCGGAGCCTGAACTCGTGCGGGCCTGACCCGCGGCCAAATAC
>JAEWYL010000008.1 GCA_023395675.1 Chloroflexota bacterium | reverse complement strand
GGGGGGGGGGGCCCCCCGGGCCCGCCCCCCCTCGCCCTTTTAATCGCTAGATCAGGCCTCGCTGCAGCCCCTGCACCGCCGCCTCCACGCGTGACATCACCCCCAGCTTGGCGAAGATGAGCACCAGGTGCTTTTCGACCGCTTTTTCGCTGATCTGCAGCTCGGTCGCGATCTCCCCGTTGGTCTTACCGGTCGCCACCAGGCGCAGCACGTCCGCCTGGCGCTTGGTCAGATCGCGCACCGACTTCTCTTTCGGTTTGTCCTCCCCCTGCTTGATGGCCGCAATCTGGGCCGCCACCCGCCGGCTGATCCAGCCCTGCTCCCCCTTTGCCACGCGGCGCACCGCTTCGATGATATAGTGCGGGGCTTCGTCTTTGGTCAGGTACCCGTCCACCCCGTTCGACAGGAGCTCCTGCACGTACTGCTTGTCGTCGTAGGCGCTCAGGGCCAGCACCCGGACGGGCGAATTGGACTCCTGCAGCCGGCGGGCTACCTCGGTGCCGCTCAGTACCGGCATCTCGACGTCCAGCAGCATCACGTCCGGCTGCAGCGTTTCAACCATTACCATCGCTTCCGCTCCATCGCATGCTTCCCCCACAATCTGGATATCGGGCGCGGTCTGTAAGATGTGGCGTATCCCTGCCCTGACCACCGCGTGGTCATCTACCAGGATTAAGCGTGTTGTATCCATTCCCTCTCCTCTAGAAGGCAAATTGCCGGGAAAGACTTCACCAAGAGCACATTTGGGAGAATTTTTCAGGGTTATCGGAACCTCTTTAATTATAGTCTATAAATTTAACCGCTGTGCCGGCTGCTTAACCTTACGTGCTGCCGGGCAAAGAGGATTAACCGTATATCGCGATTTATCTATCTGATAAAACGCCCGGACGAGAGGCGTGTTACAGCCCCTCACCGGTTAATTGCGATCCAAATTAGCCAAATCTTACTCTTTTATCGGTTGCGGGCCGGAGCATTGGTGGTAAAATCCTCGCAGCTTCTTTCCGCCAAGCGCAAAAAGAAGATCGGTGGAGCACGCAACCCTTGAAATCCCTGTTCAAAATCCTTATTCTGAGTGCCCCATTACTGGTAACATGGAGATGAAAATGAACCCTACTCTTTCTCGCCTGGCAGGCATGCTGTTGAGCGTAGCCCCCGTCTCGCGGGTGCGCCGCAATCACGGCCTGGAACATGCCACCCTCCACATTCTTTCCGAGCGCTTCCCAAAGATCAGCCTGGCCGGTCATTCCGACGTGGGCGGTTTCTGGGTCATCGGTGACGTAACCACAGAAGACCTGCGCGCCGCGGCCGAGGAGGCCCTGGAGCGCATGCGCTCCGGCGAGCACAACCTGGCCGTGCACCCCAACTGCGGGACGAACTTCGTGACCGCCGGCGCCATGGCGGGCATTGCCGCCGCGGTGGCCATGCTGGGCGCGGGCCGCCGCACCCGGGATAAAGTGGAGCGCATCCCCCTGGCTGCCTCGCTGGCTACGGTGGCGCTGATGTTCGCCCAGCCCATGGGGCTTAAGATCCAGGAGCAGGTGACCACCTCGGGCGTCCCCGAGACCCTGCATATTGTGGACATCCAGCCCTCGCGCCGCGGGCGCATCCAGGCCCACCGCGTGGTCACCCAGGGATAACGTTCAGAGCTTTCCTCCCTGTGAACCGGAGGATATGGTTTAAGAGTATCTGTGGGGCGCAGCCTCACAGATACTCACAATAGTAACCCCAACGCCATGACAGAGACGCCGCCGGTCGTTTACCTGCTCCACGGGGAGGATGAGTTTTCCATCGCCCAGCTGGTCTCCGAACTGGAGAGCAAGCTGGGCGATGCCGCCTCCGCCTCGATCAACCTGGCCCGGCTGGACGGGCGTTCCGCCTCGCTGGAGGAGATCCACCTGGCGGCCGCGGCCATGCCCTTCCTCTCCGACCGGCGCATGGTTGTGCTGTACCATCCCCTGCACCGCCTCACCCACCCTACCCACCAGGAAAAATTCCGCGCCCTGCTGGACCACCTGCCCCCCACCACCCGCCTGGTGCTGGTGGAGTACCGCACCCTGAGCGAGACCCGGGGCAAGAACGCCAAAAAGCACTGGCTCCTGGAATGGGCGGAGGCCGCCGGGGCCCGCGCTTTCGTGCGCGCTTTCTCCCTGCAGAAGGGGATGGCCATGGCCCGCTGGATCCAGGCCCAGGCCCGGCAGTGCGGCGGGCAGATCGCCCCGGATGCGGCCGACCTGCTGGCCGAGCTGGCGGGCGAGGACTCCCGCCTGGCCTACAGCGAGATCCAGAAGCTGCTGGCTTACGCCAATTTCAGCCGCCCGGTGCAGCGGGAGGACGTCGAAGCCCTGACCACCCTCTCCGGGCAGTCCGATATTTTCGGGATGGTGGATGCCCTCGGGGGCCTGGACGGCAGGTCGGCGCTGAAAAAGCTGCACCGCCTGCTGGAGGAGCAGGACGCCCTCTCCATCTTCGGCATGGTTGTGCGCCAGTTCCGCCTGCTGCTGCTGGCGCGGGAGGCGCTGGATAACGGCGGGCGCAAGGAAGACGTCGCCCGGCTCGCCCGGGTGCACCCCTTCGTGGCGGAGAAGATCTGCGCCCAGGCCCGCCATTTCTCCCTGCCCGTTTTGGAGGCGGTTTACCACCGCCTGCTGGACCTGGACGAAGGCATGAAGACGGGCCAGTTGGAGGGCGTGATGGCGCTGGACACCTTCATCGCCGCCTTTACCTCCCAATAGACCTCAGATTGTGTGACTACGAGAACAGGGTTATCTATGCCTGCGGCGGAGCCGCCGCAGGCATAGATAACCCTGAATTCTGATACCGGATTAACGGTAAATTCTGTGTTTTACGGCGCAGCCGGCACGGTGCTTTGAGAGAAAAAGCCCGCCTCAGGATTCGCCCGGCTGGATGGCGCCGTTGATCCCGATCCAGAAATGGTTCGGCAGGACGGTGCTGGAGGGGCGCACCTCCACTTTCCCGGCGCGCAGCGGTTTTACCGGGGCCTCCGCCGGCGCGGGGGTGAGCATGCTCGGGTGCACGTAGCACAGGTCCGGCGTCCGCCCGTACTTCCCCTGGTAATAGGCGGCCGCCCGCTCGACCTTGACCTCCATCCCCGATTTCGGGTCGTTGTCAAACCACAGCATTCCGATATTCATGCAGCACCTCCTGGCAGAATCTCCGCCGCGTTCCCGCGGGCAGTCGAATTGAACGGTTCCATCATCGGGCTCCAGAAACGCAGCCAGCCCCGGGCGGACGGCAGGGCGAACTGGCCCGGCTCCAGGTCCGGAATGTCAAAACCGGCTCCCGGCAGTCCCTCCTCCTGGGCGTACTGCCCGAAGATCCGGGTGTGAAAGCTTTCCCCGGGTTCCGGCGGGTTCTGCCCGGCGCAGCGGGTCGCCAGGACCCAGATGCCGCAGCCGGGACCGCACTCGGCCAGCCAGGCCAGGCTCTCCATGCTCTCCCCCGGCTGGGCGCGCTGCAGGGCGGGCAGGTCGTCAATCGCCAGCACCAGCACCGGTTCGGGCCGGTTGGCGTCGGGGTTTGCCATGCGCCGCAGGCAGAGGTTCGCCAGGTCTTCGATCAGGGCCCCGGCCCCTTCCGCCCCGACCGGCAGCACCCCCAGGCAGTGCCGGCCCGTGAGAAAATCGTCCCACTCCTCCGGCCTGGCGCTGAGCACCCCGAATTTCACCTTCTCCGGTGGGTTGAGCCGGGCGGCGGAGGCCAGCACGGTTTTCAACAGCGCCGTCTTCCCGCACAGGCCGCCCCCGCTGATCAGGATGGACCCCGGCTTCGGGTTGCGCAGGTCGAACAGGTAAGGCCGCCCGTCGGCGCACAGCCCGAGCAGGGCCGTGTAGGGGGGCAGCGGGCCGGTGCGCATCAGCAGCTGGTCCAGGGAATAGCGCCGGCCCCCCTGCCTGTCTCTACCCTGGCCCGGCTGCGCCTGCCGCGCCTGCGGCTGGTAGGTGAGCCGCTCTCTGCTGGTTGTCTCTACGGTTGAAATTAGCATACGCAAAATCCGATCTATTTCGGGAAACGAACATTTGTTCTAGTATAATACCAGAACAAATGTGCCGGGTCAAGCCTTAATTTTGCAGGGCAGAGGGCAGGCGCGCCCTGCCCTGTGCTCCCACTCAAGAGGAGAAAACAGGGGTATTTGTGGGGCGCAGCCCCACAAATACCCCTGCAATTCCTGGTTTTACGGGATTACGCCCCGGCAGGCGGGGAGGATGCAGTCACCCTGTTGCAGGGTCAGCGCTTTGCCAGTAGCCCGGTCTGCAGGGCGCCAGGCACTTTTTTGCCCTAATCCGTTTTGAATCTCAGAATCGGCAGCCACCAAAACCCTGAAGGTCGCCTTCAGGTCTCTTTTCAGACTGGCTCCCTGTGGCGACCTTTAGGATTTTCCTTCGGCCATCACCGGCTCTGTTTGTAACAACTCAGTAGAGCCTGCGCTGGCGAAGGTTCTTCGCCTGTTTCGGCAGCTGTCTGCCGTGAAGGTGCCTGGCACCTGGGGACCGCGCTCTGTCAGACTGCACGAAAAGCGCGGGGGACTGCGGCGCTTCCCACCCGGCGCCTGCCCCTGCCGGACTATAAAAATGTATATTTCCGCTCTCTAATGCATTTCTTTCTTGCAAATGCCTGTTTTTCTGCTATAAATTAACTGCAGTCTCTCTCTCACCAGTTCGAAGCAACCGCCAGTGTAGTGGGGTAACAGGCGCTTGATCACCCGTTTTTCCATCCGTGACCGTTTCTACGACTGAACAGTTCATCACGAATATCTGGAGCTGTTTTTGGGCGCACCCCCTGCACAAACCTATCCAGGTTATGCTGGCTGGTTGAAAGCTCTCTCGTTGAGAACAGGAATACCGCAGTTCAGGGATGAATGTGAGCGCCAGGTGCGGTCCGCAGTCCCGCACAACAACCGGTTCGTTTTTCCAGGTTCGCCTGATTGACCGGAGGGTAGTCAAATGAGTCGCGAAATTGATCGCCGAGATTTCACGCAGAATAAGGTCACCCCGGCGCGCCAGGAAGCGCTGGACACCCTGGCAGCCGGTGTATCCGAGGAGCTTCCCGGCCGCCAGCGCATCCGCATCGCCGGGTGGGACCCCGTCACCGGCAACCCGGCTGCGGTGGTCACCGAGGCCTCCCCGCCCGAAAAGGGCGATTACGTCCGCCGCGCCATGGAGCATATGCAGGGCATCCGTTCGGTGCTGACCCTGAACGCGGCCGAAAGCCCGGAGTACCTGCCCGACCCGAACGTGCAGCAGACCAGCAGCGGGGCCGTGGCGGTCCATCTGCAGCAGTACTACCGCCAGATTCCCATCTTTCAGGCCTCCGAGACGGTGCGCTTCGCCCCGGATGGAGCCCTGACCGAGACCGCCGGCAGCTCGATCTCCGTCACCCGGCAGTACGAGGTGGACCCGCGTCTCTCGGCCCGCGCCGCGGTCCTGGCAGCCGCCCAGCACATCGCCGCCCCGGACGCGGACGAGCTGGACGCCGTAGATCCCTTCGGCGAGCCGCTGGCGCCCGCCCCGGTAGACCTCGCCGGCTGGGAGCCGCAGGTGGTCGCCGCCTTCCTCGACCAGCCCGAACAGCCCACCGTCATCGCCGCCGGGCCTTTTGCCGAGAATATCAAAGCCAGCCTGATCTGGTTCCCGCTGGGGGATGAGATGCGCCTGTCCTGGGAGGTGATCCTGACCATGCCCGCCCACCAGGGGCAGTACCGCACCCTGGTGGACGCCGCCAACGGGGAGATCCTCTACTGCCGCCAGTTGATGCGCTCCCTCCTGGGCGGCGCCTCCGCCTCCGGGGTGGGCACGGCTTCCGGCGCGGCGGCAGCCCCGGCGCGCGGTTCGGTCTACCTGGTGGACGGCAGCCAGCCGCGCCAGCTGGTGGATTTCCCCCGCCCCTGGGACAGCTACGGGCTGCCGGTCCCGCCCGATCTCCCCCTGCCCGCGCCCGACCCCTGGGTCGAGACGGACGCCACCACCGGCAACAGCACCTTCGCCCGCCTGGGCGAGGGCGGGCCTCCGTACCGCGGCCAGCTCCAGGCCGGGGGCCTGGTGTTCGACCCCCCGGACCCGGCCGGCGATGAGCAGAAAGTGCTGAACATCTTCTATTACAACTGCTTCATGCACGATTTCTTCTACCTGCTGGGCTTCCGCGAGGCCGACGGCAATTTCCAGCAGGACAATTTCAACCGGGGCGGCGCGCCCAGCGACCGGGTGGATGCGATCGCCCACCCCGGCGCGGTCTGGGGCACCGCCAATATGTACACCCCGGTGGACGGCATGCACCCGATAATGAACATGGGGTTAGTCACCTCCACCGGGCGCCACACCGCCTTCGATTCCACCGTCGTCTTCCACGAGTTCATGCACGGGGTCACCAACCGTCTGGTGGGCGGGCCGATGAACAGCCGCGCGCTGGACGCGCCCCAGAGCGGGGGCATGGGCGAGGGCTGGGGCGATTACATCGCCTGCACCATCAACAACAGCACCGTCGTCGGCGCCTGGGTGGTCAACCGCCAGGGCGGTATCCGCGCCTTCCCTTACACCAGCAGCTTCCCCGACCATTTCGGTATGCTGGGCTCCGGCAGGCACAACGAGGTCCACAATATCGGGGAGATCTGGTGCGCCGCCCTGCTGGAGATGAACCGCCAGATCGGGGCTGTGCTGGGCGTGCAGCTCGTGGTGGACGCGCTCAAGCTCTCGCCCGCGAACCCCAGCTTCCTGGAGATGCGCGACGCCATCCTGCAGGCCCTCGACCACAAGCGGGATGCCCGGCAGCTCTCAGCCGAGGAGCACCAGCAGGCGCGCCGGGGCGTCTGGCAGGCCTTCAGCAAATTCGGCATGGGCCCGGCGGCCCGCTCGAACGGCGCCTCGCTTTCCGGCATCTCCGCCGATTTCAGCCTGCCCGAAGAACCAGGCGGGCAGGCGGTGCGCCTGCAGGTCGAGCCGAACCTGGAGATCCCCGACCGCAACCCCTCCGGCGTCGCCAGCGAGATCGCGGTCACCCAGGCTGCCCGCATCGGGCGTCTGGACGTCTTCGTGGATATCGAGCACACCTACATCGGCGACCTGCAGGTAACGCTGGCGCCCCCCGGTGGCCCGCCCATCCTGCTGCACGACCGCAGCGGGGCCAGCGCGCAGAACCTGGTGAGGACGTATACCAGCCTGAACACCCCCTCGCTGGCAGAGCTGCACGGGCGCGAGGCTCAGGGCGCCTGGCTGCTGAGGGTCGCTGACCTGGCGGCGCGCGACACCGGGCGGCTGCTCAGCTGGGGCATGGAGCTCGACCTGCAGGCTTCGGAGCAGGTGTTCCAGGGGGAGGCGGCCCCCGGTTTGGCCATCCCGGACCGCGACCCGGCGGGGATCTCCAGCGCCATCTCTCTGACCGGGGTGGGAGAAGTCCGCAGCCTCAGGCTGGAGGTGGATATTACCCATACCTATATCGGCGACCTGGTGGTGGGCCTGGTGGCCCCTTCCGGCAGGCGCGCCATGCTCCACAACCGGGAGGGCGGCAGCCAGGACAACCTGATCGCCGTCTATACCGCCGAGAATACCCCCGACCTGGCCGCGCTGGCCGGCGAGCCGGCACAGGGCAGTTGGATCCTGGTCGTTTCGGACCTGGCGGGCAGGGATGTGGGCAAGCTGAACCGCTGGAGCATTGCGCTCACGCTCTGAGCGCCGGCGCGCGGGCGGGGGATCTGCTCGGCCCCTCTCGCCTGCAGCGGATAATTCTTAGAATTTGTGCCGGAGCAATATTGCTTCGACCGGTTTATGATACAATTATTTTTAACTCAAGGCCGAGACTATCTTTTATCAGCCCCCGATGCGCAGAACGGTGATTCCCGCCCCACTTCATGCGGCCCGGTTTCAGGGATGCATGGATTCTGCAGCCTGACGTGGGGCTTTTTCGCCCCTGCGGGCGATAGAGCGCACTTTTCATCTCAATTCCGGTTTTCGTTCACCCGGCGTCCGGGCTGCAAGCGCATTCCAGGCGCCAGGTAAGGAGGGAGGTCTTTTACAAATAAGTGTTGCCAGCGCTGCCTGTTCGTATAGTGGGACATTTAAATCAGCCAGTTGATTGCACGAGTCACAGGAGCGAAGCGATGAAAAAACGGTTATTCAATTTTCTGATCGCGGTTGGACTGCTGGTCGGCATGGTCTATATGCCCGGGTCCAACTCGCTTGCCCAGTCTAACCCCCTTGCTGTTCCTAAATTCCTCTTCTTCGCCGCCGACGGCCTGCGGCAGGACCTGTTGATGAAGTACAGCCGCGACGGCCAGTTCCCGCTGAAGGGCCGGCTTGCCGGGACTGCCTCGCTGGCAGCCGACGGCGGCCTGCTCACCCAGGCCCCGCCCAACACGGGCGCCGGCTGGTTCAGCCTGGCAACCGGCGCCTGGTCGGCGGTGCACGGCTCCACCAACAATACCTTCCACAAGAATGGGGCCGATTTCGCCTCCCGCACCGCCGCTTTCGACCCGGGCGTGCTGCAGGCCGAGACCCTGGCCCAATCGGCCGAGCGCGGCGGCAAGAAGGTGGCCCAGATCGAATGGGCCGGCGGGCGCAGCGCTGTGATTGACGGGCCAACGGTGGACTACCGCTCCTTCCTCTCCGGGCGCGGCGTGGTCACCAACTATATCGACCCCAACGATCTCCCCAATTTTATCGCCAGCTTCGGCCTGCAGTTCGACCACCCGGACGGTTTCGCCGGGCAGGCCGCTTTCCCCGAGGCTGCACCCTCCCCGGCCTCCGGCTGGGTGAATGTGCCTGCATCCTACAGCCCCGCGATGGAAGTGCGCATGCGGGTGCTCGATTTCGGCACGGATAAGTACGGCCTGAACGTTTACCTGTTCGACAGCACCGACGACGGGACGGTGAATTACGACATGGCCCTCTTCTCCCCCAGCAAAGACGGCGCGGAAGCCGTGGCTGTGCTGGGCGAGGGCGAGTGGGGTGAGGTGAAAGTTACCATCATCGGCGGCGCCCTGGAGGGCAAGACCGGCGGCTACCTCATCAAGGTGGAGCGCCTCTCGGAGGACCTCTCTCAGGTGCGCCTGTTCCACACTTCGGTCACCCGCGCCATCGCTTCCTGGCCCGGCTGGCCCGGCGAGCCGGGGTTCAGCGGCGATTTTGAAGACTTCATCGCCGAGCAGTTCCCCGTCTCCACCGCAGCCGACTTTGCCGTGCTCGAAGCCGGCATCGTCAGCGAGGAGACCTACGTGGAGCAGGGCCTGTACTGGGAAACCCTCTACCACCCGCTGATCGAGTACATCGTCAATACCTACCAGCCCGACCTGGTGATGGCCGGCTACCCGGTCACCGACGAGTTCCAGCACCAGTTCCTGGGCCTGATTACCCCCAACCTGCCGACCGGCGAGCCGAACCCGGCTTACGATGACGTCCAGGTGAACGGCACGCCCGACGGGCGCGTGAAAGAGCGCGAAGGGTTCATCCGGCGGGCCTACATGGGCGCCATGAACACCGTGAGCCTGATCCACTCGCTGCTGGGGACGAAGACCACCACCTTCGTCGCCGCTGACCACGGCTTCGCCCCGCAGTTCCTGGCGATTGACGCCAGCAAAGTCCTGGTGGACCTCGGGCTGCTCTCTCACCCGCAGACCTCCAACTGCCGCCCGGCCACCGGCGAGACCATCGGCAAGGCCAAGGCCTGCTGGGCCGGCGGCACCGTGCAGATTTTCCTGAACCTGGAAGGGCGAGATCCAGCCGGCGCCTTCCAGCAGGTGGCGGCGGCGGACGCCGAGGCCACCGTGCAGATGATCAAGGCGGCCTTCGAGGCGCTTTCGGACCCGAACGACTGGACCGGCGACGGCCAGCCCGAGAGCTGGACGGTGATTGACCGGGTCTTCACCAAGGCCGAGACCCGCTATATCCCCAACGGCCCCGGCAGCTTCGCCGATATGGCCCACCCCACCCGCACCGGCGACGTGGTGGCCTTCTCTTACCCGCCCTACCAGTTTGACGCCGCCACCCCCGGCACCCTGATCGCGCTTTCGGCCTTCTTCGGCCAGCACGGCTACGTGCCCGACGTGGTCAACCTGGAGGCCAATATCACCATGCGGGCCGGGTTCATCGCCTTCGGCCAGGGCATCAACTCGGGGATGAGCGTCCAGGCGCGCACCATTGACCTCGCGCCCACCGCGGCCTTCCTGCTCGGGGTGCCCACCCCGCAGCACAGCCAGGGCCGGGTGCTGCTCGAGCTCATCCGGGGCTCGCATAAGCTCTCCGCCCTGACGGTCATCGGCCTGACCGATTACCACGGTCAGCTCGAGCCGACCACCCTCCCGGTGGACGGCATCAACGTTCAGGTGGGCGGCGCGGCATACCTGGCGACCCTCTTCGATGAGGAGCTCGCGCACTTCATCCAGTACGATGAGGAGACGCCCAAACCCCCCGATACGGCGCTGTTGCTCGCTTCGGGCGATAACGTGGGCGCCTCGCCCCCGAACTCTGCCCTGCTGGAGGACGTCCCGACCATCGACGTCTTGAACGCCTGGGGTCTGGACGCCACCGCTTACGGCAACCACGAGTTCGACTACGGCCTGGACCGCCTGCTCATGCACCAGGACCGGGCGAACTTCCCCTTCCTGGCGGTGAACATCAAGGACGAGGCCACCGGCCGCGCGCCTGAATGGGTGCAGTCCAGCAAGCTCTTCACGCTGAACGGGATCAAGGTGGGCGTGATCGGCGCCGCTCTGGAGAACACCCCCGAGCTGGTGGCGGCGGGCAACACCGAAGGCCTGCTCTTCCTCCCGGCGGCCGAGGAGATCCGGAAAGAGTCGCGCAAGCTGCAGGGCATGGGGGCGCAGGTCCAGATCGTGGTGATCCACGAGGGCACCTCGATCGGCAGCAATGCGGTGGACGGCATGCCGCCTTCGCCCTGGGAAGGCCCTGTGATTGACATCGCCGAGATGCTCCAGGACACCACCATCGACGTGATCCTCGCCGGACACACGCACCGCATCTCGAACCTGATGGTCGGCAATATCCTGGTCGGGCAGGGGCTCAACGCCGGGGCTTCCTACTCGGTGGTGCAGCTGGTCACCGCCGGGGCAGGGAAGAACCACGACGTGATCTGGGCCGGCGGCTCGACCCGGGTGGCGAAGATCCTGGGCGTGGACGCCCGCGAGGACGTGCAGGCGATTGTGGACGCCGCCAACGATGAGACGGCGGTCCTGCGCAACCAGGTCATCGGCACGCAGCAGTCCGACATCCTGCGCGACCCCGCCCGCTTGAATGAATCTGCCATGGGCAACCTGGTCGCCGATGCCATGTGGGATAAATACCCGGGCATTGATGCGGCCTACACCAACTCCGGCGGCCTGCGCGCCGACCTGGTCTGCTCTCCGCCGAGCGCCGGGGAAGCCGCCTGCGAGATCACCTGGGGCGAGGTGTTCGCGGTGCTGCCTTTCGGCAACCGCACCACCATCCTGACCCTCGACTACGCCTCGCTGGAAGCGGCCTTCATCAACGGCTTCTCGCCGGTCTGTGACACCAGCGTCCACAGCGGGCGCTTCCCGCAGATCGCGGGCCTGAGAGTGCAGTTCCACTGCGACGGCACCGCGCCGGTGATTGACGCCATCTGGAGGACGCCGGAAGGCATCGGCGGTCCGGAGATCCTGCTCGGACCCGGCGACAGCGTGCGCCTGGTGACCAATGACTTCATGTACACCGGCGGCGACGGCTACACCATGTTCTCCGCCGGCACCGATGTCCTGCAGCCGGGCGACGACCTGATGACCCTGGTGGTGGACTACATCACCGCCAACTCGCCCATAAGCTCCGCCATCGAGGACCGCATCATTGGCGACGCAGCCGGGACGCAGGCGGCAGCGCCGGGAGGGCTGCTCCAACTCGTGCAGCGCCTCTTCCTGCCTGCCATGAATCCGTAGACCCTGAAAGGTGGGGGGGGGGGGGTGGGGGCCGCCCCCCCCGGCCCCCGGCG
>JAEWYL010000351.1 GCA_023395675.1 Chloroflexota bacterium | reverse complement strand
CTGCCCGCTCCGGGCAGGAATACCAGAGCCAACCCTATCTTCAATCCCTGGATGAGCCCTATTTGATTTTTGCGTTCCCCACCTCCGGCAACCGCCTGATCGCCTCCCGGCTGCGCATGACCCTGCTTTGGGATGCGACCGCGAAAATCCGCTTTGGAGAGACCGGGCAGGCCTACGTGGTGGATGGATTCGGGAAAGTGATCGCCCATACCGACCGGGAGGTGGTGCGCGACAATCTGTCGGTATCGAGACTGCCCGGCATCCAGCCTTTGCTTCAGGCTCCGGGCTCCCAGGTGGTGGAGTACCGGAATTTGCGCGGGGTCCCCGTGGTCGGCGCCTCCGCCCCCATTGCGGGCACCGACTGGGTGGTTATTACCGAGCTCGAGGCCCGGGAAGCCTACGCCACCAGCCGCCAGGCGCTGCTCCTGTGCGGGCTGGCGGTTCTCCTGTTCGGCGTCATGGGGTTCCTGGGCAGCGCCAGGGTCATGGAGCGCGCCATCCTGAACCCGATCCGGCAGCTTCGCTTGGGCGCCGAGCATATCGGCCGCAACAACCTCAGCTACCGCATCAACCTGAAGGTAGACCACGAGCTGTCCGAACTGGCCTCCGCCTTCAACCGCATGGCCGCCGTCCTGGAAGAGCGCGACAGCCAGGTAAAACAGCAGACCGCCGCGCTGACCGAGGAGATCGCCGAGCGCATGCGCGCCGAAGAGGAGCTCCTGGAGATGAACGAGCAGCTCGAAGACCGGGTGGCGGAGCGCACCGCCCAGCTCAGCGATTCGAACGCCGAACTCAGGCGCGAGATCAGCGAGCGAGAAAAAGCGGAGGAGGCCCTGCGGAAGAGCGAGGAACGCTGGCGCGACTATATCGACCAGGCGAACGACCCCATCTTTATTCTCGATGAAACCGGGGTGCTTAAAAACGTCAACCAGGTGCTGTGCGACCTGACCGGATATTCGCGCGAAGAGCTCATCGGCCACAGCCCGGTGGACTTCATCTGCCAGGGTCAGGCCGATGCAGCCAAAAACACGCTCTTCCAGATTCTGTCAGGCAAGGAAGTTGACCAGGCGATCGTAGAGATCCTGACCAAAGACGGGCGGCGGATTTCGCTCGAAGTGCGAGGCCGCCTGTTCTACCAGGAGGGCCGCCTGGTAGAGGTATTCCACACCGCCCGCGATATCACCGAGCGTGAGAAAAACGAAGAAGAGATGCGCCGCGCTCATGCGGCGCTGCAGGCCAGCGAGGCCCAACTGCGCGCCCTGTTCGCCTCCATGGATGATGTGGTGATCGTGTACGATAGCGAAGGGCGTTATCTCCAGATCCCCTCCACCAATACCGACCTGCTCTACCGCCCTCCGGATTCCATGCTGGGGAAGACCATCGAAGAGGTGCTGCCCCAGTCTCAGGCCAACCAGATTCTGCGGCATATTCAGCGGGCGATTGAAGAGCGGGCGACGGTTGAGCTGGAATACCGGCTGGAGATTGACGGGCGCGAGGTCTGGTTTTCTGGCGCGATCTCGCCGATGCAGGAAGATCAGGTCATCCTGGTGGCGCACAACATCACGGACCGGAAGCAGGCGGAGGAAGAGATCCGCCGCCGGACGGACCAGTTGGAGGCCCTGCGCCAGATCGAGCTGGAGCTGACCGCCGAACTAGATCTGAAAGAACTGCTCCAATCCATCGCCGCTTTTGCCCATAAACTCATGGAGGCAGACGGCAGCGGGCTGTATCTCTACCGGCCTGAACTGGATATCCTGGAGCGGGTGGTGAGCACCGGTGACAGGCCGGTGCCCCTTGGGCTCAAGCTCAGGCGGGGTGAAGGCCTTTCGGGCAAGGTGTGGGAGACCGGGCGGCCCCTGTTTATCCGAGACTATGCGAACTGGGAAGGCCGCCCGCAAGAGCTGACCGACAACCCGCAGAAAAATGTGATCGGCGTACCCGTGCGTTGGGGCGCCAGTTTCCTGGGGGTGCTGACCGTCGCCTCCGCCTGCGAGCAAAAATTCGATCACCAGGATGTCGAGCTGCTGTCGCTCTTCGCCACCCAGGCCGCCATCGCCATCCGCAACGCCCAGACGATCGAAATCGGGGAGCGGCAGCGCTCCCGGGCCGAAGCGCTGGTGCGAGCCAGCTCTGCCCTGGCCAGCACGCTGGACTTGAAAGAGCTGCTGGAGAAACTGCTCAGCGTCGCCGCCGGCGCCATCCCCGCCGCCGAAAAAGGCCTGGTGTTCCTGACCGAGGAGAGGACCGGCGACCTGGTGGTCAATGCGGAAATCGGTTTTCCCGAGCAGCCCGTGCTCCAGCAGCGCATTTCCTCCGCCGGCCTGGCTGCGTTTATCCGGCAGTTCGGGAGCGGGTCCCAGTTGATTCGGGATGCCGGGGCGATCGAGCAGGCAAACCCCGTCTGGAATCAGGGGTACGCCCCTGTACAGTCCATGATCCTCTGCCCCATCTTTTCACGCGACCTGTTGATCGGCTGCATCTACCTGGGGAATTATCAGGTAAAGGAGGCCTTCCAGGAAGAAGACCTGGCGCTTCTGGAGGCCTTCGCCGGGCAGGCGGCGCTGGCGATCGAAAAAGTGCGCCTTTACCAGAGAGTGAGCACCTCGGAAGAGCGCTACGCCCTGGCGATGCGCGGGGCCAATGACGGCCTCTGGGATTGGGACCTGCGCAGCGGCTCTGTCTATTACTCGCCGCGCTGGAAGACCATGCTCGGTTTCGAGGACCCGGAGATCGGGGACTCTCCGGAGGAATGGCTGCGCCGGGTGCACCTGGATGATTTCGACCGGGTGCAGACCGATATCCAGGCCCACCTGCAGGGTAAGACCCCCCATTTCGAGAGCGAGCACCGCATCCGCCGCAAAGATGGCAGCTTCCGCTGGGTGCTGGCGCGCGGGCTGGCCGTGCGCGAGACGGGCCAGCCTCCCCACCGGCTGGCAGGCTCGCTCACCGATATCCACGAACGCAAAGCGACCGAGGAGCGCCTGCGCCACGACGCCCTGCACGACGGGCTGACCCACCTGCCCAACCGGGTCTACTTCATGGACCAGCTCAACCGCGCTATGGAACGCGCCCGCCGCCAAGACGGCTGCCTGGCGGCGGTGCTGTTCCTCGACCTGGACCGCTTCAAGCTGATCAACGACAGCCTGGGGCATGAAGCCGGAGACCGGCTGCTGGTCGCTATCGCCCGCCGCCTGGAGTCCTGCCTGCGGCACGCCGACATGGTGGCGCGCTTTGGGGGCGATGAGTTCGCCATCCTCATTGACCGCATTGATAACCTCGCCGACGCCACCCAGGTCGCCGACCGGGTCCAGAATGCGCTCGCCGAGCCTCTCATGCTCGAGTCCCACGAAGTGTCCGTCTCCGCCAGCGTGGGCATCGTCCTCGTCTCGGCCGCCTATAAGAGTTCTGAGGACCTGATGCGGGACGTGGATACCGCCATGTACCGGGCGAAGGCCAGAGGGCGCTCGCGCTACGAGGTCTTCGACGAGGCGATGCACGCCAACAGCATGGCTCTGCTGGAAATGGAGCTGGAGCTGCGGCGCGGGCTGGAGCACCAGGAGCTGGAGCTGCACTACCAGCCCGTGATTGACCTGGTCAACGGGCGCGTGTCGGGGGCCGAGGCGCTGCTACGCTGGCGGCACCCCACCCGCGGCCTGCTCGCCCCGTGCGAATTCATGCCCATCCTGGAGGAGACCGGGATGGTGGTGCAGGCTGGTGAGTGGGTGCTGCGCCGCGCCTGCACCGAGGCCCGGCGGTGGCAGGATCAGGGCTTCCCGGAAATGCGGATCTCGGTCAATCTCTCCGCCCGCCAGCTGGACCTGCCGGAGCTGCCCGAGACCGTCCAGCAGGCGCTGGATGAGTCCGGGCTGCCGCCCCACCTGCTCGAGCTGGAGGTGACTGAAAGCTCGGCCATGCAGGACATCGAACGGACCACCGCCATTCTCCACCGGTTGAAGGCCATGGGTGTGCGCCTGGCGATCGATGATTTTGGGCAGAGCTATTCCTCCCTGAGCTACCTGAAACGCTTCCCGGTCAATACTTTGAAGATTGACAAGTCCTTTGTCCAGAATATCTCATCCGATTTCGATGAATCCATCATCATGACCGCCATTATCGCCATGGCGCATATCATGCAGTTGAAAGTGATCGCTGAGGGCGTTGAGACCCGGGAACAGTTCGAATTTCTGCTGCCCCAGTGCGATGAAGTCCAGGGGCTGTTGGTCAGCCCGCCTCTGCCGCCGGAAGCATTCCAGAGCTGGCTGAGAGAGAATACCAGCTTCATTCCCCCCCGCCCGGCGTTTCCCGCCGGGGTCATCTCGTCATCGTAAATGGTTGAATCGTAAGGCTGTCAGTTATCCCCCACGCATCGAAATACTTACATTCGGGTTAGCCCGGCCGCTTCTCTTGCAGCCGGTAGACGTAGGCCAGCACCTCGGCTACCAGGGCATACAGCTCTGGAGGGATCACCTCGTCCACCGCCACCGAGGCCAGGGCGGCTGCCAGCAGCGGGTCTTCCCGGATGGCGACGCCGTTTTCCTTCCCCAGGGCCAGGATCTTCTCCGCAAGCAGGCCCTGTCCGGAAGCCAGGATGCGCGGCGCCTCATCCCGCTCGGGGTCATAGCCCAGCGCGACGGCGCTCGGCCGCTCACCTGCCGCGGGATACCCGCGGCGATTGGGTTGGATCCGGTGGGTGGGCATATGCTTCCTCTTATACTTCCAGCAGGATATTCCCGCTCTCTCTTTCAGCCGCCGGAAAGGGCTTCATTCCAGGGTCAAAGGGGTCTTCTCGATCCGGTATACCCAGTTCGAAGCTCGCAGCCTGCAGCGAAAAACCCAGTTTCTGCAGCCCGGTCTCCAGTCCCGGCTTTTCCTCTTCCGCCCGCTTAAGAAGCGCTTCACTCGAGGCCAGCACCTGCACCCCGACCCGGCGCTCCGCCACCGACAGGTCCACCTGCACAGTCTCGCCGCCCTCCAGGTCAACCAGCAGCACCAGGCGCGTCTTTCCGGGATCAACCGGCCGGGCATAACCTTCGGGACTGCGGGCAATCTTGAGGCGCGCGGCGGTCCTGGCCTGTGCCTCTGCGGCTTCCCCTGCGCCCCCGGCGAAAACCACCTCCAGCCTGAGCCAGCCCCTCTCCTCCGGCCCTTTCTCCGTCTCGGCGTTCAGGAACTGCAGCGCCCGCGCCCGGTCCAGAAAACGGTCCAGGCTGTCCAGGAGGGGCTCGTGCCCCTGCCCCTCCAGCAGACTGCGCAGTTTTGCCAGCGCCAGCAGGCCGGGCTTCTCCGGCCCGGCAGGGTCCCCCTCCACCAGCCCCCGCTCCAGCGAGCGTCCCAGCAGCCGCACAGCCTGGCGCAGCGCCTCAGCCAGGTCAGAGGGCTCTCCATCCCATTTCAGCAGCAGAGAATCCAGCAGTTGCAGGGCGGAACGCGCCTGGGCTTCGATTTCCGGCCCGCGGGCGCGCCCGAGCAGGGCCTCCAGCCCCTCTTTCAACTCGCCCAGGAGCCCGTTCAGGGGCTGCGCCCGGCTCTCCAGAAGCTTCAAGATCTCGGGGGACAGCGGCAGGCCGGCTGCTTTGAGCGCGGCAGCCAGGCGCGCTTCGCCCTCCAGTTTTTCCGGGGCTTCCGCCCCTTTTCCGTTCAGGGTTTTCAACACCCGCTTCATTTCCCCCAGCAGTTCCTGCGTGACGGGAAGGCCCGCATGGATCAGCGCCCGGGCGGAGGCCAGGGTGGCGGCATCCCCCGGCAGGCCTGCGGCTCTCAGCAGATTTTGCACCAGGTCGGCCCGGGCCGGGTGAGCGGCAGACTGCTCATCTCCCTTCCCCACCAGCTGCAGGGTAATCACCGGCCCGGACAGGTCTTTCACGATGAACTGCGCCGAACGGCGCTCGCTCAGGGCCGCTGCCTGCTCCGAGCTCGTCATCTGCGCTACCACCTGCACCCCATCCAGCGCCAGTGTGACGCGATCGCCTGCTACCTTGAGCACCTCGGCTGCCAGCCGCTGGTTCAGGCGCAGGGCCAGCGAGGTGTCGTCGGTCCTGGGTAGAGGGGTGAAGGGGACCGGGCCGCTGATATTCATGTTTAATATATCGGACAGATTTGTTCGAAATTTAGCCGGTTAACGAAGCTCCTCAAGCTGTGATCCTGCGGCTGTGGTTCTCCTACCAGTGGTTTTTATATTGTGGGGCCATTTATGGGTTGCAGCAGTTTATTCAATACACTCTGCGGGGTCGAGCGAAGCCCGGCCCCGCAGAGTGTAAACATTACACTTCTTATGGCTGTCTGAGGGCAGCCTCAAAACCATCCATTACCGCTTGATATTCACCAGCTCCTGCAGCATCTCATCGGAGGTGGTGATGATCCTGGAGGAGGCCTGGAAACCGCGCTGGGCGAGGATCATATTCGTGAACTCCTGTCCAAGGTCCACGTTCGACCCTTCCACGAAACCGGAGGCGACCGTCCCGCGCCCGCCCGCATTCGGGGCGCCGATGGCGGGCGTGCCCGAGTTGGGGCCTGCGGAATACATGCTCTGCCCCATGCGGGTCAGGCCGGCGGGGTTGACGAAGTTCGCCAGCCCCACCAGACCGATCAGGTGCTGCATACCGTTTGAATAGACGCCGATGATCTCTCCTGTCTGTGGGGAGACGTAAAAACCGGAAAAGGCGCCGGCGGCCAGGCCGTCCTGGGTGGAGATGGCGACATCGCTGCCGGTGCCGAGCTGGGTGAGCTGGCTGAAGTCGGGGGTAATTTCCAGCTCATTGGCCCCCCCGGTTCCGGGGATCGAGATATTTCCGGTAGAGTCAACAAACTGGCCCGTCGAGTCGAAAGTGATCTGGCCGCTGCCGCTGGTGCCTGCATCCCAGGACCAGGTGGTGACGCCGTCGGCCGTATCAGGGTCAGCATCCTTGGTGAAGGTTAGCTCCACGCTCTGGAGCGCGCCAAGCGAGTCGTACACGCCCACGGTGGCGGAGTAAGAGGCTCCGGACCCGGTGGTGCAGTCCAGGTTGCCGATCAGGGTGAAGCGGCTGGTCGCCCGGGACACGGAGGCGCCGAGCGGGAGCTGGATGGAGCCGACCGGCTCGTTGGTATCCACCGTCGTGCCGCTGGCATCCACCATCCACCCCTGCAGGCGCATCCCCGAGCCGGCGTTCACCAGGAAGCCGTCCGAGTCCACCTCCAGGATCCCATCCCGGGAGAAATACTGGGAGGGGCCGTTGGCGTAGATGAAGAACCCGTCGCCCTGGATCGCCAGATCGGTATCCCGGCCGGTGCTCTGCAGCATCCCCTGGGTGAAGTTCTGAGAGATCGAGCCCAGGCGGGCGCCCAGACCGACCTGGGCCGGGTTGATACCGCCCAGGACCTGGGTGGGGGCCGCACCGTTCCACAGCACCTGGGCAAACTGGTCCTGGAAGGAGATGCGGCTGGACTTGTAGCCGTTCGTATTGGCGTTTGCCAGGTTGTCTGCCACCACATCCATGAAGTACTGGTGCAGGTTGAGCGAGCTGATTGCAGTGAACATCGAGCGTAACATGTTCTTCCTCCGGTAGAAATGAGTTTCCCAGGCTTCCTACGAGAGGGCCAGCCGGGGATTGGGTTGGGGTCCGAGTTCAGGCGTCGCCGGCAATGACGACGCTGTCAATCTGGGTAAAAACTCCTTCGCCGCGCTTGCCTGCGTCAATCGCAGTGACGACCAGGCGCTCGCGGATGTTGACGATAAAGGCCAGCTCATCCATCAGGACCAGCGATTCCTTCCCACCGCGCTGCTCGGCCTTATCCACAGCCGTGGACAGCCGTGACAGACCTTCGTCTGTCAGCGCGATCTCCCGGCTCTGCATGCGCTTCTGAGCGTGGTTCGAAAACCGCAGGTCATAGTTCCCCTGGGCCTGTTCGGGCTGCTGCAGCCCCGTGTTCTTCCCGGGTGCAGGGATTTCCTCTCCCTGCTGCACCTTTCGCAGCGTGTCGGCAAAGCTGGGTCCTGCAACCTGGCCGGCAGGATGCGCCGGCAGCGGCGCGTTATAACCGCCTGCGCGCTGAACCTGTTGAAGCGGTTCTGTCATTGGCTGCCTCCTTTCTCAGTCATTCCGGCCTGCCGCCTCACTGCCCGCTGTTTTCCGGTTCGTCCACCGGGGTGAGAACCTGCGCCAGCCCGTCCAGGGTGGCGCTGATCTTCTGCAGTTCCTGCAGGGAATTGAGCTGGGTCATCTGCCCGATCAGCTGGTTGTCGTCCATGGGCTGCATCGGGTTCTGGTTGCGCAGTTGAGCGAGCAGGATCTGCATAAACTCGCTTCCATCTGCCCCAAACACACCGGCGTTCGTTCCGCTCTGGCCGTTTTCTCCGGCGCTCTGAACGGGCCGGCTGGCGCTGCTGCTGATTGCAAAAGTTGCCATTTGCCTCTCCTTTTAGATCAGATAGTCAACCATCGATTCAGACTGGATGCGGCGCAGGGGAATTTCCTGCTCTCCCGGCTCTTCGCCGGCGCGCGACAGGCCGCTTCCACTGCGAGAAGACTGCTTGCGGAACTGCCAGCGGTTCCAGTTCGCCGCCTGGTCCTGGGCAGCGTCTTGTCCGATGAACAGACCGGCAAGCTGCACCCCGTTCACCTGGAGCGTTCCCTGCAGGTCCGTCTGGCGGCTTTCGAGCAGGGCCGCGGTGGCGGGCAATTCTGCAGACATCCATACGCGCAGGCCGTCGGGCCCGTTGAGCACCTGCAGGGTGATGGGTCCGAGGTGCTCGGGAGAGAGCTGGAGACGCAGGATCGATTCCCCGCTGCGGGTCATCTCCAGGACCGCCCTGGAGATCTGAGAGGCAAGCTGAGGCTCTTGAGCTTCCGCCATGCGGGCCGGCTCGGCAGCCTGGATTCCGGTCTTGGAATTCACCTGCGCACTCTTTTCTGCCGCGACATAGACCTCCCCGGCAGCGCTGCTGCTCTGCCGCGGGCTGTTCTCCTGCCCGGTGTTGGAGCCTGCCTCCCGGCTTTCATCCCGGGCGCTCTGCAGAGCAGGGGTCCGGCCGGCAGGGTCCGTCTCGCTGGCGGGCTGCGGCAGCGGCTCCTGTACCGTGGGCGGCGCTTCCGCCTCCAAAGCGGCGTCGTTCTCCAGCAGATGCCCGCTGGCTGCCGAGCCCAGCTCTACCGTCGAAGGCGGGGTCTTGGGCGGCGGGGTGAAGGCTGCCGTCACCGGCTGGGCCTGCTCGCCGTTCTCCAGCGTGCTGCCCTGAACCATCTGCGAGGCTGCGGTCATACTCTCCGCAGCGGCTGTCTCCGGCAGCGGTGCGGGCTGCATCCCCGCCTGAACACTCCCGGCTTCGACCGCCGTCCCCTCCTGGGGCGTCTGAGGCGCCCCGACCTGCCCGGCTGCCGCGGTGACCTCTCCCATCGCCTGCGCCAGCTGCCCATCCACCGCAGCCTGCAGCGCACGCACCGGGTCGTCCTCGACCGGGGTCTGGGAGCCGGAGTTCGCGGTTTCTGCAGTCCCGGCCTCCTGGACGCCTTCTTCAGGGGGTCCGGGCTCAACCGGGGGCCGGTTTTCGCCCGCCTGCATGGCGCTCAGGGCCGCGGTCCCGGCCAGCAGTTCTTCCTCTGCCTGCCTTTTCCTGGCCCGCTCCAGCTCTTCGGAAAACCCGGGGCCTTCCGGCTCCCCGGTCTTCGCCCGGACGCCGGGCGGTGAATGGGCGGCTGCGGTCCGGCCGGCTGCCTGCGCCGGACTGCGCTCCGCCAGGGTAAACAAATTTTCCACTGGTTTTTTACCTCCTGTCTGCGATATTCTTCAGCAAGAGCAGCTTCTTGCTGACCAATTGGGTGATGGCCTGATAAGAGATCCCGGCTTCCGCCATCTGGGCCATCTCCACCTCAACATCCACATTGTTGCCGTCGGCGCGCCGGCTGCCCCCCGTGCGCAGCACGGTCTGCATGGACACCGGCCTTTCCCCTGCTTGCAGATGCCCGGGGTTCGTGACTTCCAGGCGAGGCGGGGCCTTTTCATCTCGCTGCAGGGCCTGTTTCAACGCCGATTGGAAATCAACCGTCTGGGCCTGGTAGCCGGGGGTATCCACGTTCGCCAGGTTGCTCCCAATGGCTTCCTGCTGCAGCGCCAGCCCGTCCAGGGCGAAGCGCGCCGCTTTCATCGCGCTGTCATTGACAATCAGGTCGCTCATTCTCACGCGCTCCAGTCAAATTTCGACTTCAGATAGCCGAGCACCCGCTGCACGTATACCTGGGTCTCCCGGTAAGGCGGGATGCCCCCGTAGCGGTTCACCGCGCCGGGCCCAGCGTTATAAGCCGCCAGAGCCAGCGAGACGTCCTCATCATAGCGGTTGAGGAGCTGGCGCAGCAGGCGCACGCCCCCATCGATATTCTCCGCCGGGTCGAACGGGTTCGATACGCCCAGCCCGGCTGCAGTGGCGGGCATGAGCTGCATCAGGCCTTTAGCCCCTGCGGAGGAGACCGCTTTCGGGTTAAAGTTGGACTCGGCCCGGATCACCGCGGCCACCAGCTGCGGGTTCACGTCGTAGCGGGAGGCGGCCTTGCGAATCAGGTCATCGAAATTCCCCGGCAGGTCGCCGGCTTCCGCGGCCAACGCCTCCGCCCGCTGCCCGGCAGCCCCGGCAGTTTCACCCTCCGCGGTCCGGTTCTGAGCGCCGTCGCCCAGACGGTCAACCAGGGCCTGGATGAGGCGGAACATGGCCTCCTGCATTTTGGAAGCGAAGATTGAGTTATCGATCAAGATATCCTGCCTCTACGCTGCGCCCAGGGTGCTGTGGTAAGCGCGGGCGATATAAATATCATCCTGCGTCCGGCTCTCAATCTGCGCCTGCTCGGCCTGGTAGCGCTCGCGCTCCTTCTCCCACAGCTTTTCCAGGGCTTCTTCTTCCTGCCTGGCTGTGACCAGCTCGATACGCTTGAGCTCCACCTGCGCAGCCAGCTCGTCCACCAGGGCCGCCTGTTTCTCGATGCGGTCGTTGACCATTTTCAAACTGGCCTGCATGCGGTAGATCAGGAACAGGTCAATCTCTCCCTGCTGGCATTCAGTCATCTGGGAATAGATGCGCGCCTGGCTGTCCACCAGCGCATCCAGAAAAGTCAGCCCCCGCTGGTGCGCCTGGATGGCGTTCCCCAGTTCGATCTCAAGGGCTTCCACCCGGCTGTGTCGAAAGTCTAAAACGGATTGAAGGGTAAATTTCGGCGCCATGCTTATCGCTTCTCCAAATGAAAGGTTCTTCGTCCTTAACCGGCGCTGATCTCACCCAGCGCTCGCTCGGTCTGTTCGAAAGGAGTGAACTCTTTGCCCTGCTGCAAAAAGGCGTTGATAGCAGGCAGCGCGGCCAGGGCTGCGTCAATCTCGGCATCGGAGCCGTTCACATAAGCGCCGATATTCACCAGATCGCGCGCTTTCTCGTATGTGGCCATATGCTTGCGCACCTGGGCGGCGCGGGCGCGGTGCTCGGGCGTGGTCACCGCCGGCATCACACGGCTGATGCTGCCCAGGACGTCAATGGCAGGATAGTGGTTGCGGGCGGCCAGCTGGCGGCTGAGCAGGATATGCCCGTCCAGAATCCCGCGCGCCGCGTCGCAGATCGGCTCGTTGAAATCGTCGCCCTCGACCAGCACGGTATAAAACCCGGTGATGGAGCCCTTTTCGCCCGTCCCCGCCCGTTCCAGCAGCTTGGGCATCAGGGCGAACACCGATGGGGTGTATCCCTTGCTCGCCGGGGGCTCTCCAATCGCCAGCCCGACCTCGCGTTGGGCCATGGCAAAGCGGGTGACCGAGTCCATCAGGAAAGTCACGTCCTGGCCCTGGTCGCGGAAGTATTCGGCGATGGTGGTAGCCACCCAGGCCGCCTTCAGGCGCACCAGGGCCGGCTGGTCGGAGGTGGAGACGATCACCACCGAGCGTTCCAGGCCTTCCGGGCCCAGGTCGCGATCAATGAATTCCTGGACCTCACGCCCGCGCTCGCCGATCAGGGCGATGACGCTGACGTCGGCCTTTGAGCTGCGGGCGATCGCGCCCATCAGGGTGGATTTGCCCACCCCCGAGCCGGCAAAGATGCCGATGCGCTGGCCCTTGCCGCAGGTGAGCATCCCGTCTATGGCCCGGACGCCGGTCACCAGCGGCTCGGTGATCGGCTGGCGGTTGAGCGGGTGGGGCGCGGCGTTGTAAGTGGGCGCGGTGCCGATTTTCTCAAGCGGGCCGAGCCCGTCAATGGGCCGCCCCATGCCGTCCAGCACCCGGCCCAGCAGCGTGGGGCTGACCGGAGCGCGGAAAGCGGTGCGCAGCGGGAGGATGGGGCTCCCAGGTTGGATGCCCTGCATCTCACCCAGGGGCATCAGCAGCGTGCGGTTCTGGCGGAAACCCACCACCTCGCAGATCAGCTTGCCCTGGCCCTGAGTGTGGATCTCGCACACTTCGCCGATCTGGCAATCCAGCCCCGTGGCTTCGATGGTCAGGCCGACCACCTGCACCACGCGCCCGGAAAGCCGGATGGGGTTCAGGCGGCTGAGCTCCAGGTGATAGCGGGTGAGATCGGGCTGCGGCGCGGCCGTCATGCCTCCACCTCCGGCGCCGGGTCCGGTTCGCCGGCCTGCATTTCATCCGCCGGGGCTGCCGCCTCCAACGCTGGCTGCGTCCGGTGCGTTTCGGCCTGCGAGGCGGCCTGGGAAGCGGCCTGCGTGGCCAGGAGCGTATCCTGGACGAGCTTGAGCTGCGATTCCACCCGGGAATCCACGGTGCCGTAATCGCCTTCGATGAAGCACCCGCCCCGCTTGATGATGTCGGAGGGGACCAGCTCGATCCTCTGCCCGCTGATCGCGCTCTGCTGCTTCATCCACTCGGGGCCGAGAGCTTCCGCGTCCTCCGGATGGACATAAATGCGCAGGTCGCCCAGGGTTTTTGCCTGGGAGAGCGCCCGGGAGAAAGCCGCCCCCAGGGTTTCCGGGTCCAGGGGCAGGCCATCGCCAAAGATGGTCTGGGCAATTTCGATCACCAGCCGCAGCATCATCAATTCACCCTGGGCGAACATCTCCTCGCGCCAGGTGTTCACCTCGGCCGTCATGGCCGTCACGGTGTGCAGCAGCTCTGCAGTTTCGGCGTTTGCGGCCGCCATCCCTTCTGCATAGCCCTGGCGGGCCATGGCTCCGGCCTGGCTTTCCGCCTGGCCTATGATCTCTGCCGCGCGGGCCTCCGCCTCCGCCAGGAGCGCGGCTGCGCGGGCGCGGGCTTCGGTCAGCAGCTCATCTGCCTGGGCGCGGGCAGCCTCCAGCAGCGAGCTGCCGCCCTCTGCGACCTGGTTGTTATCCCGCCGGGGTTCCGGAGCAGGCAGCTCCAGCTCCGCCGGCTGCCAGGCCCGGTATTCCAACCTGGAGTCCGGTCTTTGGGCGCCCGCCGCTCCCGGTTCAGGCCCGGGCGAGGAAGAAACAACCGCCGGATCAAGCGCCAGGCGCCTGAAGTCCAACGGCTGCCAGCCGGCTGCAGCCGGAGTCCCGGCGGAGCCGCCCGTTTTGAACACCGGTTCGAAGGCAGGCAGCTCGCGCGGCTCTTCAGGCAGGGAGACCGGCGCGGAGCCCGGGACGAAGGGAGGTTTCCCGCCGCCGGGATATTCGGGCTCGCGGTTCAGCATGCCGGGCTGCCAGCTGCGGATAGCGGCGCCGCCCTCACCCGGTTTGATCACACTAGGAGATGATGGCATAGTCCGCTCCACCGCCGGCAATCACAATCTCTTCCTTCTCTTCCAGGACCCGGACGATATCCACAATCCGGCGCTGGGCGGCATACACGTTCTTGGCAAGCTGGGGCCCGAGAATCTCGACTTCGTCCTGCAGGGTCTCGCGGGCGCGGGTGGACAGGTTGCGGTAAATCTGCTCCCGGACCTTCTCGGGAGCACCTTTCAGCGCCAGGGCCAGGTCCTGCTTATTGACGTCGCGCAGGACTCGCTGGATGCTGTGATCATCCAGTTTGACCAGGTCGTCGAAGGTGAACATATTGGCCCGGATTTCTTCCACCAGCTGCGGGCTGATCGGTTCCAGGGAGTCGAAAATCGTCTTCTGCACACCGCGGTCCACCTGGTTGAGCATTTTGACCAGGAAGGCCACCCCACCCGTCTCCCGGAAACCGGCCACGCTGATTACGCCCGAGAGCTTGTGCTTCAGCCCGCGCTCGATCACGTCCACCACGTGCGGAGAGACCCTCTCCATCTTCGCCAGGCGCAGGGTCACCTCCACCTGCAGATCATCCGGCATATGCGTGAGGATATCGGCTGCCAGCTTGGCCTCCAGGTAGGAGAGCACCAGGGCGATCGTCTGGGGGTGTTCCTCGCCCAGCAGCCCGGCGACCTGTTCGGGGTCGGCGCTGCGCAGGATCTCGAAGGAAGAGAGCTGCTGGCTGGCCGAGATGCGCTCCAGGATCTCCGCCCCGCGCCGGGGGCCGACCGTGCGCGCCAGGAGCTGGCGGGAGTATTCGACCCCACCGGCCAGCATGGTGTTGTGGGCGCTGGCCAGGGTAAAGGCCTCCTCCAGCACTTCGGCGCGCACGTCGTTGGAGACGCTGCCCAGCTCGCTGACCGCCAGCAAGACCCGCTCCAATTCGCTCTCCCCCAGGTACTGCAGCACCCCGGAAGAGCGCTCGACGCCCAGGCAGAGCAGCATGACAGCCGCCTTGTACAACCCGGTCTGCTTGATATCACCCATTTTGGCGCTCATCCTCGCTCAACCATAGTTGGACGATTTCAGCCAGGGTGGTCGCATCCTGATCGGCCAGCTCGTCAATATAGTCCTGGAGCTGCTTGTATTCCTCCGAAAAAGGAGTCTGCTCCACCTGAGGAAGCTGATAATTCACAACCGGGCGGGCGGGCTCGGGAGCCGGCGGGGGAGCGGGCGGCTGGTTTGCCATGGCCTTCGCCAGGGTTTGTTCAATTTGAGGAATGGAGTCGTTCTCCATGGGGGTGCTGAGCTGCGGAGCCCCATTCCTGCCTGCCGGAAGGCCGGTCGCCAGCGCCATCTCCGGGGCAGGCTTCAGAACCGGCGCCCAATCCTTCGCCGAAGCCAGGCGCAGATTCTTCAACAGGCGCTGCACGTACCAGAGCAAAAGCAGCAGGAGCAGTCCGGCAGCCACGGCCTCCCCGATGCGGAAGTACATGTTCTGCTCGTCCTGCGCATCCAGATCTGCCGCCTGAGTTTCGTAATAGGAGCGGTCGAAGGCCAGGGATTCCACCGCCAGGATATCTCCCCGGGTTTCGTCGATCCCGGCTGCGGCGTTGATCACAGCCTTCAGCGAGGCCAGCTTCGCCGGGTCGGTCACGCCGTCCACCAGGACAGAGACCGAGATGCGCTCGACCTTTCCCGGGGCCAGCACCTCTCGCGATTCCACCTGGGTCATCTCGTAGTTGGTGGTCTTCTCCGACCGGTTGTAAGCCGTGGTCCCGTCTGATCCGGTGATCCCCTCGCCTGCCGGCGGCAGGTTGGTGGTGGCTCCCGGGATGCCGGCGATGGTGCCGTTGGTGGTGGTGTAGGTCTCGGTGACCTCGGTAGAGCTGCGCACGGCTTCCGGGTTGGGCTGGAAGGACTGGGTCGTGGTCTCGCGCTCGGTCCAATCCAGAATGACGCTGGCCTGCACCACGGATTTGTTCGGACCCAGGGCCTGGTCGAGCAGGTCCTGCACCCGCCCTTTCAGCTCGTCTGCAGCCTGGACCTCCGCACTGCGGCGGGTATCGCTCTGGGCCAGGGAAGCGCCCTCCTGGTTCTGCTCGCCGCTTGCCAGCAGGGTGCCGTTCACGTCCACCACCACCACATTTTCGGGGTCCAGCCCCTCTACACTGCTGGCGACCAGGTGGGTAATGGAGCGCACCTGGGCCATGTCCAGGCGGCCGCCTGCCTTCTGCTTGATGGTGATGGAGGCAGTGGTGGGCGCCTGATCGCTGGAGAGCAGGGATTTTTCCGGCGTCACCACGTGCACCCGCACCACATCCACCGCTTCCAGGCTGCCTATGGTGCGCTCGAGCTCCCCCTCCAGCGCCTGCTGGTAGTTGACGCGCTGGGTAAACTCGGTCATCCCCAGTGTATTGCCGTTAAAGAGCTCAAAACCGACCGTCCCGCCCTCGGGCAGGCCCTCGCGCGCCATCTGCAGGCGCACATCGTACACCTGATCCGACTGCACCAGGATCGTACCGCTGCTGCGCAGCTGGTAATTAATGCCGCCTTCGTTCAGCTTTTCGACGATTAAACCCGCGTCCGCTTCACTCAACCCGCTGAAAGCCACCGCATAAGTCGGCGTGCTGGCCCACACCAGGAAAAGCGGAATTAAGACCACGCCCGTCCCCACCAGGACAATCAGGACGATGCGCTGGCCCAGGCTCTGGCTACCCCAGAATTTCGAAAGCTGTTCACGAAGTTTATTCATAATACCGTTCTACTGTCTCAATAAATGAACCCGCCGCGCCTGCTATACCGCCATCCGGTTAATCTCCCGGTAGGCTTCGACCAACCGGTCCCGGATTGCCATGGCGACGCGAAAGTTGATGTCCGTCTCCTCGGCCGCGATCATGACCTGGTGCAGGTCCACATTTTCGCCGGCGGCCAGCTGCTGGATCAGGCTGTCGCTCTCATTTTGCGATTGGCTCAGCCCGTCCAGCGCCTGGGCGAAGGTCTGCCCGATCTGCCGGGTAGGGCTTTCCACTTGAGTCCGGCCGCCCAGCTTGCCGATGCTCAGGGAGGAGGAAGGTTGAAGATCGGAAATTTCCATTTTCGCTTCTTTCTATCCTTGCAGTGGACTAGCGGCCGATCTCGAGCGCTTTGAGCGCCATGCGCTTCGCAGCTTCGATCACGCTCAGGTTGGCTTCATACGAACGGGTGGCGGAGAGCATATTGGTCATCTCAACCACCAGGTTGACGTTCGGATAGGTGACGTACCCGTTCTCGTCTGCGTCTGGATGGGAAGGGTCGTAAATCTGCGGGCCCGGTTCCGGGTCCGTCACGATCGCGGCAACGTTCACCCCAGAGCTGCCCGTGCCGGGGGCCTCGCCCGAATTCCGGCGGGCCTGGATGAAATGCGGCAGGAAGGAGTTGTCCGACTGCTCCGAGAAAACCACATCCTGGCGCTGGTAGGGGCCGCCTGCCTCGGTGCGGGTGGTCTCAGCGTTGGCGATATTGTTCGCGATCAGGTCCAGCCGCAGGCGTTGGGCCGATAGTGCGGAAGAACCGATCCGTAAAGTGTCCCAGAAGCTCATGCTGTACACCTCTGCTTGAGTCATCAAGTGCGCGGCGTTTCGATTCGCCGCCCGTTTCTTCCTTGAATCCTAGCAGATTCGCCGTATGGGGTCTGTAAACCTGGAGTGAAGGGAGAATAAAAAATGCGTGAAGGTTGGGTTAAGACGAAAAGGGATCACCAGGCGGGAGCTTGTTCCGGCCTGGTCATCCCTTTGTGAGGGGTTATTTAGCTGTGAGCGGCTTCGCCGCTTACCTCAGGTGAAAAGTCTGTGCGTGTCCCTCAAGCGGCCCGAGCCATGGCGGGCATGCTGTTGTATGCAGGGGCGACCTGCACCGGGGCGGGGGAGAGGCGTTTTTCAACCGTATACCAGGCCTCGCGCAGCTCCCGGAGCGTATGCAGCGCCTGCGGGTATTCACCCTCGCGGATGCAGTCCAGGCACCAGTTATACAGGCGAAAGAGACCTACGGCTGCTTCTGGATAATCGAAGTTCAGGGCGTCCCGGAGCAGGCTGATGGCCTTGATGGCCTTGCTGAAATCTTGCTGCTCGCAGGCGTTGATGGCAACATCGTAGGCCATCACAACGAGATGGATCGGGCTGGCGCCCATCACATCCTGATTACGATACTCTTGCGTTCCATAAGCTTTGTGGATCATCCTTCTCTCCTTGTCTTCCGCTTTTCACCGGTTTCCAGTGCAATTTGTAACTATCCGAATTCTGGTCTTGCTGCTGTCCTGGGCGGCTCCGCTATCCTGCCCACCACCAGAACAATTTATTGGTTTGGATAGGTTCTTGCTGTTTCTACCCTGTTATCGGAACTGTCCGGTGAAACTGAAGCGCTCGAAGACGTAAAAAATCCATAAAACCAGCGGCTGGACGCCTGCGTTTACACGGCCTGCAGACTGCGTGCGGCGACGGAGGACGCCGCACGCAGCCTGCTGTGACCGGAGGCCGTACTCGAAAGCGAGCGCTCAGGTAAAGAGCTCCAGCAGCTCGCCCGGGCCGATTTTGTTCATCTCATCGGGCGGGATCGAGCGGATGACCTCGCGTGTGTTCTTATCCAGGATCAGCAGGGTGACGTCCTGGGTTTCCTCATCCACCTGGAAACGTAAGCTGATATCGGGGTGGGTCGCCGGCTGCCTGGGTGTGTCCTCGGTTTTCGTTTCCGGGGCTGCTTCCGGTGCAGCGGAAGCCCTGGCGGCAGCGGCCTGTTGGAGCGCCGGTCCCTGAATTTCGGGAGCGGGCCGGGCCGTCTGGAAGGGATCTGTCTTGTGCAGATCAATTCCGGAGATGGAATGTACTACCGTATCCATTTTGGTTCCCTCCATTCAGAGCTCGGGCCTCCTTGCCCGAGAACTCAAGGTGTTCGCAATGCTCTCTTGATTCTCTTCAGCACTTTTGCAGTTAGAGGGAGGTGAGTGTTTTCCGGGGCTGCGCCCGCACAAAAACCCTCACACTCATCCCTGAACTACGTAGCTCCTGCTCTTTATGCGAGGCGGTTGCGCCGTTTCCTGCATGGGTGCCGGGTCCGCCTGGTTTTGCTCTCGTATCCGGGTCTACATAGCGCGGTTGAGGCTGTTGTAAATACCGGACCACATCTGCTGTGAATAAGTCATGCTGAGCAGCTGGACCTGCAGCTGCGAATACTGGTTGACGTAGTACTGCTCTCTCTCGACCAGCCGTGCATCCAGGTCTTTGATCTCGCCATCAATTTCCGACAGGCGGTCCACGTAAGAGTCGATGGCGCCGTCCAGGTAGCCGCTGTCGCCGGTAAAGCGAGCCAGCTGCGAGTCGAAGTCCCGCATCACCCTGTCCAGCAGGGCGACCACATCCTGGCGGTTGTCTTTGAGGGCGTTCTCGAACTTGGAAGTATCGCTGAAGCTGATGGAGAGGTCGTCGCCCAGCTCCAGCCCCAGGTCGCGCAGGCTCTTGTAGCGCCCGGACACCGGGGCGTTCCTGGAAAAGACATCCAGCATGCCGATGCGCAGATCGGAGAAAATGGATTCATCAGCCAGGATACCGCGCTGGTATTCGCGCTCGCCCACTTTCTCGACGCTGGTTTTCAGCGCCAGGTAAGTGTTGATCTCGTTGAACTTATCGACAAAGGCCTCCACTGCCTTTTTGGCGGCGTCGAAGTCTTCATTTACCACCAGGGAGGCCTGCTTGCCCTCGGCATCTTCCGCCAGATTGAGCGTAATGCCGTGGATCACGTCGGTCAGGTTCGTGTTGCTCTGCCGTCCGGTGAATTGAATGCCGTTCACTGAAAACTCCGCATCCTGGGCCGTCTGGATCGTCTCGAAATCACCCAGGGCTTCCAAATTTTCGCTGTAGAATTCCAGGGTGTTCAGCGTGCCGGTGCGGCCGGCGGTGAGCACGAGCTGCTTGCCGACCACGCTGGCCTTCAGCTCGCGGCCCTCGGGCTGGACCGCCGCGTTGAGCTTCTTCGCGATCCCGATCAGGGTGTCCTCCGGCTTAATTTCGACCTGGACGCCGGCGGCCTGGTATGTAATGGTGGTCTCGCCGGGGACAGGAGTCTCGCCGAAAGCGAGGGTGAAGCCGCGCCGCGTATCGAAGCTCTCACCGGGGGCCAGGTCCTGCCAGCCGCTCGTCAGGCTGTCGTCGTCTGTGGTTTTGTTATCCACAGCCACGGCATTCCCGCCGGAGTCCTTCAGCCGGAACTGGAGCTTCCCTTCGTAAGAGCGTATCTCCACCTTATAATCACCCGCACCCAGCTCCCGCAGCCCGGCGCCCACCGCTGCAGTTCCGCCTGCAGCCACATTCGCGCTGCCGCCGCTCACCGCTGCGGTTCCGTGCCCGCCCAGCCAGAAGGTCCCGGCCATCCCCAGGGCGGCGTCGATGCTGCTCTGGGCGGTTGAGGCCCGGCGTTCAGCCCTGGCCAGGCGGGTGACCGACACGTCGTACTGGCCCGGGACGGCGCTGGAGCTGGCTGTGGCCGAAAGAATGGTGCTCTCCGCCGGCCGGTTAATGACCGAGGTGGAACGGCTGGTGGACAGATCGTAAAATGCCTCCGAAGAGATCAGGGCCTGAACTTTGTCCTGCAGGTCGTTTAGCTTCGAGCTGACATCGTTATAAGCGGCCCGAGTCTGGTCAACCGTGTCGCGTTCTTTTCTCAACCGCTCGACCGGCTGCCGCTCGAGCTGCATGAGGTTGTTGATCAGGCTGATGAAATAACCGTCCAGGTTGCCGATAGTGGTCATTTTCTCTCTCCGAAGGTCCGCACAACAGGTTCTGTGCTCGTTATCGTCAAAAACCAGGCCTGCTTAACCGTCGCGGCGTAAAAAACGCGTAAAAAACAGGAATATGGAGATTGGCTGCGAAGCTGTCCATCCCCATATTCGAAAAAAACCGGGGCTATTTGATTATTAAAGAAATTGGCCGCCCGGAGGGGCGGCCAAAGATTGAGCATGGAGTGGTGGGGAAGAACCCCGGTTAGCGGAAGAGGGAGAGCAGGAACTGCGGAGCCGTGTTGGCCTGGGCCAGCATGGTGGTGGAAGTCTGCTGCAGGATCTGGTACTTGCTGGCGTTCACCTGCTCTTCGGCCATGTTGGCGTTCATGATGCGGTTGTAGGCCGCTTCGGTGTTGGTGT
>JAEWYL010000350.1 GCA_023395675.1 Chloroflexota bacterium | reverse complement strand
CGAATGTATGCGGAAGCGGTATCTGGCGCCAGCATGGCGCCTGATCCCGCTTTTTCTTAACGTTGGTCTTCTGCAGTTGGAGAGGGGTGAGGGAAGATCATGAAGTTCTTAAAGATTCTAAAGAATTCTACAAAACTTCCAAAGTCAGAATCCGCCGCTTTGTGTTAAATTGGTAGGCGTACAGGCCGTTGAAAAACAAGGACACCTACATCATGCGCAATCTTCAACGCCATAAGCCAGGCCCTACCGCTGGCGTATTCTTACCGCGCCAGGAACCGCGCATCATCGAAACGATGAGCCGGCTGGAGCGGGAAGCCCGCAGTTTTGTGGATATTTTAAAGTGGAGGGGGAGAAAGCAGCCGGACCGGCGGGCGTTCACATTTTTACTGGATGGTGAGATTGACGAAATCGGGATCAGCTACCAGGAGCTGGACCGGCAGGCGCGCGCCATCGCCGCGCTGCTGCAGTGCTTTGCCGCCCCCGGTGAGCGGGCCCTGCTGATCTATCCCCCGGGCCTCAGCTATATCGCCGGGTTCTTCGGGTGCCTGTATGCCGGGGTGGTCGCCGTACCGGCCTACCCCCCGGACCCGGTCCGGCTGGACCGGACCCTGCCCCGGCTGCAGGCCATCCTGGATGACTCGCAGGCCACCGTGGTGCTCACCACCTCCCCCATCCTGGCCCTGGCCGAGGTACTGTTCAACCGGGCTCCTAATCTCGGCGCTCTGCAGTGGATGGCGACCGATACGGTGACAGGCGGGGTGGAGTACGGCTGGCAGGAACCGCCCCTGGAGGCGGGTGACCTGGCCCTCCTGCAGTACACCTCCGGGACCACCCGCACGCCGCGCGGGGTAAAAGTGACCCACGGAAACCTGCTGCACAACGCGCGGCTGATCGAACAGGCTTTTGGGGCGGGCGCGCCCGGCTCGGGCGTGCTCTGGCTGCCCCCATATCACGATATGGGCCTGATCGGCGGGCTGCTCCAGCCGGTATACCAGGGCATTCACTGCGCGCTGATGTCGCCCATGTCCTTTTTACAGAGGCCGGTACGCTGGCTGGAAGCGATCTCGCGCTACCGGGGCCGGGTCAGCGGCGGGCCCAACTTCGCCTACGAACTCTGCATCCGCAAGGTGACCGCAGAGCAGAAGGCGCGCCTGGACCTGAGCTGCTGGGAAGTGGCTTTCAACGGCGGCGAGCGGGTGCGAGCCGAAACGCTGGAACGGTTCAGCGAGGCTTTTGCCCCCTGCGGTTTCCGGCGAGAGGCCTTCTTCCCCTGCTACGGCCTGGCGGAGGCGACCCTGTTCGTCGCCGGCGCTCCGCTACAGAAGAAAAGCGCCCCCTCCGGAGGCCGGCCCACCGGCCTGCAGAGCCAGGCAGGGCCAATCAGGAGCAGCCTGCAAGAAAACCCTCCGGTGAGCTGCGGGCCAGGCCCGGCGAGCCAGCGGGTGCTGATCGTCGACCCGCAGACGCGCCGCCCCGTGCCGGAGGGCTGCCCCGGGGAGATCTGGCTGTCCGGGCCGAGCGGGGCCCGGGGCTACTGCAATCACGAGGCCGAGAGCGAGGCGGTATTCGACGCCTACCTGGCGGACAGCGGCGCGGGACCGTTTTTACGCAGCGGGGACCTGGGGATATTTCAGGCCGGCGAACTATACGTCACCGGGCGTCTGAAGGACCTGCTGATTATCGAGGGGAGCAATTATTACCCGGACGATATCGAGGCCTCCGTCGAGGGCTGTCACCCGGATCTTCGCCCGGGAGGGTGCGCAGCCTTCTCGGTGGAAGCCAACCACCAGGAGAAACTGGTGGTGGTCGCCGAGTACAGCGGGAATAACGGCGGGTGTCCGGGGTTTCAAGCCGAGCAGGTGCGCATGGAGATCGCCGCAGCAGTAGCCGCCCGCCACGAGCTGAGGCCGTACGATATCCTGCTGGTTCGTCCGCGCAGCCTGCCGAAGACCTCCAGCGGAAAGCTCCAGCGCCACCTGTGCAAAGAAAGGTATCTGGAGCGCACCCTGGACTGCTGGACGGAAATGACCCCATTCCCTGCGCCCGGGGTGAGGTGAACTGCAAAGGATCAGCCGGCAGCCAGCCCTCTCAGCCAGGCCTGCACCAGGAGCGCGATGAACAGGGCGACGCTGACGTCGGTCAGCAGAGCCCGCCAGCGATATTTCCCGCTGCTGTAAGGCTGGGGCAGGACCAGGGCGGCGGCCGCCCCGGATGAAAGCAGCCCGGGGAGCAGTCCAAACAGAAGCAGGAATACGCTGAACCAGGCAGCCCGGGCCGCCATGCGCTGCCAGAGCTGGCAGACGACCTCCTTGCGGTACTCCGGGGCTGCGTGCGCCAGGATGCGCTCACTCACGAACCAGACGTAAGTGACCAGGAGATAGCCGAGGGCGAAGATGACCACCCGGGGAGGGAGAAAGGGCGTCGCGGAGGGGGCAGCGCGTTCGATCCAGGCGGCCACCAGCGCGATCGAGATCCAGTGAAAGACCTGGTCCACGATGTAGGGCCAGACCACCCAGGCTGGGCGGACCTTATACATCCAGTTCTTCCACACATCAATAAAAAAGTGCACGCCGGTCAGGACCGCCAGGTAGGGCCAGAGCCGCAGGGTGTGGGGCGCGGTGACCGCCAGCATGACGACAAAATGCGTGCCCACGTGCAGCAGCAGGATCTCCAGCCGCTGCTTGTTCTTTACCACCCAATCGGTCTGCAGCGGGTAATCGGCGATGAAATGGGCGAAGAGCAGGTAAAGGAACACGTCAGCCGCCTTTCAAGCGTTTGTGGGTGGAGCGCAGGCAGGTATCCATGACCACGTCCAAACCCGCATCCCGGGCGGCGCGGGCCGCGCCTTCGTGCAGGATACCCTCCTGCATCCAGACCGTCCTGGCCCCAATCTCAATGGCATCGGCCACGATGGGCGGCACCGTCTCGCTGCGGCGAAAGATCAAGACCAGGTCCACCGGGATGGGCACGGATTTCAGATCGGGATAGGCCTGCTCTCCCAGGGACTCGCGTAGTTTTGGATTGACTGGGATGATGCGGTAGCCGTGCCGCTGCAGGTAGGCCGGTACGGTATGGCTGGGCCGCTCGCCGCTGTCCGACATGCCCACCACCGCGATGGTATGCGTGCGCTCCAGGATCTCTCTCAAGCGGCTGTCATCCGGGATGGGGTTCAGCACAATGGGCTCCTTTCCGGACTGCACGGCTTCATAATCCAGCGGAAGCTTGATCTGAAAACTGGTGCGTCCGGGGCGGGAGAAGACTTTGATCTCCCCGCTGTTCTTGTGAATGATGTTGTAAGAGATATTCAAACCCAGCCCGGTCCCCTTGCCTACCGGCTTCGTGGTGAAAAACGGGCTAAAAATCTTCCCCTGGATTTCTTCGGGTATGCCCGGTCCGTTATCGCTGATCTCCACCACCAGCCAGGGCTCCTCTTTGCGGGTCACAATGGTGATCTCGCCGTGCCCGTCCATGGCGTCAATGGCGTTATCGAGGATGTTGGTCCAGACCTGGTTGAGCTCGCTGCCGAAGATCAGGATGCGGGGCAGGTCGGGGGCGTAGTCGCGCTTCACGGTCACGCCGCCCTTGAGCTTCCCGCGCAGCATGACCAGGGTATTGTCCAGCCCGGTGTGGATGTCCACAGACTGCATAGGCGCCTGGTCCAGGTAGACATAGGTCTTCAGGGCCTTAACCGTCTCGGAGATCCTCTCCGCCCCCTGGTGGATCTCCTCGAGCAGGTTATAGATGGAGTAGGTGGCCCCCAGCCAGACGATCACCTGGGGAAGCTGGGCCGCGGAGAAGCGCTCCTTGAGCATCTGGAGCTGGTCCGGCTCGTAGCCCAGGTTCACGAGCACCGGGGAAAGCTCCCAGGCGTTTTCCACCCCCTGTGAGGCCAGCCAGTCTTCCAGCTCCCCTTCCCGGTCGCTGCGGCTCAGCGAATCCAGGTTGACGGGCTGGGCGGCGCGCTCGCGAGCCAGGCTGTCCAGCTCCATGAGGGTGTCCATCTGCTCCGCCGTGAGGGAGAGCGCGGCCAGGCGAAAATGGGCGGCCTGCAGCTCCCCGGTTGCCTGGCGGAGCTGGTCGGAGCCGCGCTGGGCGGCCGCGGCCGGGTTGTTCAGCTCGTGGGCGATGCCCGCGGTGAGGGTGCCGAGTTGGGCCATACGCTCGCTCTGGCGCAGGGCCAGCTCGGAGGAGCGGAAGCGCGAAGTGACAGTGTAGAGCATGGCGCGAGCCGCGGAAGGGCTGCTCTCCATCAGCATCTCCAACTGCTTGTGGCTGATCGCCAACAGCAGCGCGTCAGTTTTCGCCTTCACCGTGGCAAAGCGGGGGGAGGATTCCAGCAGCGACATCTCCCCGATCACATCGCCAGAGCCGCGCACCGCCAGGAGCACCGTCCGGCCTGCAGAGGACTTGAGGATCTCGAGCTGCCCGTCCTTGATGATATAGGCCTGGTCGCCGATGCTGCCCTCGGGGAAAAGTTCCTCCCCTGCCTTCAGACGCACCTCTTCGACCATCTCGCACAGACGCGCCAGATCGTCGTCTTCCAGGCCGGAAAATAGCGGCACTTTCCTTAAGAAAGAATAAATCATTACACGGTCCGCAGGTACTGGTGCATCAGGGCCACGGCGATCGAACCCTCGCCCACAGCGGAGGCCACGCGTTTGATCGAGCGGTGGCGCACGTCTCCGGCGGCGAAGATGCCCGGTATGCTGGTTTCAAGGTAGTAGGGGTCGCGCTTGAGAGTCCAGCCCCTGGGGCGCTTCCCGTTTTTAATCAGGTCCGGGCCGGTCAGAATAAACCCGGCGCTGTCACGTTCGACCAGGCCCTCCACCAGGGAAGTGTGCGGGGCCATGCCGATGAAGATGAACATGGCCGCGGCGGGGACCCTGGTTTGCTCCCCGGTATCCAGGTCGCAGGTGGTGACCGCCTCCAGGCGATTATTCCCGTGCGCCTCGACCACCACCGTGCGCGTGCGCACCTCGATATTTTCGATCTCCTCGATCTGGTTGATGAGATAGCGCGACATCCCCGG
>JAEWYL010000340.1 GCA_023395675.1 Chloroflexota bacterium | reverse complement strand
GGGGGGGGGGGCGCTGTCCCCCCCCCCGCTGCTTTTCTGATTCTCTCAGCGGTGATGGGCTACAGGTCCGGCGGGTCGTACTCCCGCGCCGCCCGCGCCAGCAGCGAAAAACCCCAGTCCATGCTGGCCTGCAGGCGGGCGAAATAAGCCCGGCGGGCGCCCGGCTCGGCGGGGAGGCCCTCCCCCTCTTCCTCCAGCAGCTTAAGCAGCTCGCCCCGGGCCCCGGAAGCGCGCCGCGCCCAGAGCGAGTCCGCCGAGAGGCGCTCCAGACGGCGCGCCAGCAGGCGCGCCAGCTCCAGCCGGGCGTGCTCGCCCTCCAGGGTGAGGGTTTGGGGCAGGTTCATCCCGCCTCCTTTCCCGGGCCGACGATGGACTGCACGCGCCCCACCCGCCCGTCCTCCCGCATCACCTTAATCCCGTGAGGGTGGGCGGGGCTGCGGGTCAGGATGCGCGCCACCACGCCCTCGGTCAGGCGGCCGCTGGGCTGGTTCTGCTTTTCCACAATCCGCACCCGCAGCCCGGGGAAGATCTCGCTGCGTCTGGGGTTCTCCGCCATGCCGTGCTCTCCTCAGCTCAGGGCCTCCAACGCGCCCGTCTGCAGATTGTAGCGCCAGCGCCCGCCGTCCGTGCCGTTGAGCAGCACAATAGCGGCAGATTCCCAGGTAAAGCTGGTGAAGGCGGGCGTCTCCGATTCCAGGAGCACCTCCTGGTCGGGCCCGGGCAGGGTGGCGCGGATGAGATAAGATTTCCCCGGGTTGGAGCAGTCCGGGGTGTCGTGGAAGAGCAGCAGCAGGGTGTCCCCGCTCTCGCTCCAGGCAGCCTGAACGATAAAGAGGCCGGGGACGGCGGGGGAGAAGCGCCCGCTCTCGCCCCGGTCCAGGTCCCACAGCACCAGGTCGCCGCCCTCGCGCAGCACCAGCGTGCGCCCATCGGGGGAGAGTGGCCCGGGGCTGAGCGCCTGCGATTCGCCGCCGTCCACCGCGTAGCGAATGAGGGAGGGCTCCCAGAAGCAGGGCTGGCCGTCCGGCTGGCCCTGGCGCGCCTCCGAATAATAGAGGTAAGCGCTTTCCGGGGCCCAGAGCAGATTCCCCAGCCCGAATGCCCCCAGCCCGCCGCAGGCCTGGAGCTGCTCGGCGATGACGACCGGATCGGCGGCGGGGCTGTTCTCGCCCACCAGGAGCTGTTCGTAGGCGTAGGATTCTCCCTCGCCGGCAGGGGTGCACTCGTAGCGCACCACCTGGGCCAGCCAGCCGCCGTCGGGCGAGATGGCGGTCTCGATCACCTGCGGCTGCGAGGCGGCGGAGACGGTGCCGACCAGGGCCGGGTCCGGGGTGGCGCGCGGGGGCAGGGTGGGGGCCGGAGCGGGAGGTGTGGGGGGTGCGGGCGGGGCGCCCGGCGCGGTGGAAGAGGGCTGCGCGGCGGGCGTGGGGGCGGCGGTCCCGCCCGTGGGAGCCGGGCTGCAACAGACCAGCAGCAGCGCCGCCAGGGCAAGCAGGAAAATGAGGAGCGGCTTTTTCACCAGTGCATCCCTCCTGAGAGCAGACAGCCGGATCGAGCGTTCAGACTCCCCCATTTTATCACCAGGACGGCGGGCTGCCCCTACCGGCGGCGCTGCGGGAGGCGGGTTCGCGCGAGAGGTGGGTCGAGGCGAAACCCCGTGCATGCCGCGCCGCAACCCGGCGAGAGACAGGTCCACGGCAATAAACCCCGCGGCAGGGGCAGGGATGTGGACACTAAACGACCCGGGGGAAAATCTCCCCGCTCCCCTCTCCACGGTGTAAGTTTGCGATTATGGGCTTCCCATAATCGCAAACCGCCGTGGGGAGGGGCTGGGGGAGGGGTTTTGAGCCGCGACATCACCCCCACCCGCCGCGCCTCACGGCGCGGGGACGGCGTCCAGGATTTCGTTCAGGATGGCGTCGGGGTTGATGCCCTCCGCCTGGGCCTCGAAGGTCATGATCAGGCGGTGGCGCAGGGCGGGGTAGAGCACCTTGCGCAGATCCGCCAGGGAGACGGCTTTGCGCCGGTCGAGCAGGGCCTCCACCTTGGCGGCTTTCACCAGCGCCTGGATGCCGCGCGGGCTGACCCCCACGCGCAGGTGGCGGCGCACGCCCGAGGGCGAGCGGTTGTCCTGGGGGTGGGTGGCGCCGACCAGACGGGCGGCGTAGCGGTACAGGCGCTCCTCCACCGGCACCTCGGAGGCCAGGGCCTGCATCGCCAGGATCTGAGCCCCGGAGGCCACCACGCGCAGCTTCGGCAGGCTGCTGCCGGTGGTGCGCCGGGCGATCTCCACCAGCTCGTCCTCGGTGGGCGAGGGCACGTCAATTTTATAGAAAAAGCGGTCGAGCTGGGCCTCGGGCAGCGGGTAGGTGCCTTCCATCTCGATCGGGTTCTGGGTGGCGAGCACAAAGAAGGGCTGCGGCAGGGGGTAGGTCTCCCCGGCCACGGTCACCCGCCCCTCCTGCATGGCCTCCAGCAGGGCCGACTGGGTGCGGGGGGCGGCGCGGTTGATCTCATCCGCCAGCACCAGGTTGGCGAAGACCGGGCCCTGCTCGAAGCGGAAGCCGCGGTGCCCCTCGGCGTCCTCGCTGATGATCATGGTGCCCACGATATCGGCCGGCATCAGGTCCGGGGTGAACTGGATGCGGCTGAAGGAGCAGTCCACCACCTGAGAGAGGGTGCGCACGAGCAGGGTCTTGCCCAGCCCGGGCACGCCCTCCATCAGGGCGTTGCCGCCGGAGAGCAGGGTGACGAGCAGGTCGTGCACCAGGCTGTCCTGGCCCACGATCACTTTCTGGATCTCGGCCAGGATGGAATAGGAGATCTTCTGGAAGGCCTCCAGGCGCTGTGAAACCGCAGTCAGTTCACTCATAGAGAGGTTGCCTTTCTTTTCCTTAATGTTTGTCCGTCTGTGGCAACGACCCTAAAGGTCTTTAAGACCTTGAGGGTCCTGGGGCTCTACACCCAGGGCAGCCAGCGGCGGCGGATGGCGATCTCGAGGGGCCACAGGATCACCAGGGCCAGCAGCAGCCACCACCAGGGCCCGCGCTCCCCGGCCTGCTCGGGGGCGGCCTCCGGCGCGGCCTCCAGCAGGTCGGCCGCCGAGGCCAGCACCCGCCCCCCGGACATCCCGGCCCAGGCCTGCAGGTTGGCGGCCCCGCCGGCTGCATCCAGCGGCAGCCATTCGTAGGGCGGGTTGACGGCGAAGGGGGCGGCGGTCTCCACCCGGTTCCCGTCCGGGCCGGGGTAGGCCAGCACAGCCCGGTAGGCGCCCTCGGGCGGGCGGGGCAGGTCGGCCCGGTAGGCCCCGGCGCTCTCCTGGGTGAGGGGGAAGCTGTGGGTCTGCCCGTCGGGGCCGGCGTAAGTAAAGGTCACCTGGGCCAGGTTGACCGGCTCGCCGGCGGCGTCCTGGATGAAGGCCTCCACCCGCATGCGGGCGGCCTCCACCTGCACGCTGACCTGGGTCGGGCCGAGGGCCGGGTTGACCAGGGCATAGCGCACCACCTGAGACCAGAAGCGGGCCTGTCCGGCCGGATCGGACCAGGCGCCCGTCCACTCCTCGCCGATATCGCCGGTCCAGGCGGCCACCCGGCCCAGACCGTACTGCCAGGCGGAGAGCACCGGGTCGCCAAAGCTGGAGGAGACGAGGATATCCTCGGCCCCGGCCTCGGCCTTGCTGGTGAGGGCGTTGTAGCCGCTCAGCTCCGGCAGGGCCTGGGGGTCCACCCCGGTGAGCACCGGGTGAGCCGATTCGCCCGGTTCGATGGTGGTCTGCCCGGTCTGCACGTTCTCGGCCCGGGCGGCCTGGCTCTCGTAGATCATAATACGCGGCAGCTCGTCGGCCTGCGTGACCTTATAATAGCGGCCTTTGCCCGCCTCGGCGATCTCGCTCATCACCCGCTCGTCGGCGTCGTCACCGAAGGCGATGGTGGAGATGGAGATATTCAGGGAGCGGGCCAGGTCGGCCAGGGCGTTGAACTCGGAGGGCGAGCCGTCCTGGCTCTGCCCGTCGGAGAGCACCAGGATATGGCGCGAGGGCGGGGCGGAGGCGGGCAGCCCCTGCAGGGCCGTGAGGGCCTCGTTGAGGGCGGAGAACATATGCGTGCCGCCGTCCGATTCGACCCGGCTGACCGCGTCCAGGGCCTCGCGCAGGGCCAGGCCGTCGCCCAGCAGGCGCAGGGGGACCGTCCACTGGTGCTCGTTGCTGAAGGAGAGCACGCCCAGGTAGTCCTCGGGGCGCATGGTCTCGATGGCGCGCATGGCGGCCTCGCGGGCCAGCTCGATCGGGCGGGGGGCGCCGTGGAAGCGCCCGGTGCCCATGCTGGCGGAGTGGTCCATCACCAGCATAAAGACGATGGGCGGGCGCTCGGAACGCGGCGGGGGCTCCAGGGCCACGGGCAGCATGGGCTCCAGCAGGGTGTTCTGGTAGCCGCCCAGGGTGTAGCTGTTGCGCCCGCCCAGGAAGACCACCCCGCCCGCCAGGCGCGAGACGAACACCTCCAGCGAGAGCTGGCTCTCCTGGCTGAGCTGGTTCACCAGCAGGTCGTGCAGGAAGATCACCCCGTAGGCCTCCAGGGTGCGCAGGTCGGTGGGGATGGATTCCGGGGGCAGGGGGTCCACCTGGATATTGGCGCTCTCCAGCAGGCTGATAAACTGCCCGGCCTGCCGCGAGACCGGCTCGGGGGTGACGAAGAGCACCGCCGGGGCCTTGAAGACCTGCACGGAGGCGTAGGCGTGGTTGTTCTCGGGGAAGGGGTCGCCCTCGCCGAAATCCGCGCTGACCTGCAGGGTGGTGATGCCCTCGGGCTGGGGCGGGACGCGGAAGCGGTACAGCCCGCCCTCCAGGGGCTCGGCCTCCAGGCTGCTTTCCGCGCCGTTCACCAGCAGGCGCAGGGCCGGCGCGCCCGCGCCCTGGGGCGGGTAAACGGGCAGCACGGCGTCGAAGGTGGTGCCGGCCCACAGGTTGGAGGGCAGCCAGAGCGAGCCCACGAAGCCGTCGCCGGGGTCCTGGCGCGGGCTGAGGGGCAGGACGTGCAGGAGGTGTCCCTGGCCGGCCAGGCGCGCCACAGCCTGCTGCACCCCGGCCGCGTCCTCCACCAGGCCGTCGGAGGCCAGGTAAACCTGGGCGGGGCCGGCCTCGGGGGCGGCGGCCCGGCGGGCGTTGAGCAGGTCGCCGGCCAGGTCCAGGGCGCTCGCCAGGTCGCTGGCGCGGCCGTCCGGGGCGGGCCAGGCGCTCTCGGGCTCCAGCACCACCTCGGGCCGGTCGCCGAAGGCCACCAGCATGCGGTTAAGGCCGGCTTCCTGCCAGGCCTGGGCCTGCTGGCGGGCGGCCAGGCGCTGCTCGGGCGGCAGGCTGTCGGACTGGTCCACCACCATCACCTGGGGCGGGCTGACATCGCCCCGGCGCAGCTCGCCGCGCGGCCAGAACAGGCCCGCCAGCGCCAGCCCCGCCACGAGCAGGCGCAGGACCAGGGCCGGGCGCCAGCGCAGCTTCAGGCGCCAGGCCAGGGCCAGCAGCAGGCCGCCCAGAAAGAGCAGGGCGATCCAGAATAACGGGCGGGCGAATAAAAGGGCGCTGGACATGGAGCTTACCCGGACCTCCTCCAGGCCAGGGCGGCCTCCGCCAGGATCACGAGCAGGGCGGCTGCCAGCAGCCAGGGGGTCAGGTCAATAAAGCGGCGGTCGGGCTCGGCGGTCTCCCCGCCCTGCTCGGGGGCGCCGCCCGCCAGGAGCGAGGCCCAGGGCCGGGGGCTCAGGTCGGATTCTTCGGGACCGCCGGCGTTGGCGCCGGAGACAAACTCGAAACTGCCGCCCCCGGCGCCGGGCCCGGCGGCGTAGTCCACGCTGAAATGGTAGAGGCCGGGGTCCAGGGTGCCCTCCCAGGCGGCGGGCCAGCCGGCCTGAAACTCGGCCGGGGCGGCCTCGGGCGGGGTGACGCGCAGCGCGCCCGCCTCGCCGGAGGGCGGCAGGGGGATGGGCTCCCCGGTCTGCACGCTGGAGGGCAGGGCCCCCTGGCGCGTGCTCTCCACCAGGTTTGCCATCAGGATGGGAAAGGCCGGGTGCTTGGTGAAGTTCCCCCGGCCCAGATCCGCCAGCAGGACCCAGAGGGCGGCGCGCGGGCCGGCCTCCTCGCCGCCCTCCCCCGCCATGCCGGGGACGGCGCGCAGCAGCAGGGGGGTCTCGCCGGCCTGCAGCAGGGTGTCGAAACCGGCGGGCGAGCCGGAGAGGGCCCAGGCGGAGGACCAGCGCACGCCGCTGAAGTCAATCCCGGCCAGCAGGGGGTCCTGAGCCGGGGAGAGCAGCGGGGCGTCGGGGGGCAGGTTCTGGCGCGAGCGGGCCAGCAGGCCGAGGGGCTCCGCGCCGGGCGGGGCCTCGGCCGGAGGCTCCACCACCAGGGCCGGGGCGGCGGGCCAGACCGCCGGCAGCGCGCCGCGGAAGATCACCAGGTCGGCGGCGGGGCTGAAGCCGGGGCGGTTGTACTCGGAGGGCAGCAGGGTCTGCAGCTCCACGCCGGGCACGGCCTGCAGGGCCTGCTGCAGCGGCTCCAGGGTCTCGGCCACCAGCAGCACGCGCACCGTCCCGCCCGGGCGCAGCCCGGCGGAGGCGAAGTCGTCCTCGCGCAGGCTGTCGGCCCCGGAAAGCTCCACCGTCACCGCCTGGGCCCCGGCGGGGGCGCCGAGCTGCCAGACCTGGGGCACGCTCGACCCGGCGGGGATCTCCAGCGCCAGGCTGTCCACCAGGCTGCCGTCCAGGTACATGGAGACGGTGCGGGAGGCGGGCTGGACCCCGAAATTGGCGATGCGCACGAAGACCTGGTAGCGGGCGCCCTGCCCGCCCTCGGGCAGCGGGGTGAGGTTGAGCCCGAGCACCGCCTGGTTGTCGGCAGGGGCGCCGTAGAGGCGCAGGTGCAGGGGGTATTCGAAGGAGGCCAGCGGGTTCGCGGGGGCGGCGGCCCCGCCGGCGCCGCCCGCGCC
>JAEWYL010000335.1 GCA_023395675.1 Chloroflexota bacterium | reverse complement strand
GGGGGGGGGGGCGGGGGGGGCCCCGCCCCCCTCCCCCCATTGCCTCTCATTACGAGCCTGGCGTTCGACTTTGAGTAAGCCAAAGACACGCTGCGCCCGCCGCTTCCGCATTTGCCTCCCGCTGCCGTCCCAATTTATGAAATATTCATGTAAATTAATAGTCCGCTCATGCAAACCCCCTCAAAGTTATCTGTTCAGCCTGCGCCCATTCTTATAAACTGAAGTCCGTCGGCCGTTCTACGCTTTCTCGGTCCTGGTTCCAAAGGAGTTGCTGTCCGGATGCCTGAACAAACCCCACGCACGCTCAATCACTTCTCCCTGTTTTCTTTTCAGCCGGCCTACCATGCCCTCTCCCGGGAGGAGCGCAGGCAGTTTTCCGCCTCCTGGCTGAACGATCTGCGCGGGGCTGCCCGCCAGATTGACCTCTACCAGGTCTTTCCCTTCCAGGCAGGCGCCGACCTGCTCGTCTGGAGCGCGGTGAGCGCCGAAGACCCGGCTGCCCCGGCCGCTTTCTTCCACCAGTTCGCCTGCGCCGCCAACCCTTACCGCCGCCTGGTCCAGCCCGTGGACGTCCTCTGGGGCTTCACCAAACCCTCCCAGTACACGAAGACCCGTTCTAGCCAGGAGATTGACCCCTTGTCCGCCGAGCGCAAGCCTTACCTGATCATGTACCCGTTCGTCAAGACGGTTGAGTGGTACCTGATGAGCCGCGAGGCGCGCCAGGGGATGATGAACGAGCATATCCGCGTCGGCAAAGAGTATCCCGAGATCACCCAACTGCTGCTCTATTCCTTCGGGCTGCAGGACCAGGAGTTCATCGTCGTGTACGAGACCGGGGATCTGAACCAGTTCTCCGACCTCGTCTACCAGCTGCGCGACAGCGAAGCGCGGCGCTACACCCGGCGCGATACCCCGCTCTGCACCGCCCTCTACCACCCGGCGGAAGAGACCCTGGCGCTGTTCGAGTAAGCGCCAAACGAGCGGCGGAAAGACGATTACAGCGCGCAGAATACGGAAGAGGATCAGCGATGACCATTGGTGTGCTTCTGATGGCTTACGGCAGTCCGGAGAACCTGGACGATATGGAGGCCTACCTGCTGGATATCCGGGGCGGCCGGCCCACCCCACCCGAGCTGGTGGCAGAGATGCAGAGCCGCTACGCCCGCATCCCGGGCGGGCGCTCCCCGCTCTACGCGCTCACCCGGGCCCAGGCAGCGGCCCTGGAGGCCGAGCTCAACCGCCGCGCCGGCGGTGGCCGCTTCCGGGCCTATACCGGGATGCGCCACTGGGAGCCGCGCATCCGGGAAGCGGTTGCCAGCATGGCAGAGGAGGGGATCTCCCGGGCGGTCGGTCTGGTCATGGCGCCGCACGCTTCGCGCCTGAGCACCGGGGCCTACTTTCAGAAGCTGGATGAGGCCGTCGAGGAGCTTGGGGTCGAGCTCAAGTTCTCCTGCGTCGAAAGCTGGCACGACCACCCCGGCCTGATCGCCGCCATCTGCGAGAAAGCCTCCGCCGCCCTGGAGCGCTTTGCCCCGCAGCAGCCCTACGTGATCTTCACCGCCCACAGCCTGCCCTCCCGCATTTTGGCCCAGGGAGACCCTTACGACGCGCAGCTGCGCCGCACCTCCGAGCTGATCGCGGCGCGCCTGGGCCTGGAGGCCGGGCGCTGGAGCTTCAGCTACCAGAGCGCCGGGCAGAGCGCGGAGCCCTGGCTTGGCCCTCAAATAGAAGAAACTGTACAGGCGCTGGTCGCCTCCGGCGAGAAGAACCTGCTGGTTGTCCCGGTGGGATTCGTCTGCGACCATGTCGAAGTGCTTTACGATATTGACCTCGCGGCCCGAGAGCTCGCCGCGCGGCAGGGAGCGCGCCTGGAACGCAGCGCTTCCCTCAATACCTCACCCACCTTCATCGCCGCCCTGGCCGATCTGGTGCAGGGCAGCCTGGAGGCCGGCCCCAGTATCTCAAACACGAAGCAGCCGGAGCCCGGGCAGGGCCGCCCCGCCTGACCCGCGTCCCAGACCACGATGCATATTCTCTGCCTGGGTCTTAACCACCAAACCGCCGGTCTCAGCCTGCGCGAGCGGCTCTCCTTCTCCCAGGAGAATCTGGAGGCCTGCCTGTCCGGCTTCGCCTGCCGGCGCAGCTCCGGCGCGGAGGCATTCGCGGAGCTGGTAATCCTTTCCACCTGCAACCGGGTGGAGGTCTACGCCCTCTCCGACCAGGAATCCTTCAAATCTCTCGAAATTTTCTTGGCGCAGGCCCGCTGCGTTCCGCTCGAGGAGCTGCGCCCCCACCTGTACCGCCGCCTGGACGGGGAGGCCGCCGCGCACCTGTTCCGCGTGGCAGCCGGGCTGGACTCCCTGGTGCTGGGCGAGCCGCAGATCCTGGGGCAGGTGATGAACGCCTGCGAGCTGGCGCGCGGCCAGGGCGCCGCAGGCCCGGTGCTGTCCAGACTTTTCCAGGCCGCCCTGCACGGCGGGAAGCGCGCCCGGTCGGAGACCGCCATCGGGCAGAACCCCTCCTCCATCGCCTCCGTCGCCGCCCGGCTGGTGGAGGAGAGCGTGGCAAGCCTGGAACAGGCCCGGGTGGTCGTGCTGGGCGCGGGGGAGATGGCAGGGCTGGCGCTGGAGGCCCTGCGGAAGCGCGGCCTGCAGCAGTTCCTGGTCGTCAGCCGCAGCCTGGAGCGCGCCCGGCGCCTGTCTGCCCGCTGGCAGGGCCAGGCGGCCGCTTTCGAGGAGCTCCCCGCAGCCCTGCAGGAGGCGGATATTCTCTTCACCTCCACCGGCGCGCCGCACCCCATCCTCCATCAAGAGCTGGTGAGGCGCGCGTTGGCGGCCCGCCCCGAACGCCCGCTGGTGATCTTCGATATCGCCGTGCCGCGAGATGTAGAGGCGGCGGTGGGAGAGATCCCGAGAGTCCTGCTCTATGATCTCGACACGCTGCAGGAGCGGCTGAAGGACTCCCTGGCACGGCGCGCCCGTGAGATCCCGCAGGTGGAGGCCATCCTGGAGCAGGAGCTGGTCGCTTTCCAGGAATATCTTCATTCTCTGCAGGTGACCCCGGTGATCGCAGCCATGTACCGGCAGGCTGAAGCCATCCGCCGGGCCGAACTGCAGAAGACCCTGCGCCGGATGCCCGGGCTGTCGCCCGAGGAACAGCGGCGCCTGGAGGCCCTGACCGAAACCCTGGTCAAAAAGCTGTTGAACGCGCCGGTAACCCGCCTGCGCACCGAGGCGGGCTCCCGCCAAGCAGCCCATTTTGCCGCGGCTGCCCGGGACCTGTTCGGTCTGGAGCACGGCGCGCCGGGGGGCAGCCCCGGAGGCCCTCCCGCTTCGCTCCGGAAAGATTTCCACCAAATCGGGTACAATTCAGACAGGCAGGACTGCCCCCCGGCTGAGTAACCGGCCGGAGCAGGACGCCCCATCCCGCTCGACCTCTGGAAAGCGCGCCATGACCCTGATTTTCGCTACCCGCCCCTCCGCCCTCGCCCGCTGGCAAACCCAATGGGTGATGGCCGAACTGCAGCGCCTGTGGCCCGGCCTCGAATGCCGGGAAGAGGTGGTCACCACCCGGGGCGACCGCACCCTGGATAAGCCCCTGCCCGAAATCGGCGGCAAGGGGCTGTTCACCCGGGAGCTGGAGACGGAAATCTTATCCGGGCGGGTGCAGGCGGCGGTCCACTCGCTCAAGGACCTTCCGGTGGAGAGCCTACCGGAGCTGCCGGTCGCCGCGGTCCCTGCCCGGGCCGAGGCGCGCGATGCGCTGATCTCCGCCGATGGGCGCTGCCTGTCAGACCTGCCTGCCGGCGCCCGCGTGGGCACCTCCAGCCTGCGCCGGGGGGCCCAGCTGCTCGCCCGGCGGCCCGACCTGCGGATCGAATCCCTGAGGGGCAATGTGGACACCCGCCTGCGTAAGGTAAAAGAAGGCCTCTACGACGCCATCATCCTGGCAGGCGCAGGGCTGGTGCGCCTGGGACTGGAAGCTGCCGTGACGGAATGGCTGCCTCTGGATTTGATGCTCCCCGCCCCCGGTCAGGGCGCGCTGGCGGTCCAGTGCCGGGCGGGAGATGAGGAGACCATCCAGCGCCTGGCCGTCCTGGAATCCCCCGAAGCCCGCCTGGCTATCACAGCCGAACGCGCCTTCCTGGCAGGCCTGGGCGCGGGCTGCTCTCTCCCGGTTGCCGCCTATGCCGTGATCGTAGCAGGCCCTTCCGGCCCCGAAATACGCCTGGAAGGACTGGTCGCCTCCCCGGATGGGAGCCGCGTGATCCGGCTGCAGGGACACGGACCCAATCCCCAGACTCTGGGCCTCGAGCTTGCCGGGCAGGCGCGGGAGCAGGGCGCCGACGAACTGCTCGCCCAGCGCCCCTGAGCGAGGGAACAGGTACAGGCCACATGGACATCACCGGAAAGCGCATCCTCATCACCCGGCCGCGGGGCCAGGCCGAAAGTTTCGCAGCCGCCCTGCGCGCCGCCGGAGCCCGGCCCGTGGTCTTCCCCGTGATCGAAATCGCCCCGCTCGAAGACGCCGCAGCCCTGGACCGCGCCCTGAAAGACCTGGAGAGCTATCACTGGCTGATCCTGACCAGCGTGAACGGGGTCGAGGCCGTCTGGGAGCGCCTGGCTGCCCACAAAATCGAAGCGCTGCCGCCGGACCTGCGCCTGGCCGCCATCGGGCCGAAGACGGCCGGAGCCCTGCGGGCGCAGGGCGCGGAGCCGCATTTCGTCCCCCAGGAATACGTGGCTGAAGCCATTTTGCCCGGGTTAGGGGAGCTGCGCGGGCGGCGAGTGCTGCTGGCGCGGGCCGAACTGGCCCGCCCGGCGCTGGCCCAGGCCATTCGCGCCGCCGGGGGCACGGCCGACGAGATCGCCGCTTACCGCACGCTGCCGTCCCGGCTCGACCCCGAGGGGCTGCAGGCCCTGCGCGCCGGGGTAGACGTGATCACCTTTACCAGTTCTTCCACCGTGCGCAATTTCGCCGCCCTGGTGCGGAAGGCCGGGCTGGACCCCCTGGCGCTGCCGGGAGACCCGCTCTTCGCCTGCATCGGCCCCATCACCGCCGCCACCGCCCGGGAAGAGGGCTTCCCGGTCCACCTGGAGGCGGAGGAGTACACCACGGCAGGTCTCATCCGGGCGCTGCAGTCGGCCCTGGATATTATGGACTATTGATGACACCCGCTTTTGAAAGCAAAATGATTTGAAATATGGACAACTCTTTTCCGGTCGAAAAACAACAGCAAAACACACACTCGCAGGCGGTCCGCCCGCGGCGCCTGCGGTTCTCCCCCGGGCTGCGCGCCCTGGTGCGCGAGACCGAGCTGAACCCGGCGGATTTTATTTATCCCCTCTTTGTCCGCCGCGGGCGGGGCGAGCGCCGGGAGATCCGTTCGATGCCCGGCGTGTACCAGTGGTCGGCTGACCTGCTGGCGGCGGAGGTGAGAGAGGCCTCCCGCCTGGGGCTGCAGTCCGTGATCCTGTTCGGCATCCCGGACGAGAAGGACCCGGTCGGGCTGGACAATTTCTCGCCGAACGGCGTGGTGCAGGAAGCGGTGCGCGCCATCAAGGACGCCGCGCCCGAGCTGGTGGTGATGACCGACGTCTGCCTGTGCGAGTACACCGATCACGGGCACTGCGGCATCCTGAACGGCAGCAACAGCGCCTATCACCCGCAGCTGCCGGAGGGCTACGTGCTCAACGACGAGACCCTGGAGGTGCTGGCGAAGGTGGCCGTCTCGCACGCAGAGGCCGGGGCCGACCTCCTGGCCCCTTCCGGCATGATGGACGGCATGGTCGCCGCCCTCCGCGCCGCCCTGGACGGCTCCGGGTACGAACATCTCCCCATCCTATCCTACGCCGTCAAGTACGCCTCCGCCTTCTACGGTCCATTCCGCGATGCGGCTGAATCGCCCCCCAAATTTGGCGACCGCAAATCGCACCAGATGGACCCGGCCAACGCGCGCGAGGCCCTGCGCGAGGCCGCCCTGGACGTGGCGGAGGGCGCGGACATGCTCATGGTCAAACCCGCCCTGCCCTACCTGGACGTGATCTACCGCCTCAGGCAGGCGCATCCGGAACTGCCGCTGGCGGCGTACAACGTCAGCGGGGAATACTCCATGCTGAAAGCCGCCGCCGCCAACGGCTGGCTGGACGAGAAGACGGCCGTGCTCGAGAGCCTGACGGCCATCAAGCGCGCCGGAGCGGATATGATCATTACCTACCACGCCAAAGAGGCCGCCCGGTGGCTGTAAACGAGCCGCCTCTCGCCGGCCGCGCTTCCTCCGAACGCCGCCTGCACGACGCCCATATGCTCCAGGCGGATTTCGAGCGCGCCCCGTTCACCATCGCCTGGGAGGTGACCCGCGCCTGCGCCTACGCCTGCGTGCACTGCCGGGCAGACGCCCAGCACCAGCGCCACCCGGACGAGCTGGACCGGGACGAGGCCCTCGCCCTGATTGGCCGCCTGGCCGCCTTTGGCGAGGGTATGCCCGCCGGCCCTATTTTGGTCTTCACCGGCGGCGATCCGATGATGCGCCGCGATCTCTTCGACCTGATCGCCTACGCCGCCGGTAAGGGCCTGCGCTGCTCGCTGACCCCCACCGCCACAGCCCTCCCCACCCGGGAGCGCCTGGAACAGGCGCTGGAGGCCGGAATCCGCCGCATCGCCCTCAGCCTGGACGCCCCCACCGCCCGGACCCACGACGCCTTCCGCCAGGTGCCCGGCTCCTGGGAGCGCACCATGCGCATCCTAAAGCACGCCCAGGAAGCCGGCCTGAGCGCGCAGGTCAATACCACCGTCTCGCGCCACAACCTGGAGCTGCTGCCCGAGATGGTCCCGTTTATCCAGGAAGTGGGGGCGGTGCAGTGGAGCGTTTTTTTCCTGGTGCCCACCGGGCGGGCCCAGATCCCGTGGATGATCAGCCCCGAAGAGCACGAGCGCCTATTCCACTGGCTCTATGACCTCTCTCTCGAGGCTCCCTTCGACATCAAAGCTACCGCGGCCCCCATGTACCGCCGGGTAGCCATCCAGCGCAGGAAAGCCGGCGCCCCGGAAGGCGCGCCGGTCACTTTTCAAGGCGCGGGTTTCCAGTACGCCGACGGCCTGCACCGCCCCACGCGCGGCGTCAACGACGGCAACGGTTTCCTGTTTATCTCCCACACCGGCGAGATCATGCCCTCCGGTTTCCTGCCCCTCCCCGCCGGGAACGTGCGCCAGGACGATATTGTCCAGGTCTACCGCCAGCACCCGCTGTTCCGGGCGCTGCGCGACCCTGCCCAATTAAAAGGTAAGTGCGGCCTGTGCGAATACCGGGACGTCTGCGGCGGGCAGCGCGGGCGGGCCTACGGCGTCACCGGTGATTACCTGGAGACCGACCCCGCCTGCGCCTATACCCCCGCGGCGCTGCAGGAGCAGTAGCAGTCCGAAATGGAGACTATCCAGCCCGACCGGCAGCCCATGCAACCGGCTGAGGGAGAACCCTCCGCCCGCTTCCTGCGCGCCTGCCGCCGCCTGCCGGTGGACGCCACCCCGGTATGGTTCATGCGCCAGGCGGGACGCTATATGCCCGAGTATCGCGCCGTCCGCGCCCGCCATTCGCTGCTGGAGATCGTCCGCCGCCCCGAGATCGCGGCCGAGGTCACCCTGCAGCCCGTGCGCGCCCTGGGTGTGGACGCCGCCATCCTCTTCGCCGACATCCTGCTTCCGGTGGAGCCCATGGGGCTGAAGCTGAGTTTTGCCCAGGGGGAAGGGCCGGTGATCGGCAACCCGGTGCGCCACGCAGAGGATGTATCCCGCCTGCGGCTCCTGGACGCCCGCACCGACCTGGGTCACGTAATGGAGGCCATCCGCCTGCTGCGCCGCGAGCTGCCTGCGGAAGTGCCGCTGATCGGCTTTGCCGGGGCCCCTTTCACCCTGGCCTCCTATATGATCGAAGGCGGGTCCTCCCGCAGCTTTGTACTGACGAAGAGCATGATGTACGCCGCCCCCGAGCTGTGGGAGAGCCTGATGGAAAAGCTGGCCCAGTCGCTGGCCGGTTACCTCCTGGCGCAGATCGAGGCCGGAGCCCAGGCGGTGCAGCTGTTCGATTCCTGGGTCGGCGCCCTCAGCCCGCAGGACTATACCCGCTTCGTCCAACCCTACTCCCGGCAGGTATTGAGCGCCGCCGCCTCTGCCGGCGTCCCGGTCATCCATTTTGGCACCGGCACCGGGGCGTTTTTACCCGAGTTGAAAGCCGCCGGCGGAACGGTGATCGGGCTGGACTGGCGCGTCCCGCTCGACCGGGGCTGGGAGGTCCTGGGGGAGGACGCCGCGGTGCAGGGCAACCTGGACCCCGTCTCGCTGTTCGCCCCCCTCCCCGTCCTGCGCAGCCATGTGGAGGGGGTGCTGGATCGCGCCGCGGGCCGCCCGGGCCATATTTTCAACCTGGGTCACGGCATATTGCCCGGCACGCCGGTGGAGCACGTGAAGGCCGTGGTGCAGATGGTGCACGAGCGTACCGCCGGTCATTCAGGGAAAGCAGCATGAAGCACGTCATCGTGGTCGGCGGGGGCATCGCCGGGCTGGCAGCCGGGTACTATCTGCAGAAAAAAGCCGCCGGGCGCGGGCTGGAGCTGTCGCTCACCCTGCTGGAAGCGGGCGGCTACTGGGGGGGGAAGATCACCACCGAGCGTGTGGACGGGTTTGTGATCGAGGGCGGTCCGGATACGTTTCTGGCCACCAAACCCTGGGGCGTGGGGCTGTGCCGGGAGCTCGGCCTGGAGGAGCGCCTGCACGGGACCAACCCGCAGCAAAAGAACACCTACGTGCTCCACCACGGCCGTCTGCGGCCCCTGCCCGAGGGCCTGACCCTGATGATCCCCACCCGCTTTGGCCCCATGGTGCGCACCGGACTTCTATCCTGGCCGGCCAAGGCGCGCATGGGGCTGGATTTCTTCATCCCGCCGCGCCGCCGGGTGGAGGACGAATCCCTGGGCGCCTTCGTCTCCCGCCGCCTCGGCCGCCCGGCTTACGAGCGCCTGATCGAGCCGCTGATGAGCGGGATCTACGCCGGAGACGGCGATAAGCTCAGCCTGCAGTCCACCTTCCCCTATTTGCGCGACCTGGAGCTCAGCCACGGCGGGCTGGTGAAGGGCGCGCTGGCGGCGCGGCGAAAGATGGCCGCCGCCCGGACGGGGAACGGTGGGGGTGCTACCGGTTCGCGCAGCGTCTTCCTGACCCCGACCACCGGCCTGGCAGAGATCGTGGAGGCCCTGGTGGAGCGGTTGGAACAGGGCGGCGCCAGCCTGAGGCTCTCCTCCCCGGTACGCAGGCTCCTGCTGGCCGAAGTGGCAACCGCCACCCCGGAGCGGCAGAAGCTGAGGCAGCGGCAGTTTCTGGCCGTCCTCGAGAGCAACGAGACCCTGCGCGCCGATGGCCTGATCCTGGCTGCCCCGGCTTATATCTCCGGCGAGCTCCTGGCGGGCATTGACCCCGCCCTCGCTGCCGAGCTGGCTGCCATCGAATACGTATCCACCGCCACCGTCTCCCTGGCTTACCGCCAGGAGGACCTGCCCCGGCCGCTCGACGGCTACGGCTACGTCATCCCGCGCCGCGAGGGCCGCCGGGCCCTGGCCTGCACCTGGACCTCCACGAAATTCCCCCACCGCGCTCCGCCGGGATTTGTCCTGCTGCGGGTGTTTATCGGCCGCGCCGGGCAGGAAGGGCAGATCGCCTGGGATGAGCCCGGCCTAGTGGAGATCGCCCGTCAGGAGCTGGATGAGACGCTGGGGATCCGCGCCACGCCGGTCCTGACCCGCACCTTTATTTGGGAGCGGGCCATGCCCCAGTACAACCTGGGCCACCCGGAGCGGCTGGAGCAGGTCCAGGCCGGCCTGGAGCGCTGGCCCGGCCTGGCGCTGGCGGGCAACGGCTTCCAGGGCATCGGCATTCCCGACTGCATTCATTCCGGGGAGATCGCCGCTGAGCGGATTCTGGCCGCGCTCTAGCGCCGGCAGGCTGAATAAAGCATGACCGGGCAGCCCAGGGCTGCCCGGTCATGCTTTTAACCGCCCAGCGTGATATTTGGGCGGGGAGAGATTGCAATAAAACCCTTGCGAATTTAATTAGTGAAATTTTATCCAATTAGTGTTATAATAATCTTGAAGCAAGTGAATTTTTTCACAGCCTCCCGCCCGTTTCCGATTATTGGTTCTGTTTGAAAGGAGGGTACCCCATGACAGAAAGCATCCCCACCGTCGTCATCGTCGGCGCAGGTTTTGGAGGCATCAACGCCGCCAAAGCCCTGCGCAACGCCCCCGTGCGAGTGATTATGATTGACCGGAACAACCACCACCTCTTCCAACCCCTGCTCTACCAGGTGGCGACCGCAGCCCTGGCGCCCAGCGAGATCGCCTACCCGGTGCGGGCCATTTTTCGCAACCAGAAGAACTACCAGTTCCGCCTGGCCGAGGTGCTGGGCATAGATTTTGAGGCGCGGCGGGTCCTGACCTCCACCGGCCCGGTGCGCTACGATTACCTGATCCTGGCGGTCGGCGGGCGGACCCACTTTTTCGGCCTGGACTCCCTCGCCCGCTCCAGCTTCCCCTTGAAAGACCTGAACGACGCCCTGGACCTGCGCAGCCATATCCTGCTCCAGTTCGAGCGCGCCAGCCAGGAGACCGATCCGGATAAGCTGGAGGCCCTGCGCACCTTTGCCGTGGTGGGCGGCGGCCCGACCGGGGTGGAGTGCTCGGGCGCGCTCTCGGAGCTGATCCGCCTGGTGCTGTCCAAGGACTTCCCCGAGCTGGACTGCCGGGAGGTCAAGGTGGTGCTGCTGGAGGCCTCCGGGCGCCTGCTGGCGGGCTTCCCCGAAGATCTGTCCCGCAAAGCCGCTGCCACCCTGGAGAAAAAGGGCGTGGAAGTGCGCTTCGGCTCCGCCGTCGCCTCTTACGACGGCAGGCGGGTGCAGTTTCAGGATGGGAGCAGCCTGCCCGCCGCCACCCTCATCTGGGCCGCCGGCGTGAAGGGCGAGGAGCTGTTGGGCCGCGCCGGTCTTGATCTGGCGAGCCAGGGGCGGGCGGTGGTCAGGCCCACGCTCCAGGCGCAGGGCCACGCGGAGGTCTTTGTCGTGGGTGACGCCGCCTACCTGGAGGCCGGCGGGCAGCCGCTGCCGATGATGGCGCCGGTTGCGGTCCAGCAGGGAAAAACTGCCGCCCGCAACATCCTGAACCTGCTCTCTGGCGCCCCTCTGGAAGAGTTCCACTACCGCGACCCGGGCAGCCTGGCGACCATCGGGCGCAACGCCGCCGTAGCGCGGGTGAAAGGCCTGAAATTCTCCGGGTTCACGGCCTGGGTGGTCTGGCTGGCGGTCCACCTGTTCTGGCTGATCGGGTTCCGCAACCGCCTGCTGGTCCTGATTAACTGGGCCTGGGATTACTTCCTGTACGAACGGGCGGTGCGCTGGATCCATTCAGGAAGAGAGCGTGCCGGAAGACAAACCGCCGGGCGCGATCCCGCAGTTTCGTCTCCGGTTCGCACGGTTTGAGGATAAAATCTGAGGCGTATGCCTCACTACGACTGGGTTGATGACGGCTATTTCCCCACCGACACCCGCGATCTGGGCGAGATTCGCCGGGTGCTGGTGGTTACCATGCTCTTCAACTTCACCGCCACCGCCTTCAAGCTTGCCGCCGGGCTGGCTACCGGCGCGCTGAGCGTGGTGGCAGACGCCCTGGACAGCCTGTTCGACGGGCTCTCGAACGTGGTGGGCCTGGCGGGGATGTGGGCTGCAGCCAGGCCTCCGGACGCCGAGCACCCTTACGGGCACCGCAAATTCGAGACCCTCTCCGCTCTGTTCATCTCCATCCTACTCTTCATCACCTGCTGGCAGCTCTTGACCACCGCCTGGGAGCGGCTAAACTCGCCCTCGGAGCCGGAAGTCAACCTGTGGACCGGGGCCGCCCTGGTGGCGGCGATCTTCGTGCAGGCCGGCACCAGCCTGTACGAGCTGCGCGCCGGGCGGCGCTTGAACAGCGAGATCCTGGTGGCAGACGCCCTGCACACCCGCGCCAGCATCCTGGTCTCGCTCTCCGTCCTGGTCGGGTTGGGGCTGGTGCGGCTCGGTTTTCCCCAGGCCGACCCGATCCTGGCGGTCTTCGTCGCCCTGGTGATCGCCAAAATTGGGGTGGACATCCTGCGCGAGAACCTGCCCGTCCTGGTGGACCAGGCCACGGTGGACCCGCGCCGCATCGCCAGCGTGGCGGGCGGGGTGAAGGGCGTGCGCTCAATTCACCGGGTGCGCAGCCGGGGCGCGGTGGGCAGCGCGGCGGTGGACCTGCACGTGCGCATCTCCCCCAGCCGCACGGTACGGGAGGCCAACGCCATCGGCGACGAGGTGCGCCGCCAGCTCCTGGACCTGGAGGGCGTCACCGACGTCACCGTGCACCTTGAACCGCAGAAGGAAGGGGAAAGCGACGCCCTGGACCTCTTCGCCACCCTGCGGCACACGGCGGAAAGTCTCGGGCTTACCCTGCACGAGGCCCATGCCCACCGCCTGGAGGGCGACCTGCACGTGGAACTGCACGTGGGGGTGGACCCCTCCCTGAGTCTGGGCGAGGCGCACGCCCAGGCAGACCTGCTGGAGGCGGAAGCGCTCCGCAGGCTGCCCCAGGTGGAGGCCGTTCACACCCATATCGAAATGGCTGACCGCCGGGTAGAGCAGGGGGACCGCGCTTCGCAGGAGATGGAGCAAAACGTGCGCAGCGCGGTGGAGGAAGTGATGCCGCTCTTCCCCACCCTCTCGAAGCCGCACAACCTGCTGGTGCGGCGCGATCGCGAGCACAGCGAGCGCTTCTTTGTCTCGCTGGAGCTGGTGGTTGACCCTCACACCCCGGTGGGCGAGGCGCACTACCTGTCGTCCCTGTTCGAGAGCGAGCTGCTGCGCCGTTTGGAGGGCGTAATGAGCGTCTTCGTACACCTCGAGCCGTATGACGCCGGGGATTAACTCATCCCTCTCTCGCTCAAATAGTGATGCCACAGCAGCCGCGCCGCCGCCGCCCGCCACGGGCGCCAGGCGCGGCCGATTTCCTCCAGCTCCGCCGGGTTGGGACGTCCGGGCAGCCTTTTGACCACCTGCACGGCGGAAGCCAGGGCCAGGTCACCGCTCGGCCAGATGTCCGGGCGCTGCAGGGCCATCAGCAGGTAAATGTCCGCGGTCCAGGCGCCAATCCCCTTGACCTGCACCAGGCGCTCGCGCGCCGCTTCATCTTCCAGGCCCTCCAGCGCCTCCAGATCCAGTTTACCCAGGATGATCTGCTCCGCCAGCCCGCGGCAGTAGGCGCTCTTCTGGCGGCTGAAACCGATCCGGCGCAGGGTCTCGCCGTCCAGGGTCAAAAAACCTTCCGGCGTCAGCGGAGAGCGCGCCTGGAGCAGGCGCTCGAACGCGGCCCGGGCTGAAGCCAGCGACACCTGCTGCTCCAGGATGATGTGAATCAGGGTGGGGAACCCCGGCGGGCGCGCCCACAGAGGCGGCGGGCCGAGGCGGGCAAGGACTCCCGCCAGGTCTGGGTCCACCTGCGCCAGCCACTGCAGCCCCCGGTCCAGGCTCTCCCCGGTCATGCGGCTGTGATTTTCCAACGCCATCTCGCCCCGCCTTCTCCCGGCTGGCTGCCCGGCCGGGCGTTCAAACCACTCGCTCAGGGAAAAGGCGTGCCAGCAGGCGCGCCTTCTCCCATGCTTCAACTTTTCAGCCCACCCCTGAGATCTGGCAGGCCGGGCAGAAATAGCAGCTGCCCCCAAGATAAGCCATCTTCTCCACCCGCCCGCCGCAGACCGGGCAGGGACGCCCCGGCGCGTGCTTATCCATCAGGCGCGCATACCCGCCGGGCCGCCCGAAAAGGTCGTATTCATCGCAGCGCCCGCCCCCGGCTGCGATCCGTTCCACGGTTTCGAGAATGGCCCTGTACAGCCCGCGCCGCTCCTCCCCGGACAGGGTCTGGATCGGGCGGCGGGGATGCAGGCGGGCGCGGAACAGGATATCCTGCGTGCTGGCATTCCCCAACCCGGGGATGAGCTGGTCCTGGGTCAGCAGCCCCTTGGCGCTGCGCTTCTCCTGCTGCAACAGATCGTCCAGCAGGCTATTGAAATAGGCCTCCGTGAACTCCGGCTCGCAGGGGGTGGGCCGCATCCCCTGGATGTACTCCCGCTCGCTCTCTTTTCCCTGCTCGTACAGTTCCATCGCCCCCCACATCTGCGTGGTTGCCGTCAGGCTCGAGCCGTCTTCGAAGCTGAGGGCCAGGTGGTATTTCCGGGGCAGGGCTGCGCCCGCAGAGTGGTAAAGCAGCCTGCCGCCAAACTCGCCCAGGACCAGCACGTAACCGGGCTCCAGGGACAGCATCAGCCACCTGCCTTTGGGGCGTGCTTCCCCGATATGCCGGCCGGCGGTCAGGGCCCCAAATTCCTCGGGGCTGCGGTTGTACCAGACAAATTTGTGGGGGCTGTTTCCCAGGCTTCCCCGCCGGATGACCTTCCCCTGCACGGTTTCATTGATTTGCTTAGCCAGATGGATCAGTTCGGGCAGTTCGAACATGGCGTCTCCTTGATTTGAGCCGGCAGAAAACCCAGACTGTGGGTGGAATAAAAAACCGGGTCCAGAGGATTTCTGGACCCGGTTTTTCGAAGAGGTTCCCAAATGATATGCCCGTGTGGTCACTGCCTGCACAACCCGTCCCTGCTGCGGATGCCGTATGCTCCTGCCCCGGCCCCTGCATAAAAAACCCTGCAGGGGTTTTCCCGGAGGCCCGCAGCAGAAAACTGCGGAAATTCCTGCGGGCCGGGGGACGCTGCCGGCTGGCCGGTTACCCCTACATATGGGGCCATCCTGCCAGCGTGCGCCCCGTATATGGGGGTCCTGCTGGCCTGCCCGGCTGCACCGGACTGCCGTTCGGGCCAGACAGCGCCCTTACATACGGCCGGATGCGGTTTTCCCGGCAGGCCTGCCGGTGTTTCCGCCGGCTGCAGAATGCGGTGCGGCTTGCATCTGCGTACACCATGCGGCCCTTCCGCTGGGCTTTTTTATCCAGTATTGCGATCTGGAAAAGCCCATTCTGGTCGGCGCCGCAGCCCGGTTTCCCATCCCGCACCGGCCGTTTTTATTCACCGGCCTTTGCGGGGCTGCAAACCCGGGCGGCGAAACCCGCTGTTCGGACCTGTACCCGCAGCCCGCTCCGCCTGTCGTCGAGGGAACGGCAGGGCGGTGCTGGCTTTGGCCCCTGGCCTTTCGACCCTGGACCTATGCAACTGTAAACGTACTGCTTCGGCTTCCGCCGAATTCCGAGCCCGGTTGGGGATATCTGGGCAGGGGGGAACCATCGATCCCTGCCCAGATACACTCACCCGGTGTAGCGCCCCGGCTCCGTAAGCCGGCAGCTGCTGCGAAACCCTGGCCTGCCCCGTCAGGCAACCACCATCTGCCGCAGCGACCGCAGCCCGCGAGATTTGTGCTGGCGCACCAGCTCCTCGCTGATCCGCAGGTCGGCTGCAATTTCGGTGGTACTTTTCCCTTGAATGATCGCTTCCAGCACCTTCCGGCGCTGTTCCGGAAGCCGCCCCAGCCAGTGGTGCAGCGCCTCGTGCTGCTCCTGCCGTTCGAGGTTGGCCTCGAGCTGCCGCTGGGGCTCGTCACTCTCCAGGGAAATCTCCTCCAGCTTCACCAGCCCTCGCTCTCGCCGCCGGGCCTCACGGATCTTATTGCGCGCGATGCCCTTGACATAAGCGGTGAATGGAATCCCGGCGCGGCGTTCGTACCGGCCGCGCTCGACCTCCAGATAAGCGATGAGCAGGGAATCCTGGAAGATATCTTCGTCGGGTTCGCCGGTGTTATTGCTGAAACGAATGTACTTGAGCACCGCCGTTTCCCCGACGCTGGCCTGCCACTCTGACCAGGCATGGATGCGGTCCATGCGGTTCGGGTTGCTGCCCGGCAGCAGGCGTCTTACCAGGGCTTCGTCGGACTCCGGTCGTGACCACATAGGCTACCTCCTTAAACAAAAAATCGGACGGCGGCCTCTCCACGCCTCGCTCCAACGAAGGGAGAGAGCGTCAGCCTGCTCTTGAGCAAGCTGACTGGGTCGACATGCGCTCTGGCATGCCAAACTCCTATTCGGTTGTTAAGGTTGTGGAGACCGCCGGGAATGGATGGCCTCTGAACTTAATGACACGAAAGGCCAAAATGTGACAATCCTGGCCTTATCCCTTTCTCGGGATCTGCTCGCGCAAGTAATTCTCCATTATACCACAGCTCACTGTAACTTTTTTTGAGGTTGAACGTATAAACTTTCAGCCGAAAAGAGAGTCAAGCGCATTCGGAACCTGCGGGAACCGCACTGCCGCGCACTTTCACCGGCGGTTAAGCTCACATTTCTTTTTCAGAGGACAACAAAATGAAAAACAAGGTTCTCCTCCTGTTTTGGGCGGGAATGCTACTGCTGGGCCTGCTGTCGTGCAGTATCTCCGGCGCGCCGCCGCAGCCCGCTGCCGGCGCGCAGAGCGTGGTGCGCGGCTCCGGGAGGCTGGCGGAGGAGACCCGCCCGGTATCCGGCATTCATGCGGTCAATCTGGCCACTATCGGTGAGCTGGAGATCGTGTTCGGAGAACGGGAGGAGCTGCGCGTCAAGGCAGAGGACAACCTGCTCCCACTCTTTCAAAGCACCGTCTCCGGCGGGGTGCTCACCATCGAGAGCGCAGGCCCGCACGGCCTCGAACCGGCCCGGCCGGTGAAATTCTTCCTGACCGTCAAAGAGCTGGACAGCCTGGAGGCTTCCAGCCTGGGAGATATCCGCGTCTCGGAGGTGGAGACCGGTTCTTTTACGGCCCGCTTGAGCAGCTCCGGAAAAGTGACAATGGGGGCTTTGAAAGCCGGGAAGGTTAACCTGGTGGTCTCCAGCCTGGGTTCGCTGGAGCGCGACCGGCTGGAGGCCGGCCGGCTCGAAGTGGACATCTCAGGCTCCGGCAGTCTGGGGATCAAAGCGGGCCAGGTCCAGGACCTGGAGGCGCGCCTGACCAGCCTGGGAAGCCTGGCGGCAGGGGGTCTGGACATGCCGGAAGGCAGCCAGGGCCGCCTGCGGGTGGAGCTCAGCGGCTCGGGGTCCCTCGAGCTGGGGGATCTGCACGCAGCCTCAGCCAGCCTGTCACTGGGCAGCATCGGCGAGGCCGTCATCGAGAGCCTGCACGCCGGCAGCCTGCTGGTCCAGGTGGATGGGTCGGGCAGCCTGCAGATCCACTCGGGGAAGGTGAGTGAACAGCGCGTTACCCTGACCAGCCTGGGCGGCTACCAGGCCGGCAAGATGGAATGCGACCGGGCGGAAGTAAAAATCACCGGCTCCGGCTCTGCCGAGGTCCACGTCAGCCAGTACCTGAAAGCCGAACTGGAAAATATAGGATGGCTGCGCTATACCGGCAGCCCCCAGGTGGACCAGGTCGTCAGCGGGAGCGGGGGCGTAGAACAGGCTGCCCCATGACCTGCAGACACAAACAGGATTCAAGTGATTAAAATGCGGGAGCTGGCCGCTGGGCCAGCTCCCGTTTTTGATCAGGATAACGGATTGGATTATTCGCTGCTTGGGTTGGCCGTGCGCGAAAGCACGCACACCAGGCCGTTCGTGCGGGCGTTCTTCAGGCAGACGTGCAGCAGGTTCGATTCCCGCAGTCTCTCCGGCAGGGTGAAGGTCGCGCTGCCCACGCCGTCCTTGTTCACGTACAGCAGGCCCAGCCGGGTCCATTCGTGGGTCCTCAGGCCGGTGTGCCCGACGCGCACGTAATAGATATTCCGGGGGGTGTAGTTGGCGAGATCAATCACCAGACCGGTCCGGGTGCGGGTGACCACCAGGCTGGGATCGGTGCTGTTGGTGGCGGGAGTGCTGGTGCCGCTGGCGCCGGTTGTCCCACCGGATGGGATGCAAAGGACATCGCCGATGGTCAGCACGTAGGGGGCGGTCAGGTTATTGGCTGTGGCGAGATCTTCCATCACGACATTGTAATTGGCCGCGATGCCGTACAGGGTATCCCCGGCTACTACCGTGTACTGGGCGGAGCAGTTTGTCCCCGTCTGCGCCATGGCTGGCACGGCAGAGAACACGAACGCCAGCACGAGCAGCAGTCGAAGCCCCCTGAGGGCATAGCTTTTTCTACTAGTCGTCATTTGTTTCTCCTTTTCTTGAAGATGGGTAATTGTACTCCTTACCACCGGACTCCTGTCAAGCGATTCGTCTAGATGGGTTTAACACCCCGCTCACCGGCACAAGCCTTGAAACTGCAGCGCCGGTCCCGCGCTAGCTCCAGCAGCAGGCCGGAGCGGCTCTCATTCAGTTAAAACGAGGCAGAGGCGGTAAATGTTCCACTTTTCCAGGCGCAACCCGGGGAAGGAGCTATTTTTCCAGCTCTACCCCCAGGTGCGACAGGATCACCGACAGGGGCCAGTGCCTGTGCTCGTCAAAAGCCCTGCGAGCGTCGGTCAGCGCGCGGATTTTCTCCTCTTTGTGGCGGACGAACAGCCCCGACACCGTGATGGACCACAGGTGGTTGGAGATCCCGGAAATCGTGCCGTCGCTTTCGGCGATCGCCTCTCGCACATATTGTTCCAGGTACTTTCTATAGTTGACAATATCCAGCATAACAACCTTTTCGAGTTATTCCGATGTGACCGGTTTCTCCTATTATATAACTGTTTGGCTCGACGGGCGGCGGTGCGGTATGCCGTGCTTGCCCGCTGACAGCTTCACCCGGCCTTTCTGGGGCCACAGCACGCCCATCCCACTCGCAGGATCCCTGCTGCCCGGAAATCCGCAATGGTGATATCATTATTGCAATGACGACCGAAAAACTCTCCAATCAACAGCTTGCTGATACCTTTACCCTGATCGGCGATCTTTTGGAGATCAAGGGGGAGGTGATCTATAAAATCCTTGCTTACCGCAAGGCCGCAGAGAGCCTGGAAAACCTGGGACGAGACGCCCACGAACTTTGGCGCGCCGGGAAACTGAACGAGATTCCCGGCGTGGGCAAAGCCATCTCCGAAAAAATGGACGAGCTGCTCTCCACCGGGAAGCTGGAATTCCTGGAAAAGCTGAAGCGCGAGGTCCCGCCCACCCTGGTCGAGCTGCTGCGCGTGCCCGACCTGGGCCCGAAAAAGGCCGCCATGTTCTGGAAGCAGCTCGGCGTCACCGACCTGGCGGGCCTGGAGGCAGCCGCCCGGGAGGGGAAACTGCGCACGCTGCCGGGCATGGGCGAGAAATCGGAGGCCAGGGTGCTGGCCGGCATCGAAGCCCTCTCCCGGCGCACGGACCGTATCCCCATCGGGCGAGCCTGGCCCCTGGCCCAGGAGCTGCTGGAATTTCTGCGGGCCCTGCCCGGCGTAAAGGCCGCAGAGGCCGGCGGCAGCTTCCGCCGCCGGCGGGAGACGGTGGGCGACCTGGACCTGCTGGCAGCCGCTCCGGAGGCCGGGCCGGTGATGGAGGCTTTCACCACCCACCCCCAGGTGCTGCGTGTCAAAGGCAGCGGAGAGACCAAATCTTCGGTGGAGATGCGCGGCGGGCTCAACGTGCAGCTCTGGGTACACCCACCGGAGCGCTGGGGGACTGCGCTGGTGTACGCCACCGGTTCGAAAGACCACAATGTGCGCCTGCGAGAGATGGCGGTTAAAAAGAGCCTCTCCCTTTCCGAGCACTCATTTTTAAAACCGGACGAGAGCGAAATCCTGTGCGGAACCGAGGAAGAAGTGTACGCTCAACTCGGCCTGCCCTGGATCCCGCCGGAGCTGCGGGAAGATAGGGGGGAGATCCAGGCCGCGCGCAAGGGTAAGCTGCCTGAGCTGATCGAGCGCGAGGACCTGCTCTCCGAGCTGCACAGCCATTCCACCTGGAGCGATGGGCGTCTCTCAATTGAGGAGATGGCCCGCGCCGCCCGCGAAAGGGGCTACCGCATCCTGGCAGTCACCGACCATTCGGCCTCGCTGGGGGTAACCGGGGGCCTGACCCCGGAGCGCCTGGAACAGCAGCGGGGGGAGATTGACGCCGTCCAGCGCAGGCTGGGGGACTCTATCCTGCTGCTCCAGGGGGCCGAGGTCGAGATCCGGGCCGACGGCAGCCTGGACTTCCCGGATGAGGTGCTGGAGAAGCTGGACATCGTCATCGCCTCGCTGCACGTCAGCCTGCGCCAGCCGCGCGAGCGGGTGACTGAGCGGCTGCTGAACGCCATCCGCCACCCCCACGTTGACCTGATCGGGCATCCCACCGGACGGTTGATCCCCGACCGGGAAGGAGCCGACCTGGATATGGAGGCCGTGCTCAAGGCTGCGGCGGAGAGCGGGGTGGCCCTGGAGATCAGCGCCCATCCTGCCCGCCTGGACCTGGACGACATCCACGCCCGGCGTGCGGCCGAGATGGGCATCCCCCTCAGCCTGAACACCGACGCTCACAGCCCGGCCGATATGGACCTGATCCACTTCGGCCTGTCACAGGCCCGCCGGGGCTGGGTCGAACCGGAGCAGGTGATCAACACCTGGCAGCCGGAGCGGCTCCTGAAATGGCTGCGCGAGCACAAGTAAGGCTCAGCGAATCGTCCTCAGCCGCCGGTTGCAGTCCAGGTACAGCAGCCTTGCCGCGAATGCCAGCAGGGGCAGCGCCAGCAGCGCGCCAAACTCACCAAGACGCGCCAGAATCATAAAAGTCGCCACAGCCAGCGCGCCGCTGATCGCCAGGCCCAGCATACCGGCCTGGGGCGCATTCCCGGCCAGCAGGTTGGCGCTCTTGCTCTGGCGCAGCACGTCCAGCGCGCCGGAAAGCGGCACGATCAGGGCGAACAGCGGCGTGATGAGCAGCAGCGCCGCAGGGGCAGCCGGAAGGGCCGCGAAGTTTGCGCCCGCCAGCAGGGCCGCCCAGGAGAGCAGCCAGGCCAGCAGCGCCGGCGCAGCCACATCCGCCAGCACCAGGTTCCCCCCCAGCACCGGCACCTGGCGCAGCAGTCCCCACAGGCGCAGGTCGCCCTGCAGCCGCTTCGTGGCCTGCGTCTGCAGCAGGTTGATCCACATAAAGAGCGAAAAGACCCGCAGGCCGGGGTCTCCCAGCGCCAGCACCCCCAGGCTCAACGAGAAAAGGCTAAACCAAAAAAACAGGTCCCACAGCCGGAAGGTACGTACCGCCTGCGCCCGGTCTTTCAGCAGCAGGGCCAGGGCGCCGGGGGAATTTTGAGAGGCCGTGTCCCAGCGGCGGGCCGCCAGCCAGGCGCTGGGAGGCCGGGAGATCCCCAGCCGCTCGCGCCGGTTCAGTTCCTCAACCTCGGCGATCGAGCCCGTGAGCAGGGCGTTCTCTTTCGCCACAATGCCCCTGGATTCAAGCGCCGCCCGGCTGAGGTTCAAGCGCGGGGAGAACAGCGCCAGGACCAGCAGCCCGGCCAGGGCAGAGCCCAAAGCAAAGACCAGACCCCAAACCCAGGGCTGGAGGCCAAAAGCGCTGCCGAGAGGAAAGGAGAGAGGCCAGAGCAGCCAGGCGGCGGCCCCTCTGAAGAGCTGTGAGCCGGGACCCGCACCGGTGGGCGCCAGCGCGAGCAGAACCAGCGCAGCCAGGCCGAGGGGGACCCAAAACAGCCGGGGGCGGCGGCGGTCGCCCTGCAGGCGCAGCACGCCCAGGGCCCAGGCCAGGGCTGTCAGGCCGAGATGCAGGGGCAGGACGACCGCCAGGCTGCGCACGCCGAAGAGCAGATAGCCGGGCAGGTCCTCCCCGGAGAGGCCCTGCGGGCTGCCCGCCTCCATCAGGCCGAAACCGAGCACCACCCCTGCAGCTCCGACGAAGGGCGCCATTTCCACCCACTGCCCAAAGAGCCAGGCCAGGGCCACCCGGCGCCGGTCTACAGGCGTCTGGCAGATCAGGTAGGCGTCGTCCTCGCTGAAGCGCAGCGGGCTGCGGCGGCTGGCCGCCCAGCAGGCGATCACCCCTAACCCCGCCAGGCCCAGGACGCTCAGGTCCCTGGCGACCGCTCCCAGAGCTGCGCCGGCCTCTGCGCCCGGGGAGGCGAGGGCCAGCCGGAGTATAACCAGCACGCGCCCGGCGCCGCCGGCGGCCAGCGAGAGCACTGCAAAGCCCCACAGCGTGTAAAAAATGGCGGCATAAACCAGGTAGATACGGTGGCTGAGCGAGCGGTCGCGCGGGTTATAGCCAAACAGCGCCAGCCAGAAACGGAAGCGGGCGGCTACCTGGCGGGAGCGAACGAGCCAGACCGGGTCCATGGGCTACAGGATTTCGATCTCGCCTGCGTGCATCCGCCAGACGCGATCAGCCAGGTTCCCGGCGAAGTCCAGGTTATGGGAGGAGAGCAGCACGGCCTCCCCCTCCCGGCGCAGCCCAAGCAGCTTTTCCCGCACCAGGTCCACCCCTTCGGGGTCCAGGGCGGAGGTGGGCTCGTCCATCAGCAGCACCCGGAACGGGCGGATCAGGCTCATCACCAGCCCCAGCTTCAGGCGCATCCCGCGCGAATAGTGGTGGGGGAAGAGGTCGCGCGCCTCCCACAGGTTAAATTCTTTCAGCAGCCCCTCAGCCCGCTCCTCAAAACCTGCGCCTGCCCCAAAAGCCAGGGCATAAAAGCGCAGGTGCTCCCAGGCGGTCAGTTCGGTATAGAAACGGGGCACATCCGGCAGAAATGCCAGGCGCTGCTTGGCCTCGACCTCCTGCCGGTGCAGGTGAAAGCCCTCCACAAATACATCCCCCCCGGTGGGGTAGAGCAGCCCGCTCAGGCAGTGCAGGAGGGTGGTTTTCCCGGCCCCGTTCGACCCAATCAGGGCGGTGATCTCACCTGGATGCAGGGACAGGTCGGTGGGCGCCAGGGCCTGGTAAGCGCCGTAGCTGTGTTCGAGGTCGCAGGCCTCCAGTAATGGGGCTGTCATGTTTCGTCCTGCTGCCCCTCCTCATCTTCTGCGGGTTCCTGCTGCGGGGGGCGGGCTTCCGGCTCCTCTTCCCCTTCGATCACCACCGTGGGCGGCTGCCGGGCTTCCTTCCCTGCCGCTTCGGCCGCCTCGACCGCCCGGGCAGCCTCTTCTTCTTCGCCGGTCTCAACGGCGACACTGGGGGCCTCGGGTTTCTCCTCCTCCCCCAGCAGCTTCTCCAGCGCGCTGGCGGGCGCTTCATCGGCCCGCTTATCCGCTTCGATGGAGGCCAGCGAATCGGGGGAGATCCAGCCCTGCTCCGCGGCGTGCTTCGCCATCGGCAGCGTATCCTCCGCCAGCACCAGGGTGCTCCCCGCCTCCGCCAGGCGTTTCGCCAGCTCTTCGATCGCCCTGGGGCGCGCCAGCCCGTGGCTGACGTTGCGGATATAGATGGCGTGGATGCGCTGGGGGAAGAGATTGACGATCTCAGCGTAAATTTCCGGATCCTCCTGCCCGCTGTCGCCGATCAGGATAAAGGGCAGGTCTTTGTACAGGTCCAGCACCCGCCGGATAGACTGCAGCTTGTGGCTCCGGTGCCCGAGCGGCAGCAGCTCATCCTCGGAGATGCCCCAATCGCGCAGGAAGAGCACCGGCCCGAAGGGAATATCCTGAAGCTGGAAAAACTCGGAGAGCAGCCCGTACAGGTTCCAGGGACTGCTGGAGACATAAAAAAGAGGGTTCACCGCCCCCTCCACCGTCCCCTGGAACAAGGCCCGGTAAAAAGCCCCCACCCCTTTGAAGGGCAGGCGGGTGCGGGCGTTGCCCAGGAAGACCGTACGCGCCATCTGCAGCAGATGGGTGGCGCCGGTCTGGACGACCGTATCGTCAATATCGCTGATGACGCCGAACTGGGCGCCCGGCGGGGGGATGAACACCTCTCCCACCGCGCTGACAGGCGGGTGTCCGGGCCGCTGCGGTTCCAGCAGGTCTAAGGTCACCGCATGCCAGAGCTGCCCGGCAGGCAGGGGCTCGCGCGGGTGCAGGACGGCCTCAAAAAAGCCTTCCTCATCGGCTGTAACCTCCACCTCATCCCCTGCAAAGCGGGCCTTCAGGCGCGCGTGGGGGATCTCATCGCTTTCGAAGCGCTTGAAGGTATTGACCAGGTTGTCCCACAGGCTGTCTTCTTCCCCCGCCGGGGGCAGCTCGGTCCCCTCCAGCACCCGGCCTTTCAGGTAGATCTCCTCCGCCGTCCCGTAGCCGCGGTACGGGCGGATCCTGACCGGCTCGTTCCCGCCCAGCCGCTCGCCCAGGCGGTATTTAAGCCGGTCGAAGCCTTCTTCCACATCCACCACCAGGTGCGCCAGCGCTTTTTTCCAGCTCACAGCCCGTTCCCCCTCAGAATTCCAACTGGCCCCTGGCGCGCTGCTCCTGGGGCAGCAGGGAGGCATAAAGAAACGCGTGTACCGGGGTCGGAACCCCGCTCTCACGCCCCATGCGCACCAGCGCCCCGCTCTGCGCTTCCAGCTCGGAGGGACGCCCATCGATGATATCGCGCTGCATGGAGGCCATCACTCCCGGCTGCAAACCGTCCACGAAGGCCAGGCGGCTCTCGACGCTGTCTTCCGGGAGATTCACGCCGCGCGCCCGGGCGACAGCCAGGATCTCCTGCATGGCCTGCCGCAGCAGGGCGCGGGTCTCCGGCAGGCTGCGAATGACGCCGATCGGGGCGCGCGTCGCCGCCCCCACCCCGCTGAACGCGGCGATGAACAGGTATTTGTTCCACAGCGCGGCCTGGATATCTTGCGGGATCTCCGCTTTCACCCCGGCCCGCTCGAAAGCTTCCCGCAGCCGCCCGGCGCGCTCGCTGGAGCCCGGGCCCGTTTCGCCCGTCAGCTCTCCGAAGGCAATATAAGGCTCGATACCCACATGGCGGATATGCCCCGGCCCCGCAACCACAGCCGAAATCTGGCACAGGCCGCCCAGGACATGCTCAGGTCCAAGGACAGCTCCCAGCTGGTCCGGCGCCTCGACCCCGTTCTGCAGGGGGATCACAGCCGTCCCCTCCCCCACCAGGGGGGCAAGCGCCCGGGCCGCCTCCGGCACCTGCCAGGCTTTGACCCCGACCAGCACGTAATCCACGCGGCCAATCTCGCCCGGGTCGCTGGTCGCCTGCGCCGGATGGATGGTAAAGTCCCCTTTCAGGCTGTCTACCCGCAGGCCCTGCTCGCAGATCGCCTGCAGGTGCGCGCCGCGGGCGATGAAGACGACCTCCTCCCCCGCCTGGGCCAGCCGCCCGCCAAAATACCCGCCCACTCCGCCTGTTCCGAAGACCGCGATTCGCATCCTGCCTCCTTTCTTCCCGCTCCTGTGGTGCAGGTGCGGGCGTCAAAGCCGAATCTTTATCCGCTGCGCTCGCCGCGTTCGCCGGGCCCGGGCTCCGCCTGTCCCAGCCCGTAATACTCCGTCTTATTCTCGCTTTCACGCCTGGCGTCCTGGTTCAGACGCCCGCGGATCGCCTCCGCCCGTGCCCCGGCCAGGCGGATATTCTCCGCCACCAGGCCTTTATCCCCCTGCTCGACCTCAAATTCCACAATCAACCGCCGGCTGGGGAGGTCGCGAGGCGAAATATCGTCCGGCAGATCGGAATCGTGAAAGAACACTGCCTTGTACGGGGAATCCGGGTGGCGCGGGTCTGAAACCCAGGTGAGCGGCGAGATTTTATCCAGAAACGCCAGGAATCCATAACTCTCGTCCTCCTGGTGATAGTAGCAGAACCCGCGCACCGTGGAGCCGCGCTGGCCCCAGGGTCGGTCTCTGCGGTTCGTCGGGATCAGCTCTGGGATCAGGTAGCCCGACATGAAAAAGTCTGCCTCTTTCCGCAGCGTCTGTGAAATATTTTCGAAGGCGACCACTTCCACCCGGCTCCCCATATCGCGCACGTACTGCATGGGGCGCACAAAATCCCCGTCCCCAGTCAGCAGGATAATCAGGTCCAGGTTCTTGGACTGGTTGATCATATCGATCACCATATCCATATCAGCATTGGCTTTGCCGTAGCGCCGGTCGGTATCGTGGTCGTAATACCAGCGCACTTCCTTAACCGTGGTATGGAATCCGAGATCGCGCAGGACATCATGGAAACGTCCGGTGCGTTCCGAATAATCCCGGTCGGACCTGGCGCGCTCGGTATCCAGGGAGACGTACGCGTTCAGCCGCTGAACAGAGCCGTGGATCTGCGCATACTGCCGCAGCACATCAAAACGCATTCGCATACCGCCGTTCGAATAGATATTGCTCACATCCACAAACACACCGACTTTGGGCCCGCCGTTGGTAATCATCTTAAAGTTCCTCGATTTTCAAAACCTGGCTGAGTTTCTCCGGAAAAATCACATTTGATTACGTTTACTACCATACAGACGATCGATTATTTTTTCGGTGGGCGCAAAAATCTCCCTCTCTTTACGCCGCGAGAAAAATATCTGCGCAGATATTATCATCCTTCATCTATTTATGTAAATGAGGAGTTTAATGACCGCCGCTGCGCCAGCCGCGAGAATCTACCTCCTCCCGCCGGCTTCAAAACCGGTGAATAAGAATTAACAGCTTTCCAGAATGCAAGGTGGGTGACCAGAGTACTATCGACCGGTTGGGAATATTTCTTGCAAATTCATGCTCACATGGATACAGGGAGCACGGATGTTCCCGATGATCTATATCATACCACTTCAGGAGTTTGACCATGAATCGCCAGAACTACCGCAGCTACGAAACCTGGACCACCACCCAATCGCTCGGGCACAGCAAGCGCGGGTCGCGCCGGGGCTGGGACAGCTATGGACCGGACCTGGACAGACGGGCCAATCAATTTATGGGTTCGGGGCCTGGAAAACTGGTTGCAGCCCTCGGGTTGGGCCTGCTGGTCGGGTTGGGCTACACGGTCATCTTCGGGCTCTCTTTTCTCGAAGGGGCCCTCTTCATGTTCCTGTGTTCTGCCCTCTCGATCGGGATCAACTTGTTTTTGAAGCAGGAGGACTGAGCCGGCCTGTCCTGGCCGGGTCAGGCTGGAGGGCCGCGTCCCGGTCGAAGCTACGGCTGGCGGTTCTGCGGGAGGGCGCGGCGGCGCGCCCTCCCCCGCCCGCGAAGGGCGGTATGGGGGATTCTCATTCAACCCACGAATATCCTTTACAATGCTCGCAGGGGAATTTTAATGTGCCGGCCTCATATCCTGAGGACCAGGCTCATCCATCCAGGCGGACAAAATATGGCGTTCTCGCCCTATCGGGTATTGTTAATTGACGACGACGAGGATGATTATCTGATCCTGGCGCTGCTGTTCGACCAGTTCCAGCGCATTGCTTGCGAGCTGATCTGGGCTTCGGGCTACGCCTCCGGTTTATACGCGCTGGGCGAGAATGAATGGGATCTTGTTCTGCTCGATTACGATCTGGGCGCAATGTCGGGCCTGGACCTGATCCTCGAGGCGGGCGGCAGACCCCTCAGCCCACCGGTACTGCTGATCTCCGGGCGGCATTGGGACGATATCAGGGCCAAAGCCCGGACAGCCGGAGTGGACTGTTTCATCTCGAAAGAGGGGTTGAACGCTGCCATTCTGGAGAAGCAGGTCCGGCAGGCCCTGGAGGCGGGCGGGGATCCCCAGCCGGTCAATGCACGAGGCTGAACTGCGGCAGTGATTCTCCGGGCGCGGGTGTCCGGACCCCCCAGCAGCGGGCCAGGCTGCGTAAACGCCCTGGTAACCCGCGCGCTTCTGGCTCACAGGTCTTTTCCCGATCCGGCGCTACCAGGCCGGTTCTTTTTTTCGTATAATAGCAAAGGGGAATAACGTACTGTGAACTACCTGGCGATCTTCAGCGATATCCATGCCAACCTTCCGGCCCTGGAGGCGGTCCTGGCGGATATGGACGCGCGCGGGCTGGAGCACCGCTTCTGCCTGGGAGACCTGGTGGGCTACGGCGTCTCTCCGAACGAGGTCGTCGCAGCCATCCGCAGCGCGAAAATACCCACGATTATGGGCAACTACGATCAGGGGGTCGGGAACAGCAACGATGAATGCGGCTGCGCCTACCGCGATGAGAGCGCCAGGGCCCTGGGCCAGCGTTCGATTGCCTGGACCAACGCACACACCACGGACGAGAATAAAGCCTACCTGCGCCGGCTTCCGGACCAGCTTCCGCTGTCCCTGGGCGAGCTGGACGTCCTGCTGGTGCACGGCAGTCCTCGCCGGGTGAATGAGTATCTCTACGAAGACCGGCCCGACGGCAGCCTGCAGCGTTTGCTGGATGGGGCCGGGGTTGACGTCCTGGTCTGCGGGCACACCCACCTGCCCTACCACCGCCTCCTGCCGGATGGGCGCCATGTGATCAACGCCGGCAGCGTGGGGAAACCGAAGGACGGCGATCCCAGGGCCGGCTACATAGTTCTACGGGCCGCCGGGCGCGCCCTGGAAGTGGAATTCATCCGCGTGCCCTATGATGTCGAAGCGGCGGCGGGCGCGATCGAAACCACTGAAATGCCCGGCGAGTTTGCCGGCATGTTAAGGGCCGGCGCAGGCTGACTCGATTATTTCCAACATTTAAAAAAGTCGAATAACCGCATGGAAAAAAAGCCATCCCCTGCAGGAAATTGTACTGCAGGGGATGGCTTTATCTATTCTACCCCTGCGTGCGCAATTATTCTTCACAATCCCCATCCGCAGCCATCAATAGTTGACATAAATATTGAAGGGGGATAAAATACCGGCGCTTTTTTGAAAAACCCGCGAGCACCGGAAGCCTCCCAGGTTATGTGAAAAGAAAAAGAGCTTCAGGAAGCATCCGGACTGTAAGCAGTAGAAGCCAATAGATTAATTAACCCAAGTTGCTACCCAAGGTAGGTAAGGGAGCAAGCCAGGATGAAAAGCGCAACCTTGAGTTCAAAACCAGCCGCCGTGACGGCATGAATATGTTTTGGCAAGATCCGCTCGATCAGACT
>JAEWYL010000328.1 GCA_023395675.1 Chloroflexota bacterium | reverse complement strand
GTCTCCGCGCCGGAACGGCCCTACTTCTACTACTATTAATACAGACTCCCAAGCAATAAGAGTCTTAAAAGAAGAAGAAGAAGACCCTGAACGCGCGGGAAAACAGGCCGCCCTGGATAACCGCCGGTCCGAGGAGCATATCCGGGAGAATTTGCGCGCCCTGGCGGAGTTCGGGGTGTATCCGAACAAGCGCACGCTCGCCCTGGCGTCGCGCGGAGAGCTCACCCCCAGGACCATCCGCGCCCATGCCCAGCTCTTGAAGCAGCAGTTGGCCGCCAAGAACCTGCGCCTGGAGAGTTACACGGGCCTGCTGGTGCGGGCGCTGGAATCCGGCGCGCCCGCGCCGGACACGCAGCCCAACGGGCACCTGAAGGACTGCCGCTGCGAGGTTTGCCGCCGGGCGGCCTACCGCAGCTGGGACGAACCGGATTGGGAGGAGGACGAATGGGAGGAGGAAGACGGCGATGACGGCGGCGAGGCGGACGAAGGCGAGCCGCAGGCGGGCTTTCGAGAGGAGGAGCGATGAGACTGCCCAGAGTTCTCCGGCTGACCCGCATTGTGAATAATCGTTTCCTGAACCGCTGGCTGGAGGCGCACGCGCGCGAGCTCTCGCTGCGCATACGCCTGGGCAGCCCGGCGGCAGTCGAGCTGCTGGAGCGGCTGGAGCGGGCAAACGCGCACCCCAGCCAGGCCAACATCGACTCTCTGATGGTCTACCTGGACGAATTTCGCAAGGGCCTGCTGAATTGAGGCGCCAGGGGCGCATTCCCGGCGAGGCAGCGCGGGGCCACGCAAAGCAAAGCATCCGGCCGAAATCCGGACGCTCACAGCGATTTATTGAGCTTCAACAGCCTCATGGGTTACAAAAGTCACCTGACAGCCCGGCGAGAATCGGTAAAATGGATTGAGTAATATCCTATTTTTTCTGTTCCGGAGTTTAGCGGTTCTCTCGCCAGTTCCTTATCAAAGCCAGTATTGGGGGAATGTGCGGCGCGCCGCACATTCCCCCAGGTTTTGCGAGAAAACCACGATGGGTCAGGAGTCTGCCAGGACCAGTTGAGGACAGAGCATGGATTTTCCCAGTTTCGTTGAGCAAAAAGAGGTAAGCGGCCTGGATCTGGAGGGCGCGACGGGCCGGCCGGAGGAGCTGCTGCCCCTGCTGCAGCGCAGCATGAAACAGCACGGGTATATCTCGCAGGAGGCGGTGCGGCAGATCGCCGCGGCGCTGAAGCTGTCCGAGAGCCATATTTACGGGGTGGCCTCCTTTTATTCGCAGTTCCGCTTCGAAAAGCCGGGCGAGACGGTGGTGCGGGTGTGCCTGGGGACCGCCTGCCACGTGCAGGGCGGGGAGCGGCTCTCGAAAGAGATCCAGAGCAGCCTGGGCGTGAAGCCGGGGGAGACCACCCCGGACCACCGCTACGAGTACCACGAGGTGGCCTGCCTGGGCTGCTGCGCGCAGGCGGCGGTGGTGGAGATTAACGGGCAGATTTACGGCAAGATGACGCCGGACCAGATTGACCGGGTGCTGAAAGAACATGATGAGCTTTAATACGATCCGCGAGCGAGCTGTCGAGCGGTGGGAAGCTCTGACCCGGGGCGACCTGCCGGTGATTTACCTGGGGACGGCCTCCTGCGGCAGGGCGGCAGGGGCGCTGGAGGTGATGCGGGCAGTGCAGGAGACGCTGGCAGAGCACAGGCTGCAGGCGCGCCTGGTGCCGGTAGGCTGCATCGGGCCCTGCTACCTGGAGCCGCTGCTGGATATCGCCCTGCCCGGGGGGCCGCGGGTGAGCTACACCAACGTCACGCCGGAGAAGGCGCGCCAGATCGTGCGCGACAGCCTGCTGGAGGCAGCCCCGCTGCCGAAGCAGGCGCGGGGCCATTTCGGGGGGCCCGAGTTCACCGCCAAGACCAGAATCCAGCCCTTCTTCGACCAGCCGATGCTGAAACCGCAGGTGCGGGTGATTCTGAAGAACTGCGGCCTGATCGACCCGGAGGAGATCGACCACTACCTGGCGCAGGACGGCTATCTCGGCTTTGCCGGGGCGCTGGAGCTGGGCCCGGAAGCGGTGATCGCCGAGGTGCGGAAATCCGGGCTACGCGGCCGGGGCGGGGCGGGTTTCCCGGCCTCGAAGAAGATGGAGCTGTGCCGGGCGGCCCCCGGCGAGCGCAAATACGTGATCTGCAACGCGGACGAAGGGGACCCGGGGGCGTTTATGAACCGGGCCCTGATCGAGAGCGACCCGCACGCGGTGCTGGAGGGGATGCTGATCGCCGGCTACGCGGCCGGGGCGAGCCGGGGCATGGTCTACGTGCGGGCCGAGTATCCCCTGGCGGTGGAGCGGCTGAAGCGGGCCATCGAGCAGATGCGGGAATACGGGCTGCTGGGCAAGAATATCCTCGGCTCGGGCTTCGCCTTCGAGATCGAAGTACGCGAGGGGGCGGGGGCCTTTGTATGCGGGGAGGAGACGGCCCTGATCGCCTCGCTGGAGGGCGAGCGCGGCAGGCCGCGCCCCAGGCCCCCCTACCCGGCTTCGGACGGGTACAACCATTCCCCGACCCTGATTAACAACACCGAGACGCTGGGCACCCTGCCCCATATCCTGCGCAACGGCGGGGAGTGGTTCCAGGGCTTCGGCACGGCGGGCAACCACGGCACGAAGACCTTCTCGCTGGTGGGCAAGGCCCGCCGCACCGGGCTGATCGAGGTGCCCCTGGGGATGAGGCTGGGGACGATCGTGGACGAGGTGGGCGGCGGGACGCGCCGCCCGGTGAAGGGCGTGCAGACCGGCGGGCCCCTGGGCGGCTGCCTCTCGGCCGCGCACCTGGACCTGCCCATGGATTACGAATCGCTCAAGGCCAACGGCTCGATGATGGGCTCAGGCGGCCTGATCGTGATGGACGAGACCACCTGTATGGTGGACATGGCGCGCTATTTCCTGAACTTCTCCAGCAAGGAGTCCTGCGGCAACTGCACCTCCTGCCGAGTGGGGACGCGCGTGCTGGTCGAGACGCTGGAGCGCATCACGCGCGGGGAGGGGGAGCCGGAGGACCTGGAGCTCCTGCGGCGCACGGCGGAGACCATGGAGAAATCCTCGCTCTGCAGCCTGGGGCAGTCCGCCGCCAATCCGGTGACGAGCACCCTGCGCAACTTCCTGGTGGAGTACGAGGAGCACATCGAGCAGAAATTCTGCCGGGCGGGGGTCTGCCCGGGGATGTACGAGTACCATATCCTGCCCGAGCGCTGCAGCGGCTGCGGGCTGTGCGTGGAGGTGTGCAGCAGCGCGTCTATCCAGGGCGAGAAGAGGCAGGTGCACAGCCTGGACGCCGCGCTGTGCACCCAGTGCCAGAACTGCGTGCGCGTCTGCGCCCGCAACGCGATCGCGGCTTTTCCGGTCTCGAACCCTACGCCGGACGAGCTGGAGCTGGGGGTGCTTGCATGAAAGTGAACCTGACGATTGACCAACGCCCCCTGGCGGTAGAAGCGGGGACCACCATCCTGGAGGCCGCCCGCCGGCACGGGATCGAGATCCCCACCCTGTGCGATTATCCCGGGCTGCCCTCACACGGGAGCTGCCGGCTGTGCATCGTGGAGATCGAGGGGCGGCAGAACCTGCCCACCGCCTGCACCACGCCGGTGGAGGAGGGGATGGTGGTGCAGACGCGCACCTCCCGGGTGCAGGCGCTGCGGGCCGACCTGGTGCAGATGCTGTGCGCCGAGCACCCGGCCGCCTGCCTGTTCTGCGATGAGCGCGCCAACTGCCAGGAGTGCATGATCACCCTGCGCAAAGCCAGCGTGACCACCGGCTGCCGCTCCTGCCCGAAGGATGGGCAGTGCCGGCTGCAGGAGCTGGTGGCGGAGTTCGGGCTGGAGCGCCCGGCTTACCCGGTCCGCTACCGCATGCTGCCGGTGGAGAAGAACGACCCGTTCTTCGACCGGGATTACAACCTGTGCGTGCTGTGCGGGCGCTGCGTGCGAGCGTGCAAGGAGCTGCACTTCTCCGCCGCCATTGATTTCACCCGGCGCGGGGTGGACGCGCTGGTGGGCACGGCCTTCGAGCGCAGCCATCTGGAAGCCGGCTGCAGCTTCTGCGGGGCCTGCGTGGAGCTCTGCCCGACCGGGGCCCTGAGCGAGAAGACCCGCAAATGGGACGGGAAGCCCGAGCGCGAGCAGGAGACGAGCTGCCCCCTGTGCAACCTGGCCTGCGGGATGACCCTGCTGGCGAAAAAAGACCGCGTGATCGGCAGCCTGCCGGATCACAGCCGCAGCCCGGGTGAGCTGTGCGTCAACGGGCGCTTCGGCATCACCGAGCTGGTGAACCATCCCAGCCGGCTGAAGGAGCCGCAGAAGGCGGAGGCCGGGACGGTGCTGAGCCTGTCGTGGGAGGAGGCCTTCGCGCTGGCAACGGAGAAACTTGCGGCCTGCCCGCCGGAGAAGTTCCGCATGCGCCTCTCCCCCAGCCTGAGCAACGAAGACCTGTACGTGGCCCAGAAGTTCGCCCGGGAGGCGCTGGGCGCGGAAGACGTGCGCACGGCGCTCCCCGCCTGCTACGAGAGCGAGCCGGGCGAGATTTTCAAGCACGCGCTGAATTCGGCCTCGCTGGACAGCCTGCAGACGGCTGCGGTGGTGGCCTGCGTCGGGCTGGAGGGGCGCTACGCCCAGTCGGTGGTGGAGATGGCGCTGCACCGGGCGCGGGAGCGCGGCGCGGGCCTGCTCTCGATCTACCCGGGGCCGCACACTCTGGGCCGGTTTGCGGACGTGAGCCTGCAGCCGGAGCCCGGTGAAGAGGCCGCCCTGCTGGAGGAGCTGGGGGCGCGCCTGGCAGGGGCCGGCTCGGAAGCGAGGCTGGAACACGCCGCCCGCCTGCTGGAGAGACCCGGGGAGAAGGTGATCGTGCTCGGGCCGGCGCTGTTTAACCAGGCGCAGGCCGGGCGCGCCCTGCGGGCCGTGGAGCATCTGGCCGCGCGCCTGGGGGCGCGGGTGGTCGCTGCGGGCCTGCCGGGGAACCTGGCAGGGGCGTACTGGATGGGCGCCTTCCCGGAGCTGCTGCCCGGCGGCGCCGCCGCCCCGGTCGGGGCGCGGGCCCACACCAACGGCCGGCCGGCCGGGGTGCTGTACCTGATCGGCGAGCAGATCCCCGCTTCCGGAGCGGCGGGTGAATTCGTCATCCAGCAGCATATTTACCCCTCCGCCGGGGAGGCGCAGGCGGGCCTGACCCTGCCCTGCGCGGCCTTCAGCGAGGCGGAGGGCACCCTGGTGGATTACACCGGGCGGGTGCGGCCCCTGCGGGCCGCCGCCCCCCCGCCGGGGATGGCGCTGCCCGGCTGGCAGATCCTGAGCGGCATCGCCCGCAGGCTGGGGAAAGCCGGCTTCGACTACCGCAGCGTGGAGGAGGTGCGGGCCGAGATCGCAGCCCGGGTCCCCGGGTTTGAGAGCGGCGGGCCTCTGCGGCTGCAGGCCCAGGACCTGCCCCTCTTGCAGCCCTCCGCCAGGGACTGCGAAGCGGCCTGGGAGGCCGCCTGGGCCTCCCCCGCGGGCGCTTACCTGGGCTTCCCCCTGGAAGCCTGGGTGGCTGGACTGAGAGACCTGCACCCGGTGAAGCGCAGTGAAGGCAGCAGGGAGAGCCATGTTTAACATTCTTGAGAGCAGAATGATCGTCCCCAACATGCACCTGCTGAAGGTCGAGGCGCCGGAGGTGGCGCGCTCAGTGCAGCCGGGGCATTTTGTGATCGTGCGGGCCGAGGAGGAGGGCGAGCGCATCCCGCTGACGGTCTCCGACTGGGACCCCGAGACCGGCTCCATCAGCCTGGTCTTCCTGGCCATCGGGCGCACCACCCAGAAGCTGGCCGCGCTGCGGGCAGGGGAGAGCCTGCCCACGGTAGTGGGACCGCTGGGAAAGAGCCTGGAGATCGAAAACTACGGGCACGTGGTGTGCGTGGGCGGGTGCTACGGCATCGCCAGCATCTACCCGGTGGCCCGGGCGCTGAAGAACTGCGGCAACCGGGTGACGGCGGTGATCGAGGCGCGCAGCGCTTACCTGCTTTACTGGAAGGACAAGCTCAAGAGCGTGGTGGACCGCCTGGTGGTGATCACCCGCGACGGCTCGCAGGGGCTGTACGGGCATATCGGCAACCTGGAGCAGGTGCTGAAAAGCCCGGGCCAGCCGGTAGACCGGGTGATCCTCAACGGCTGCAACTTCCTGATGATGCGCGGGGCGGAAGTCAGCCGCCCGCTGGGGATCAAGACCATCGTCAGCCTGAACACCCTGATGATTGACGGTACGGGGATGTGCGGGGTGTGCCGGGTGGTGGTGGGCGACCAGACCCAGTTTGCCTGCGTGGACGGCCCGCATTTCGACGCCCACCAGGTGGACTGGGAGGTGCTGGCCCAGCGCCGCAACGCCTATCTGGACGAGGAAATCACGCCCTTCCGTTCGAGCGCCGCGCAGTAGCAGCCTGTTCAGCAGGGCTTACCGGAGTTGTTTCAGAACGACAGGTTGAGAGGGAGCAGGGACCCGATTTATGGCAGAGAAAGCACCGAAAAAGATTGATCTGCAGCGCCGCGAGATGCCGAAACAGGAGCCGGAAACGCGGCGGGAGAATTTCGCCGAGGTGGCGCTGGGGTACACCCCCGAGCTCGCCGTGGAAGAGGCCCGCCGCTGCCTGCTGTGCAAAAAGCCCCTGTGCATCCCCAACTGCCCGGTGCAGATTGACATCCCCGATTTTATCCGCGCCATCGCGGAGGGCGATTTTGCCAGCGGGGCGCGCATTTTGAAAAGCAAGAACTCGCTGCCCTCGGTCTGCGGGCGCGTCTGCCCGCAGGAGGAGCAGTGCGAGAAGAACTGCGCCCTGAGCAAGCGGGGCGGGACGATCGCCATCGGGCGGCTGGAGCGCTTCCTGGGAGACTGGGAGTCCACCCAGGAGGGGCTGGCCCTGCCCGAGCCGCCGCCCCCGAGCGGCAAGCAGGTGGCGGTGGTGGGCGGGGGCCCCGCCGGGCTGACCGTGGCCTCCGACCTGGTGCAGCGCGGGCACCGGGTGGTGATCTTCGAGGCCCTGCACGAGATGGGCGGGGTGCTCTCTTACGGCATCCCGGAGTTCCGCCTGCCGAAGAAGATCGTGGAACGGGAGATTGATTACCTGCGCCGGCTGGGCGTGGAAATGCTGGTGGATTACGTGGTGGGCAAGACCCGTTCGATTGACAGCCTGCTGCAGGAGTACGACGCGGTGTTCGTGGGCACCGGGGCCGGGCTGCCCTGGTTCATGGAGATGCCGGGCAACAACCTGAACGGGGTGTACTCGGCGAACGAGTACCTGACGCGCATCAACCTGATGAAAGGCTACCGCTACCCCTTCTCCCCGACTCCGTTGAAGAGCCACCGGCGGGTGGCGGTGATCGGCGGCGGGAACGTGGCCATGGACTGCGCCCGCACGGCCCTGCGCCTGGGAGCGGAGGCCACCATCCTCTACCGCCGCTCGCGCCACGAGCTGCCGGCGCGCGAGGAAGAGGTGGAGAACGCCGAGGAGGAGGGGGTGGAATTTCGCTTCCTGACCCTGCCCCTGCGCACCATCGGCGACGAGCGCGGCTGGGTGCAGGCGGTGGAATGCCAGCGCATGGAGCTGGGCGAGCCGGACGCCTCCGGGCGGCGCAGCCCCGTGCCGGTCCCGGGCTCCGAGTTCAACCTGCCCTTCGACTGCGTGATCCACGCCATCGGGAACAGCCCGAACCCGCTCATCCCCGCCACCACCGGGGGGATCAACCTCGGCCGGAAGGGCAATATTGTGACCGACCCGGAGAGCGGGAAGACCTCCAAAGAGCGGGTGTGGGCCGGCGGAGATATCGCCACCGGCGCGGCGACGGTGATCATGGCGATGGGCGCCGGGCGGAAGGCCGCCACCTCGATCCACGAGTATCTGACGAATCCGGGGGCGTGGTAACTGCGGGGCGGCCGCCGGCGCTATCCCCCTTCAAAGAAAAACACAGGGGCTATCCAAAAGCCCACTGCAAGCTGAAATCAGAGTGGGGGGCGGGCCGGCCACGCCCCCCCCCCC
>JAEWYL010000302.1 GCA_023395675.1 Chloroflexota bacterium | reverse complement strand
CCCCCCCCCCCCCCCCCCGGGGGGGGCTCGCGCCGGGCCAGGTCTCGCATCCCCCGGCGCGCCCGCCTCCCCACGCTGCCCGCCGTTCGCAGCGGGCGCCCCCCGTTCCCCGCCCTGTCACCATTTTCCTTCCAACCAGGATTAATCACATCTTTTCGTTTATAATATGCCCCATCCGGAATTCCAACATAACCGGAATCACTATCACTGCGGGAGGGGGAGTCCCGCCGTCGCTACCGTCTGATTGAGACCATCACGAGTATAAGCCGCCCGGATAAAACCGGATTCATCAGCCAGTGGAAGGCCCGTTCTGCATTCGCCGGGCGCTGCGGGCGGCCTGTTAGCTTTGGTTTGCACCGCAGCGAGGGAAAAAGAGCGCCGGGCCGGGGCAGGCCAGAATGCGGCAGAGCTTTTATTGTTATGCTATATCGTTGTGCAGATTGGGGAGGGGTTTGAGTTTTGGACACCATCATGGAAGTGAAAACCTGGAATATCTTGCTGATTGATGACGACCCGGACGATTACGTCATCACCAAGGCCCTCCTGACCGAAGCCAAGGGCGAGGGGTTCGCGCTGAGCTGGGCGCGCACCTACGAGGAGGCCCTGCAGGCCATGTCGCAGGCGCAGGTGGACGCGGTGCTCATGGATTACGATCTGGGGGGGCGCAACGGGGTGGATTTGATCCGGGACGCGCTCATGCAGGGCTGCCAGGCGCCGTTTATCCTGCTCACCGGGCGCGGCTCTTACGAGGTGGACCTGGAGGCCATGCAGGCCGGGGCGATGGACTATATTTCCAAGGGCGACGTCAACGCCCGCCTGCTGGAGCGCGCCATCCGCTACGCCATCGAGCGCAAGGCCACCGAGAAGGCCCTGGCCGCCGCCCGCGACGAGCTGGAGCAGCGCGTGCAGGAGCGCACCCGCGAGCTGTCTCAGGCCAACGCGCAGCTCGCCGCCGCCAATGACCGCCTGGAAGAGGCCAACGCCGTGCTCACCGCCCAGATGGAAGAGCGCCGCCGGGCCGAGGCCGCCCTGCGGGAGAGCGAGAACCGCCTGCGCTATGTGATCCAGAACGCCCCCGTGGTACTCTGGGCTTTCGACAGCCAGGGGACGATCACCTTCCAGGAGGGGCGCGGGCTGGAATCCCTGGGCATGAAACCCGGGGAGCTGGTGGGGCTGAATATCTTCGAGTACACCGCCGGCCGGCCCAGGAACCAGGAGCTGATCCGGCGCGCCCTGCAGGGGGAGGCCATCGTCGAGAATATCTACTCCGAAGACCGCAACCTCTTCGAAACCCACTTTTCCCCGATCTTCTCACCCGAAGGCCGGGTGGAGGGGGTGATCGTCGTCTCCATTGATGTGATGGGGCGCCTGCGCGACCAGGAGCGCATCGCCTACCAGGCCCGCCTGCTGGACAACGTGAACGACGCCATCATCGCCACCGACGAACGCTACCGTCTCACCGCCTGGAACCGGGCCGCGGAGGCCATCTATGGCTGGAAGGCCGAGGAGGTGCTGGGCCGCGGCGAGCAGGAGGTGCTGCACACCGAGGCGGCCGGCGGCGCCGGGGCTTTCCTCGAGCGCCTGCAGGAGGAGGGCAGCCTGAGCGCCGAGCTGGTGCACTACCACCGCGACGGCTCGCCGATCATGATCGAGTCGAAAGCCATCAGCATGCTGGACGACGGCGGGCGCATCACCGGCTACGCCTATGTCAACCGCAACGTCTCCCAGCGCAAGCAGGCCGAAGAGCGCCTGCGCCAGTATGCCCTGCGCTCCGCGGCTCTGGCCGAGATCGCCCAGCTCCTGGCCGAGGCCGGGCCCGATATCGAGCGCGTGCTGCAGATCATCACCCGCCGCGTGGCCGAGGTGCTGGGGGACGCCTGCATCCTCAGCCTGCTCTCCGACGACTGGGAGAGCCTGAACACCGTCTCCATCCACCACACCGACCCCGAGGGCGCCGCTTTCCTGCGCAGCCACCTGGTGACCCTCTCCCGCGGCGCCAACCAGGGCCTGCGCGCCCAGGTGATCCAGAGCGGCGAGCCCCTCCTGGCCTCGAACCTGGACCAGGGCCCCTTCCGCGCCAACCTGCCCGCAGAGCTCTGGCCCGAGCTGGAGCGTTTCGGCATCCACCACCTGCTGGTGGTCCCGCTCCGCATCCAGGGCCAGGCCATCGGCACCCTGGGCATCTCCCGCGCCCAAGCGGGGCAGCCCTACGACCTGGAGGACCAGACCTTCCTGCAGAACCTGGCCGACCGGGCCGCCCAGGCCATCGCCAACGCCCGCCTGTTCGAGGCCCTGAAGACCGAGCTGGCCGAGCGCGTGCGCGCCGAGGCCCTGCTGAAGGGCAGCAACCAGGCCCTGCGCGAGAGCCGCGAGCAGCTGCGCGCGGTGATCGAGGGCGCCCCGGTCATCCTCTGGGCCGTGGACCGGGCCGGCAACTACACCCTCTACGAGGGCAAGGCCCTGGCCCGCTCGGGCCTGAAACCCGGGCAGATGGTGGGACAGAACGTCTTCAATTACCTGCAGGGGAACGAGGCCGGGCTGGACCTGATGCGCCGGGCGCTGGCGGGCGAGGCCTTCTCCGCCTTCATCGAAATGCCCGACGGCCTGATCTTCGAGAACCATTACTCCCCCAGCCTGCTGGAGAATGGGGAGGTTACGGGTGTGATCGGCGTCTCCATTGACGTGACCGAGCGTATCAAGGCCCAGGAGTACATCGCCTACCAGGCCCGCCTGCTGGAGAACGTGAACGACGCCATCATCGCCACCGACGAGCGCTTCCGCCTCACCGCCTGGAACCGGGCCGCGGAGGCCATTTACGGCTGGAAGGCCGCCGAAGTGCTCGGGCAGGACAGCTTCGAGGTGACCCACACCGAGATCCCCGGCCTGAAGCGCGCCGGGCTGGTGCGCACCTTGAGGCGGGAGGGCTCTTTCAACGGCGAGATCGTCCAGTACCACCGCGACGGGCGCCGGGTGGAGATCGAGACCAAGCTGATCGCCCTGACCGGCGAGGAGGGCAAGCCTACCGGTTTCGTGGCCGTCAACCGCGATATCACCGCCCGCAAGCACGCCGAGCGCAAGATCCACCAGCACGCCCGCCGTTCCGAGGCCCTGGCCGATCTCTCCCGCCTGCTGGCCGAGCCCGGGATGAGCTCGCCCCAGGTGCTGGACGTGATCGTCAGCCAGGTCAGCGAGCTGGTCGGCGGCTTCAGCCTGGTGATGCTCCTCACCCCCGACGAGCAGTACCTGGCCCCCGCCGCCGCCCACCACACCCGCCCCGAGACCCTGGAGGCGCTGCAGGAGCTGAACACCGAGGCCCGCTACCACCTGGCCGACCACGGCCTCTCGGCCCGGGCCATCTTCGGCGGGCAGCCCATCCTGGTGGCCGAGATGTCCCCCGATGGGAGGCAGTCCAGCCTCTACCGGGTCTTCCACGAGCACCTGGAGGGGTACGAAATCTACAGCGCCCTGATCGTGCCCCTGCGCGCCGGCGGCAAGGTGATCGGCGTGCTGAGCATGGCCCGCGACGAGCCCGGCAAGCCCTTTACCCTGGACGACCAGGCCTTCTTGCAGAATATCGCCGACCGCGCCGCCCTGGCCATCGCCAACGCCCGCCTGTTCGAAGCCCTGAACGAGAGCGAGGCCCGCTTCCGGGCCAGCTTCGAGGAATCGGCCCTGGGCATCAAGCTCAGCGGGCTGGACGGGCGCATCCTGGCCGCCAACCCGGCCCTGGCCGATATGCTCGGCTACGACGAGTCCGAGCTGCTCGGGATGTACTTCACCGACCTGACCTACGAGCCGGACCTGCGCGCCAACCGGGCTCTCTTCCAGCAGCTCACCAGCGGGGCCATCTCGCGCTACCGGGTGGAAAAGCGCTACGTCCACAAAGACGGCAGCCTGATCTGGGGCCGCCAGGCCGTCTCCCTGGTGAAGGACGAGGCCGGCACCCCGCAGTTCGTCATCGCCATGATCGAGAATATCACCGAGCGCAAGGAGATGGAGGGCGAGCTGGCCGAGGTCCGCCGCCGCCTGATTGACAGCCGCGAGGCCGAGCGCCTGCAGCTCTCGCAGGAGATCCACGACGGCCCCATGCAGGAGCTGTACGGCGTCTCCTTCCTGGTGGACGCGCTGCAGGGCGAGGAGGACCCCGCCGAGCTGGCGGAGCAGATGGAGCGCATGCAGGTTCAGCTGCGGGAGATCATCCAGGAGCTGAGGGTCATCTGCGGGCAGCTGCGCCCGCCTACCCTGGCCCCCTTCGGTCTGGAGAAGACCATCCGCTCGCACGCCGAGACCTTCAGCAGCGAGCATCCCGAGATCGCCCTGGAGCTCGACCTGCAGCCCGACGCCCAGGAGCTGCCCGAATCGGTGCGCCTGGCCCTCTTCCGCGTCTACCAGCAGTCGCTGGCCAATATCGTGCGCCACGCGGAGGCCAGCCGGGTGCAGGTGCGCTTCGCCTTCGACGTGGAGGGCGTCAGCCTCGAGATCCAGGACGACGGCCGCGGCTTCAGCGTGCCCGAACGCTGGGTGGACCTGGTGCGCAAGGGGCATTTCGGCCTGGCGGGCGCGGCCGAACGGGCGGAGGCCATTGACGGGCGCCTGGAGGTGGAATCGGAGCCGGGCGGCGGCGCGCGCATCCGGCTGGTGGCCCCGCTGCCCTCGCCCGCGGCCAAGCTGTTCTGAATATTTTTTTATGTGGTTGAGTTGTGGGCGCCGCCCCCATATCCACCACAAAA
>JAEWYL010000265.1 GCA_023395675.1 Chloroflexota bacterium | reverse complement strand
CTGGGCTGCGCGGATGATGCGCAGCGACAAATAATTACCGACTTCGTACCATGCCAGGGGTTTCAATTCATACTCCATGCGTTGATTTTTCCTTGTCGAAAAGACCCGGAAGGCAGTATTTTAACCGCCAGGCGGACAGCTCACCTTCATAAATTTGTAAGCAGGCCTCTCAATGACAATACCGTTTGAGGTGCGAGGCCGTCCCCAACCAGCCTCGAGAAGCAAATTCTGTGCAGCCAGTGGGGCCGGGCTTTACTCCGCCCCGCCTGTTGACCGCTGCCCGTCTGGAGCCTGGACTTCAACCACCAGAAGCGCCATGTCGTCATACTGCTGGGCCCCGTCGCGGAAGCGCTCGAGGGCGGAAAAAACCGCCTCGCCCAGCCCTTCGGCCGGTAACCCGGCGCAGGCGCGCAGAAGCTCCATGAGCGCCTCCCGGCCCAGCGCTTTGCCATCGGGAGAGAGCAGGTCCACCAGACCGTCGGTATAGAGGGCCAGGCGGTCGCCGGGCTGAAGCTGCAGAGTCTCCTCCGACAGGTTCAGGTCGCCGTCTTCCAGGATTCCCAGCGGCCCGCCCTGGCCCGGCAGCGGGCGCGCCGAGCCGCCCCTCAACAACGCCGGACGGTCGTGCCCGGCGCAGGAGTAGGTCAGGCGCAGGGACCGGCGCTCGATGACTCCGTAAAACAGGGTGACGAACAGCTTGGGCTGGCCGATCTCCTGCAGCAGCCGGTTGATGCTGAGCAGCACCTGCCGCGCCGAGTGCGGCGGGCTGGCCCGGCGGGCCTCCGCCAGCAGCAGGCTGCGCGTGAGCGCCATATAAAGGGCGGCCGGCATGCCCTTATCGGAGACATCGGCAATAGCGATGCCAAAGTGCTCGTCGTCCAGGGCGATCACGTCGTAAAAATCGCCGCCCACCTGGCGGGCGGGGGTATTGCGGGCGGCGAAGCGGTAGCCGGGCTGGGCAGGGAAGGCGCGCGGCAGGACGCTCTGCTGGACCTCGCGCGCCAGCTCCAGCTCCCTTTCGATGCGCTCTTTCACCGCCAGGTCGGCCTGAGCGGCCTCGAGCTGCGCGACCTTGGCCTGGAGCTGGTCCACCAGACCGGCCCGCTCGATGGCCAGGGCAGCCTGGTTGGCGAAACCCTGCAGCAGGGCGACCTCCCCCTGGGTAAAAAGCACTTTTCCGGTGGAGTGCACGATCATCAGTCCCACCATGCGGTCTCTGGCGATCAACGGCACGTACAGCCCGGTTTTGAGGTCCGGATCTTTCTCCTCGGAAGGGTCCGGCTGCACCCCGGGAGGCAGTTGGTTGAAGGAGACGGCGCCCGAAACCGCTCCGTACTGGAAGACTGCCTGCCGCGGCAGGCGCAGGTGCAGGGGGAGGTTCTTCCAGCCGCCGGACGCCAGCACCTCCACCTCTTCCGGACTGCGCAGGTAGTAAAGCACCGCCCGGTCGGCGCCGCACAGCTCGCGCGCCCGCCGGCAGACCCGGCTCGCCAGTTCAGCCAGGCTCTGGGTGGTGATCAGCGCCTGGCCGATCTCCTGCAGCGAGATCAGGGATTGGGTACGCTGCTGCAGAACCCGGTTCGCCGCCTCCAGCTCGGTAAGCTTGCGCCCGAAGGCGTTGGCGGCCTCCTGGTGCGCCACTTCCCTTTCCAGCAGGAGCTGAAAAGTGCGGTGGAGCTGCTCGGCCCGGAAACCGAGCAAATCTTCCAGGGCCAGATGTCCGAGCTCAACCAGCCGCCACAGGTAAGTCTCCAGGGGGAGCTGGCTGGGGCCTGCCAGGTGAGGGGGCAGCTCCGGCTGCGCGCGGTAGATATCGAACAGGGTCACGTCGCCGCGCCGCCCGGCGCCGCTGCACTGGTCGCAGGCGCTCGCCCGGAAATACTCACGACCATCTTGCAGATCGAGCTGCCCGGCTTCGATCAGCCCGGCATAGCGGCGGCGCAGAGAGGCCAGCAGTCCGGCGTCGGGGACGAAAGCCTCCCTGCAGTGAGGGCAGAGCTTCTCCTGGCGCTGGACCGTCACGATCCAGGTGAGCCCCTGCAGGCCCGCCTCCGGGTCGCCCAGCTCGAGCAGGTGGCGCAGGACGGCCGGGCCCCAGCTGACTGTATCCACCTGGGCCAGCACTGCCAGCCCCTGGCGCGCGGCCCGCAGGGCCATGTGAATATTGGCCGGCTGCAGGCGGTCAATGGCGATCAGGCTCGGGCCGTAGCTGATGGCCGCAGCCAGGCGCTCCTCGTAGCTGAAGCCCGGCTCTACCAGCGAGTGGGTGATCCGGTTTTTCAGGGCGCGCGGCGCCCGGACGGCGCTCTTATCCGCCGCCACTACGATGCACTTCCCCCGCGGGCTGGCAGCCATGGTTCTCTCCAGCAAAATCTGGAATATCGCCGTCCGCCCGCTGGTGAGAAAGCCGCCCCGCGCGCTCAACGCCGGGGAAGGCCGGGCGTCCGGCCCGGCGACGACCACCATCCCTGGCCCGACCGGTGTGATTTGTTCGAAGAGTTCTGCAACCTGCGGAAGATGGAAAAAGTCACTTAGCTCGAACATGAAACAGGTTCCCAGGTGAGAAAAGGAAGAATCAAGAACAATTGTACTATAGCATTGGGCCTGCCTTGGGTGCATGAATAGTTTGCAGGGGGTGATTTGCGCGCGGCTCTGTCTCGCGCCAATCACCCCAATTTTACAAACATAAAGTGCGCCCGGAGCGCCGATTTCCTTGTAAACTGACAAGACTGTGCGAAAGAACGCCGGATAAACTGATAGAATCAACCGGGAGCAAGTGGTTGGGGACAGGCCGTTCGATAGGACGGGCTGCCGGCGAAAGGGGTCCAAAATGATCACAGAACAGTGGATAGATGTGCAGGGAATGAAGATCCATCTCCTTCAAGCCGGGGAGAGCGGTACACCGGTTGTGCTGCTGCACGGCGGCGGCACGGATAACGCCTGGTTATCCTGGGAGCTGGCGTTGCCGGTCCTGGCGGAGAACCACACGGTTTACGCAGCCGACTGGCCCGGGTTCGGGAGCAGCGACAAGGGGAAATTCAACTACACCATTGACGGCTTCATCCAGTTTCTGGAAGCGCTGCTCGACCGGCTGGGGCTGGAGAAAGCGGGCCTGGCAGGCCTCTCACTGGGAGGTGCGGTGGGGCTGGGCTTCACACTGCAGCACCCGGAGCGGGTAGACCGGCTGGTCCTGGTCTCCAGCTACGGGCTGCAGAAACAGGCGCCCTCGCACCGGATAAGCTATCTTTATATGAAGGTCCCGTACCTGAACGAACTGAGCTGGGCAATGGTGCGAAAAAGCCGGCGCATGGCACGCCTGGGACTGGAGGCGATCTTCCATGACCGCCAGGTGATCACCGAGCCCCTGGTGGAGCAGGTCTATGAGGAACTTAAGAAACCGGGCAACGGCAAAGCCTGGATGGCCATACAGAAAAGCGAGATCACCCGGAAAGGCGTGCGCACCTACTACATGGGCAGGCTGCAGGAGATCACGACGCCCACCCTGCTCGTGCATGGGGACCGCGATTCGCTCGCTCCCCTGGACGCGGCCATCGAGGCTTACCAGCGCATCCCTGACGCCAGCCTGCGGATCATCAAGGACTGCGGGCACTGGCCCCAGCGGGAAAAACCGGAGGAGTTCAACCGCATCTTGCGGGAGTTCTTCGTCAGGAGTTATCAGCTTGAGGAGGGAAAATGGATCAGCTAGATGCAGAGAAGTACCTGAATGAGATCCCCAATTTTCGGGAGAGCTCCGAGACGGTGTCTCGCGGGCTTCACAACCGCATCCTGGAAGGAGGCGGTCCGCTGCGAAAGCTCGTTGACCTGCTGCACGGAACCTGGCTGGGGCACCCGCTCCACCCGGTGCTCACCGACGTGACCATCGGCGCCTGGATGGCAGGCTCCATGCTGGACCTGCTGTCCATCGGCAAGCGCTCCCGTAGCCTGGAGAAAGCCGCCGACCAGATGATCGCCCTGGGCACAGCCAGCGCCATCCCCACCGCCCTGGCCGGGATTGCCGATTACACCACCGTGCCCCGGCGCGCCCTGAGCACGGGTGCGGCGCATGGGCTGCTCAACGCGGCGGGTCTGGTTCTCAACCTGCTCTCCTCGCTGAGCCGCAGCGCAGGCAGCCGCAGCCTGGGTGTGTTCCTGTCTTCGCTGTCCCTGGGCCTGCTGACCGTCTCGGGCTACCTGGGCGGCGAGCTGAGCTACAAATACAAGGTCGGGGTGAACCATACCCCAATCGTAAAAGGCCCCAAAGAGTGGGCGGTGGTGATGGGCAGCGATGCTCTGCCGGAAGGCGAGCCGCGCAGGGTGAATGTGGACGGCTTCCCGATCCTGCTTTACCGCTACGGCGGAGCGATCTACGCCATCGGCGCGACCTGCGGGCATGACGGCGGCCCGCTGGACGAAGGGAAATTCGACGGTCTGTGCGTGGAATGCCCCTGGCACCAGTCGGTCTTTGACCTGAGGGATGGCAGCGTGGTCCACGGGCCGAGCACCTATGCCACGCCCGCCTTCGAGACCCGGGTCGCGAACGGCAACATTCAAGTACGGCTGCGGGAGACGGGACAGAGAGGCTCCTGACAGGCGCGGCCTGAAACGGGCGGAATGGGGGAGGCAGGCCCGGAGCGTCTACAGCAGGACCGCGCGCAGCCACTGGAGCAGGTCCTGGTCCACCTGGTCCCGGCATTCCTCGAGCGCGTGGCCGCAGCCCGGGTAGAGGATCAGCTGCCTCGGCTCGACCGCTCGCTGGTAGATCTCCCGCGAGCAGGCATCCGGCAGCACGCTGTCAGCCGTGCCGTGCAGCAGCAGGAGAGGGCGCGGGCTGAGTTCCCCGGCGAGGTCGGCCCCATAAGACTGGCTGCTGAGAGCGACCACACCCAGGATCGAAGCGCTGGTTACTCCGGCGGTGATTACCACCGCCCCACCGAAAGAATAGCCCACCAGCACGATCCGGCGGCTGACGGCCTCTTCCAGATAGATTACCCCCGCCAGCGTGTCCATAATGCATTCCAGCAGGTGATTGGGCCGGCGGTAGTCCAGGCGCAGGGAGGCAATTCCATCCTGCGCCAGCGTCTCTGCCAGGCGGGGGAAGATGCCCCCCGCGGGGCCGTCCAACCCTCCGCCCGCCCCTCCAACCCACACCACCGCCCCACGGGCAGGCTCCGCCGCATGAAACAGGCATTCAATTACCCCCTGGTTGGTGATGATGCGCACTTCATCCACGCCGTCTTCCAGCGGTGTGCGCTCGGCAGAGTAAAGTTCCAAACGTTGCTTATCCTTTCGAAAATCCGTTTTCAGCGGCAGAAGAGGAGGGTGTGCGGGCTGCACCCGCCCCCCCTCCCCCGCCCCCTGATTCGCGCAGCGGAAAGCGCGCTGAGTCCATACCTATTAATGCCTCTCTGAGCTATTTCTGATACTTTTCCTACGATGACAGGAGAAAATGAAGGCAGAGAGATACAGAACGGAGGAGGCAGGCTTGAGCAGAATTTTCGATTTTCCAATTATCAGCGGCGACCAGAGCCTGGACCGGGTTTTGGGGTCCGGACTGCCGTCAGTCCTGGTCTTTGTGGATGGCGCGCCTGCGCCGGGGCTGCAGGAGGCCATGCACCGGCTGGCCCGGGAGCAGGCGGGTAAGCTGCTGGTAGTGCAGATCCCGATGAAAGACAACCCGGCCTCGGCGCGCCGTTTCGGGGTGCAGCGCAGCCCGGCGGTGGTAGCCGCGCAGGAAGGGCAGGCAAAAAGCCAGGCCGAGGGGATCAGCGGGCAGGACCTGGAGGCGCATGCGGCCTATCTGTTGGGAACCGGGCCCAGACCGCAGCCCCAGGCGGCGCAAAGTGGAGGAAGCGCTCCCGGCGGGCGAAAGGCTCCAGAACCCGAAAGCGCTGCGGGACGGCCGGTGCCGGCAAGCGATGCGACCTTCACGCGGGAGGTGCTGCAGTCTCCGCTGCCGGCCCTGGTGGATTTCTGGGCGCCCTGGTGCGGGCCGTGCCGGATGACCGAGCCCATTCTGGAAAAACTGGCGCGCGAGCTGTCCGGAAAGTTGAAGGTGGTGAAGGTGAACGTGGACGAAAACCCGATCACACCGCGGCAGTACGGTGTGCAGGGCATCCCCACCATGCTGCTGGTGAAGGGTGGAAAGGTGGTTGACCAGTGGGTAGGGGCGCTGCCGGAGGGGGCGTTGAGGAGCAGAGTCGGGCGGCATTTATAAACCTTGGGCGGGAGGCGAGGCGGATTATCATGAAACTAACCCGCGCCGGCCAATAATACGGGTTAAAATCAAGGGCTGGATTTCCTGGTAAGGAATTCCGCTCCGGGGGCAGGCTTCGGCGCCCCCAACCTCAGGCGCACGGCGTGCGCCACTACAGGAAGGAGATCCAGCACGGATAATCCGGGCCTATGGAACCCACAAAAGGACGCATTTGGAGAAGCCTGCTGACCCTGGCCCTGCTCGCGGGGTGGATATTCACCTGGGAGCCGGGAGGGGCTGCAGGGACGACCCGCGCGGCGGGCAGCGCCCCCGAGGCGGAACCGGTCTGGGGCCGCAAGCCGGTCATGGCTTACTTTCTGCTCACCCCTGCGCTGGCGGAACGGCTGCAGCGGGAGGTGGGGCTGACGGAGGCGCAGTTCGCCTCGCTGCAGGAGTACGCCCGGCAGGAACAGAGCCGTTTGGTGGAAATCGAACGGCAGGAGGCCGCAAGATTCGAGACCGCCGGGGAGGGCGAGAACAGTCTCTTCGATCAAACCGAGGCCGGGTACGAAGCCGCTGCTTTCAACCGGCAGGTGAGGTCCGTGGTGCAGGCCTCCGCCCGGGCGGCCGAGTCCGCCCTGGGAGCGGAGAAATACGAAGCGCTTACCAGGTGGATCAACGCCCGCTGGGAGGTCGAACGGGAGCTGCACGGCGCCGCCTCGGCCCAGAACCGGCGCAGCTATGAAGTGTACGCCACGCGTTTCGACGCGGGCGGGGCCTATACCGTGGCCCTGCCGGATAAGTGCCTCAAGATCGCCAACGGCGGCTCGAGCCTGTGCCGGGACAGCGGCTACGAAAGCGGGGCAGCCTACCAGGTCAGGATCGAGTACCAGGACAGCGTGCGAGTGACCGTGGGCGAGTCGGGGCCCTGGAACGTGGACGACAACTTCTGGTCGAGCACCGGCGACCCTCAGCCGCGGCGAATGTTCATTGACCTGCCGCGCGGGATGCCGGCGGCCCAGGCGGCTTATTTCGACGATTACAACAACGGCCTGGACCAGTTCGGTCGGATGGTCACCAGCCCGGTAGCGATTGACCTGGCCCGGCAGGTGAGCGTGGATATCGGCCTGCAGCCGGGCACCAACGACTGGGTGACGGTCACCTTCCTGTGGACGGAGAATTGGGGCGAGGAAGGGGCGACGGTGGTCGCGGTGAATGAGCCGACCCGGCTCACGCCGCCCTACTCGGGCGATATGTGCGGCTCTGCCTGGCACCGCCTCGAAGGCTACGGCGGCTCCCCAGCCTACCTCACCCTGAACGTCGCCTCCGCCGGGGAGGCCACCAATGGAGCCGAGTGGGTCCCGAATATCCCCAAAGCCGGGCGCTACCGCGTCCAGGCCTTTATCCCAGACCACCCGCCCATCGAATGGCAGTGCCCGGGGATGACCGTCCCCCGGGATACGGGGCAGGCGCGCTACCGCATCCGCCACGCCAATGGCGAGACGACCGTGCAGGGCAACCAGGGCCCGCTGGCGAACCTGTGGCTGGACCTGGGAGAATTCAACTTCGAGGCCGGGACAGGCGCTTCGGTGGCATTGGACGACCTGACCGGGGAGGAGAGCTACTCGCGCACGGTGGCGTTCAGCGCCATCCGTTTTGTCTCGCAAGATGACCCCGCCCCCACGCCGCAGCCCTCGCCCACCGCCATCCCCAGCCCCACACCCACCCCTCTCCCGCCGGAACCGGCGCTGTGGGCCGGCAGCCTGAGCGCGCCGCCCGGGGAGGAGGCGCGCATCTCGCTCTGGATGAATCACATCCCCTCGCCGGGCCTGGGCGAGGTGAGGCTGGAGCTGAAGTACGACCCGCAACTGCTGTACCCCACCGCGTGCCAGCCCGACCCGGGAGGGAAGTTCACCAGCGATAGCTGCCAGGTGGACTACGAGGCGGACGGAAGCGCGCCGGACAGCCTGCTGCTGAGCCTGAGCACCTCGGGCGGGGTGAGCGGAGAGGCCCTGCTGGCGCGGGTCACCTTCCTGGTGTCCGGCAGCCCCGGGGAAAGCTCCGGGCTGGAGCTCGTACCGCAGGCGCTTAACACTCCCGGCGGGGGGGCGCTGGAGGTCGCGCTGTTAGACGGCAGGGTCTGCGCCCGGCCATGCGGGAATATCCAGCTCCTGCCCTGGCTCCTGGAGCTATTCGGGATCGGGGAGAATTAAACCCAGCCTGCGCGTTTCCTGACGTATCTTAGCTGAGCCATTCAGCGGCTGAGCTGCACCACCACCAGGCGGTGGTCCGAGGCGAGGGAGTCGCTCACCCAGGCCCCCTCCGGTTCGACGCCTCGCAGCCAGACGTAATCAATCTGCTTGCGGGGCTCGAGCGCCGGGTCGGTGGGCGGGGGCGGGTCCATGCCCAGGGTAAGGAAGGGGTCGGAGAAGCCGGCCTGCTGCACCGCCTCCGCCACCGGGCTTCCCGGCTGGGCGTTGAAATCCCCCCCGAAGGCTGCCGGGCTGCGGTCCCCGATAAAGCGCAGCGCCTCCTGGATCTGGGTCAGGGTATCCTCATTCGAGAGACCCATCCAGATGCCGAAGGCGTGCAGCGGCCCCCCCCATTATCCAGCGTCACACGGATGATCCCGGTCTGTTCCTGCCGGCTGGGGAGCAGGCGCGCCTCCAGTTCGGTGGCCTCCCCCCGGTAGAGCACGGCGATGCCGGTCAGGTGTTCGACCGTGGGCAGGTAATAGACGTTCATCCCCAACGTGCGGGCCAGGTAGTAGGCGTTGTCCACCCCGTAGGAGGTCAGCCGGCCGGTATCCACCTCCTGCAGCATGGCGACGTCGGCGCCCTCCAGGGAGATAGTGCGGGCAATCTCCTCCAGGGTGTAAGCCCAGTTCTCATCATAGCCGTAGTGGATATTGTAGGTGGCGATGCGCAGCTCTGCCGCGTCTTCCCCGGGAGCCGCCGCCGGGAGGACGATCGAGCCGGCAAAGAAGAGCAGCGCCGCGCCTGCCGCCAGGCGCAGGATGGGGGCGAGGGGCAGGTCCTGCGGCGCCGCTCCGAGGCGCCAGGGCGCCAGGAACCCGCTTGCGGCCCCGGCTGCGCCAACGAGGAAAACCGCCCAGCCCAGGCCGCGCATGAAAGGCAGCGAATAGGGGTAGGTGAAGGCGAAGGCGTTGAAGAAAACCAGCAGGAGGAAGAAAAGCAGGCCGAGCGCCAGGGCCGGCCCGCTGCGGGCGCCCCGCGTTTCTTCCCCCTCCTCGCCGGGGGAAAGCAGCTTCAGCGCCAGCAGGAGCGCCAGTGCGTGAGCCAGCAGCAGGGCTGCGCCGGCGAGCGGGCCTGAGAGAAAATAGCCGGCGAGCAGGCTGAGGGGCAGGAGCAGCGCGGCGGCGAGGCGCAGGGCGGGAGCGGGGCCGCCGGAGGAGAACAGGGAGGCGATCCGCCTCTGGATGTCCGGGTCCCAGAACAGCAGGGTCAGCAGGAGAAGACCCAGCGCGGCTGCCCAGTAGGGAATCCCGCTCCAGCCCGCCACCGCGTTGGGCAGGCTGAGCAGGGAAGACTGCAGAAAGAGAAACCCGCCAAAGGCGGCGCCCCAGGCCCATCCAACGCCGCCGGAGGGCTGCTGGTCGCGCGCCGCGCGCCCGAGCCGCAGGGCCAGATTCACGATGTACATGGACCAGGGGAACTGGATCAACCACCACTGGGAGCGCAGGCCGAAATCGTAGGTATCCCCCAGGATGCGGATGAGCTGGTCGAGGATGAGGGCGCTGAAAAGGGCGGTGACCAGGGCGCGCCGCTCGAAGCGCAGCAGCGCCGCCAGGTAGAGCCCGCCGGCCGCGATGACCACCAGGGCCCCCCAGAAACGGGGTACGGGATCGTTCAGGGAAAAAGTCATGCGCGCCAGGGCGGCGGCGATCGCTGCGCCGGTCAGCCAGCCGCTGTGCGGGCGCCGTGGAAGGATCGCGGGGGCCAGCAGGGCAGCCACCAGCAGCAGGTTGCTGAGCACCAGCCTGAGCCCGGGGGATCCGGCGAACACTTCATCGTATATCACCCCGAACATGACCGAGATGATCACCCGCAGGGCCTGAAAGAAAAAGAGCAGCACCGATGCCGCTTCAAAGATGCGAAAACCGGGGGCAGGCGGGGCAGGCTGTTTCTTCACGGGGCCTCCATGGAAAATCGAGATGGTTATGGAAAGTTTACTACAACCAGCCGCTTTCGAGCTCATTTTCGTAACGGCATGGGTAACGATCCCGTTTCGAGGGCTGCGTAGAATCAGGCTAAACAAGGACAGAAAAACCCTGGATAGTGCTCGCACGGCGAGAACCGGGCGCGCTCTGCTGCGAGGGTTGCAACGGATGACTGGAGGTAGAAATGAACGCAGACAACATTGCCCAAATGGCGCTGATGTTTTTGAACCTGGTTTTCCTGGTCCCGGCCTTTGTGCTGGGCGGGGCGGCTCTTTTTGTCCTGGTCGGGCGTATCGGTTCGGTCTTGAAAGAGGACCTGCGGCGGAACCGCCGGGCGGCAAACCCGAGCCAGTGCTGAGCGCAGGTTTGCCAGGATTTTTGTGAAGTTAGGTTCCCCGGCAGCCCGATTAATTCTCCCGGTACACCAGGCGGGGGGGGGGTGGAAGCGCGCCCCGCGGG
>JAEWYL010000094.1 GCA_023395675.1 Chloroflexota bacterium | reverse complement strand
CGCTGAACCTAAAACAACACCTGCCACATTTTTACGTTCAGCGTCTTCGCTGAACCTAAAACAACACCTGCCACATTTTTACGTTCAGCGTCTTCGCTGAACCTAAAACAACACCTGCCACATTTTTACGTTCAGCGTCTTCGCTGAACGTAAAACAACACCTGCCACATTTTTACGTTCAGCGTCTTCGCTGAACGTAAAACGACACCTGACACTTAAAGACCTGACACTTAATACCCTCCCTCATCCATCTCCTCCAGCGGATCCCTCCCCGGGACGATCGCTGCGCTCCCGGGCAGGTTCCACGCCTGCTCCTCCAGCACGGCGCACAGCGCGGCGCTCAGCAGCAGGTCGTCGAAGACCGGCTCGCCGCTGAGGGGGTCGCGCGTGCCGCCGGGCACGCCCCAGCTCACCCGGCGCTCGGGTCCGGGGCGGATCTCCATGCGGCAGGCGCGGGCCTGGCCCCAGAAGAGGGCCTGGGCGGCGTCCTCGGGGGCGTACTCGCGGTAGCGCCCGGTCTCCACGATGGAGAGGAAAGACCAGCCCAGGCGGCTCTTGGAGGCCAGATTGAAGGTGAAGGGGAGCACGCGCCCGGGCAGGGCGCGCCCCAGGAAAGAAGCCAGCCCCGCCCCCACCCCGGTGGCGTCAATCACCAGCCAGCGCGCCCGCCAGAGCTCGGCCAGGGCCTTGAGCTGCCCGTAGAGGGCGGTGTGGCGCACCCCGGTCCACAGGCGGCGGTCCAGCACGCGGTAAGTGGGGGCCTGCAGCAGCGGGTCTTCCAGCGTGGAAAGGTCGCAGGCCACCACCGTCAGGGCGGTGCTGTCGCGCCCGGGGCTGCGCAGCTCGGCGGCCGGCACCTCCCCCTGGGCGGCGGCCTCGTCCTCCCCCGCCACGTCCACCAGCAGGGCGTAGACCCCGCCTTGCCCGGCGGGCCCGCTCTGCCGGGGATGCCCGCCGCGCATCCGCTCCAGGCGCGCCGGCGGGAACATCCCGCCCTCCTCGTCCACCTCCTCCGAGAAGAACTGGGTGCGCACCAGGGGGTGCTGCCGCCCCAGGCGGCGCACCTGCTCCTCCACGAAGCGCCCGTATGCGGGGACCTCGCGCGCCACCGCCTCCGCCGAGAGCACCCACACGCGCCGCCGCCCGTCCTGCTGCTCGGCCTCGCGGGCCAGCCGCGCCTCGCGCGCCAGCAGGGTGCGCGCGCTCCAGGCGGTGCCCCAGAAGACGCGCGTGGCGTTGGTGGAGGCCGCCATGGGGGCGATGTCCTTATCCCACTTGGCGGGCAGCACGTCCTGGGCCTCGTCGCACTCCAGCAGGGTGGAGGCGGTGGCCCCGACGATGTTCGCCCCCGGCGCGCCGGAGAGGAAGGTGAGGCGCGCCTCCCCCACCCGGTAGATATAGCCGCTCTCGCGCCGCCAGCGCCCCTCCAGCAGCAGGTTGCGCTTCAGCACCCGCTCCAGGCGGCGCATGGCGTTCTGCGACTGCGGCTTCCAGGTGGGGCTGACCTTCACCAGCTCCGCCGGGGTCTTGCTCAGCAGGGTGAGCAGGTAGGCCTCGATCTGGGCCTGCAGCTCGTTCTTCCCGCTCTGGCGCGGGAAGACCACCACGAAGCTCAGGCCCAGGTCCTGCAGCACCGACTGCACCACGCTCCGGGCCACCTCGCACTGGTAGCGGCGCAGGCGCACCCCGGAGGCGGCCTGGGAGAAAAGCGCCACGTCGCGCAGGCAGGCCAGGATCTGGCCTTTCAGGGAGGACACCGGCGCCCTCAGCCGAAAAAGGAGCGCAGCAGGGCGATGGCGGAGGCGATCACCGACCCGCCCGAGGAGAGCCCGGCCCACATGCGGAACTGGGTCACCCCCTCGGTGGCGGCGCGCAGGCGGCTCTCGTGGTCGTCGGCGGCTTTCTCCAGGGCCGCAAGGCGCCGCCCGCACAGCTCGCGCTCGTGCTCCAGCTCCTGGCGCAGCAGGCCGATCTCCCCCCGCAGCAGGTCGATGGTGTGCCGCAGCTGCGCGGCCACCAGTTCAGGCGATTCGGCAGGCAAGGCCCAGTTCCTCCATCACCTGCAGGACGGCCTCCTCCCAGGCCAGGTCCAGCCGGGCGCGCAGCGGGCAGCCGCCGGAGCGGGGGCAGCGCGGGCAGCGCCTCAGCGCCCGCCGGAAGCGGCGCAGCGCGCGGGAGAAATCCCGGCTGCTGCGCACCGCCTCCTGCGCCAGGACGCCCGCAGGGCAGAGGGGGTCGGGGTCTGCGTTCATGCTCTCAGCTCCTTCATCACCTCGTCCAGGGCCTGGGAGAGGGCGGTGGAGACCTCCCCGGCGTCCTGGGCCAGGCGCTTCTGCGTCTTGAGCAGGCTGGCGATGCGCGCCGCGGCCTGCCCCAGGGCGTTGAGGCGGGCCACAGCCTCCGCCAGGCCCTCCCGCTCGCCGCGCGCCGGCGCCCACTCCAGCAGCCGGCGGATGCTCACGCGCAGCATGGCGATCTCGTCCTCCAGGCCGCCGCGCACCTGGGCCTCCAGGTCGCGCTTCTCGGCCTCTTTGAAGCGCGCCGAGTAAAAGCCGTGCTTGAGGGCGTTCTGGTTCCCCGGCTGGGCGCCGGGCCTGCGTTTGGGCGGCTGGCTGCCGGTCATGGCCCGCCTCAGGCGCGCCCGCCGCGGCCCGCGGCGCGCCGGCTGCGGGGCGAGAGGGCGTACACGCCCTGGTTGGCGACAACGGCCGCCGCCAGGGCCTGCGCCAGCTCCCAGACGCCCGCCCGGCTGCAGTCCACCTCGGCCCCGGGCGCGGGCAGCCCGGCGCAGCTCAACGCCAGCGCGCCCAGCGCCGCCAGCACCAGCAGCGCGAGCATGACCAGGCGCTTGCGCGTGCCGCCGTCCTGCCCGGCCTCGCCCAGCCCCGCGAACCAGCCGGACAGCCCCGGGCAGTAGGAGAACAGGAGCGAGAGCAGCGCCCCCGCGGCCGTCGAGATCGTCTCTGCCTGCATGGCGAACCTCCTTTTGGGTGAAACAGGCTTGCCGGCGCGCCGCCCCCCCGGCCCGCCCCCGCGCGGCCGGG
>JAEWYL010000225.1 GCA_023395675.1 Chloroflexota bacterium | reverse complement strand
GGGGGGGGGCCGCGCGGCCCCCCCCCCACCGGTTGTATTGACTTCACCTTGCATTGGCCCTTTTGGACAACCCCTTTTGGCGCCCCAAAGGAAAGCTGTTCCGAACCGCTAAAAACCTACTTTTCCTTGTACTGAACAGAATCGAGACCCTTAAAGTGTTCATCCTGAGTCCACAAAGTAGCAGAATATTCCCGCGCTACGGCAAGGATGATGCTGTCTGCCATTGGAATTTTATGTTCGACAGATAGCAGCGCCGCACTCATAGCCAGCGGCGCGTTTAAATCAACCACCAGACCTTTGAACAGGTCTGCGATGCGGCCTTCTGCCTCTGCCTGACCGTATGTGAGCAGAATTTTCTTGAAAACCTCGTGGACGCAGATCACGGGCACGAGCAGATGCTCAGTATCCTCAATCGCCGGGGCGAAAAATTCGGCCTGCTCGCTGTCGCTAAAATATTCCAGCCAGCCCGATGAATCGACAACGTTCATATTCGGTCTTCTTCCCGATCCATCTTTGTATCGATCCCTTTGAGCGAGCCGCGAGCTTCCTGGATTGGCCGTTCAGGCAGCAGCACGATGCGATTTTGATAGGCGATGACCATCAGCTTCTGTCCAGCTTGAATGCCGAGCATCTGCCGCGCCGCTTTGGGAATCACCACTTGAAACTTGGGAGAGACTGTCACCGTTTCCATACGTTTCTCCGATCGATCAATTATTTGTAAAACAATTATACCAGGTCTATCAGTGGATGATCCGGTCAATAACTCTCTGCCGCATCTCTATGCCTCAAGCTGGCCTTATCATCGAACTCCGCCAGTTTGTGCCGCTGCTCGAAGCGCAGCATGGGAACGACACAGCCAGACTATCCCCCCAAGTGCTTCGGGACGAATGGCTGTATTCGTTAAAGCAAAACAGCCGCGTTCAGCGCGGCTGTTTTTTGGTGCCCCCAAGGGGACTCGAACCCCTGTTTTGGCCTTGAGAGGGCCACGTCCTGGGCCGCTAGACGATGGGGGCGGCACATTATTGGTCAAGCGCCGGAATTCTAACACGTGCGGGGCTTCTCGTCAACGGTAATTTTGGGAAGAGGGTCTGGGTTCCAGTTCTCAAAGCCGGGCCGCTGCCCGGGCAGGTTGGGGGCGGTCCCTGGTGAGCAGTTCGCCAGGCGCGGCAAGCAGAACAAAAGAATGCGTACCGGCGCCGGGGCATGCAGGGGCAGGTCTGGAACAGGGTTCACGCGCCAGGCGGGTTGGACCAGGCCTGCCCCTGCAGGGTCGCTAACAGTCTTGTAAGGGTAACGGAGGCCGATGCGCCACGTTTATAATACGTGGAGCAGCGTGGTTTTCATTACCGGTGTTCGCCGGAGCGGCAGCTCCACAGAAGGTGTGATGATCCCCGTTCCCGCTTATGGTCCAAATCAGCCTGCCCCCTCCGCCCTGCGCTGCGGCGCGCCTTTACCCTCTCAGCCTCGTGAGACCGGCCTGTGCCTTCATTTAACGCTCTCTTTCTCCCACTGGTCCTGCTCTGGTCCGTCGGCCTGATCGTCCTGCTCCTGCACCGCCTGAGCCCCAGGCTGGGTCTCGCCCCGCTGCTGGTCTTCCTCGGCGGGCTGGGGGCGGCTGCCGCGGCAGGCTCGCCCGGGGCTCTGCCGCTCGAGCTGGCGGGAGGCGCGCTGGCGCTTGAATACAGGCCCCTGCTGCTGCTCCCGGCCGTGCTCTTAGGGCTGCTGCTGGTCCGCCTCAGCGGCGCGCTGAGGGCGCGTGATGCCCTGGCGGGGCTGCTCCTGCTGGCGCTCTTCCTGGCGCTGCTGAACCTGCTCTCGCAGGAGGCCTCCCTGCGCCTGGAGAGCGCCTGGCGCAGCCTGGCTGCGGCCCTGGCCCTGGGCGCGGGAGGGCTGGCGCTCTTCGGCCTCTGCCGCCGGCCGGGCGGCGCGCGGCCCGGCAATCTCCGCGCGGGGCTGGCGCTGCTGGCGGCCGCGGCTGCCGGGGGCGCAGTTTTTGCCCTGTCCATGCTGCCGGAGGGGGATTTCGCGCTGCGCCTGCTCGCCTACCCGGCCGGGGCCGGCCTGTCGGCCCTGGCGCTCTGTCCCCTGCTGGCCTTCTACCTGCGCCGCGTCCTCCCGGACCTGCCCGCTTCCGCCTCACCCCACCCATCCCGCAGCCTTTCCGCCGCCAACGGGCAGCTCGAGGCGCGCGCCCGCGACCATTACAACTACTTCCGCATCCTGGCCCAGGCCAACCGGCTGATCTCCGGCGCCGACAATTCCCAGGCCCTGCTGGACGAAATCTGCCGCCTGCTGGCCTCCCGGCTGGATTATCCCCTGGTGTGGGTCGGCCTGCTGGGCGGCGAGCGCCAGCCCACCGCTCCCGCAGCGCAGGCTGGCCCGCAGTCCGGCTATCTGCGCGCCCTGGCCGATCAGGGCGGCGACGCCATCTGGTCCGACGGGGCGGTCAGCGCGGCCCTGAACTGCGGGGAGAGCGCCGCCCGCCTGGATATCGCCCGCTCCATTGGGAATGCCGCCTGGAAAGGCCTGGCCCTCCGCTTCGGGCTGCGCTCCAGCTCGGCCTTTCCCCTGCGCCATGCCGGGCGGCCCCTGGGCGTGCTGGCGGTGTACGGCAGCCGCCCCTACGCCTTTTCGCAGGTCGAGCTGGACCTGCTGCAGGAGCTGGCGGACGGCCTGGCCCACGCCCTGATCAACCTGGGCGCCAGCCGCCAGCAGGCCGTGCTCTACAGCGCCGCCGAGACCATGCAGGACGGCCTGATCATCTCCGACATGAACGGGAGCATCATCTACACCAACCCGGCCGTGTCCGCCCTGTTCCACCGCTATACGGACGAAATGACGGGTAAGAACCTGAAGGACATCCTGCCCGACCCCCAGGAGCGGGAGGTGATCGCCCTGCAGTTCGAGCGGCTGGCGCAGGAAGGCCAGGCGGAATTCGAGTTCGAGCACCGCGCCCGCACAGGCCGGGTGAGCCATTTTTCGGTGCGGGCCGCCCAGGTGCGCGGCGCCCCCGGCAGGGTGGAGTATGCGGTCACCAACCTGCACGATACCACCCGCCGGCGCCAGTACGAGCGGCTGCTGCTGGCCCTGCACCAGTACACCAACGATATCGTCCAGGCCCGCCGCATCGAGGGCCTGCTGGACAAGATTTTCCAGGCCGGCGAGGAGCTCATGCAGGCCGGCGCCAGCGAGGTCTGCCTGCTGGACGCGGAAAGCGGGAGCGGTTTTCGTTCTTACCGCCACGGGCTGCCGGAGAGCCGCGCCGCCCGCCCCGGCCAGGCCTGCGCCGGCAGGCTGGTGGAGCAGGCCCTGCGCTCCGGCCTGCCGCTGGCGGTGGAGGATATTCTGGGGGCCGCGCCGGAGGCCGGGCCGCTTCCCCTGCTGCAGGAGGCCGGGCTGCGCGCCCTGCTGGTGCTCCCCGTGCTGTTCCAGGGGCGGCCCATCGGCGCCCTCTGCCTCTACTACCGCCAGCCGCACAGTTTTCAGGAGGACGAGATCCAGCTCGGCGTGACCCTGGTGCAGACCCTGGCCATCGCCATCCAGAACGTGCGCCTGTTCCAGGCCGAGCACCGCCAGCGCCAGCTCGCCGAGGCCCTGGTCCAGGCGGCCATGGCCCTGAACAACAGCCTGGACCTGGACGAGGTGCTGGAAGAGATCCTGACCCAGGTGCTCACCGTCATCCCCTGCCGCTCTGTCTCGCTCATGCTGGTGGAAGGGGAGGAGGCGCGCCGGGTGCGCTGTGTGGACTGCACCCAGGTGGGGGTGGACAGCGGAAAAGAGGACGTGCGCCTGCCCCTCACCTCCGCCACCCTGCAGGCCATGCTCGATAGCCGCAAACCGCTGCTCATCCCCGATACCAGCCAGTACCCGTCCTGGGCTGAGATCGAATCCTCGAGCTGGATCCGCTCTTATACCGGCGCCCCGCTCATCGCCGGGGAGCAGATCGTCGGGTTCCTGAACCTCAACAGCGAGATCCCGAATTTCTTCACCGAAGAGATCGCCCGCCTGCTGCAGGCTTTCGGCTCCTACGCCGCCACCGCCATCCAGAACGCCCGCCTCTACCGCCGCCTGCAGTCCTACGCCAGCGAGCTGGAGCAGCGCGTGGGCGAGCGCACGGCCGAGCTTTCCGCCGCCAAAGAACGCATGGAGCGCATCCTGGTCTCCGTCCCGGACGCGATCTTCGTGCTGGACGATGACCGGCGCCTGGTGCAGGAGAACCCCGCCGCGGAGCACCTGCGCCTCCAGGCCGCCGCCTGCGAACAGGACCTGTTCTCGCAGGAGCTTTTCGCGCACCTGGACCCGGGCGGCGCGCCGCACGAGAAGGCCGTGGTCGAGGTGGGCGGGCGCGCCTACCAGGCTCTGGCTTCCTCGCTCCCCATCCAGGGACGCGGGCTGGGCTCAGTGGTCGTCTTCCGGGACGTCACCCGCTTCCGGGAGCTCGACCAGATCAAATCGAAGTTCGTCTCCGACGTCTCCCACGAGCTGCGCACCCCGCTCACCAACCTCTCTCTTTACATTGACCTGGTCTCCACCGCCCGCAGCCCGGAGGGCAGCGCCAAATACCTGGCCACCCTGCGCCGCGAGACCGAGCGGCTGACCGACCTGATCGAGGGGCTGCTGACCATCTCGCGCCTGGAGGCCGGGCGCATCTGGGCCTGCTTCCAGCGCGTGGACCTGGACCAGCTGGTGAACAATCTGGTGATCGACCGCAACCAGATGGCCTTCGGCCGCGAGCTCTCCCTGAGCTATACCTGCGCCTCGGGCCTGCCTGCCGTGCAGACCGACCCCCACCTGCTCACCCAGGTGCTCTCGAACCTGCTCACCAACGCCTTCAACTACACCCCGGCGGGAGGGCGCATCCAGGTGAGCGCGGCCTACCATCCCCCTGCGGCCCCCGGTGGGAACGGGCGCACGGCCCTGCCCGAGCTGGATCCTGCCTGCGGCTGGGTCTCCGTCCAGGTGCGGGATACCGGCGCCGGGATCCGCCCGGAGGAGCTGTCCCAGCTCTTCTCGCGCTTTTACCGCGGCTCCGCCAGCCGGGCCACCAACGCCCCCGGTACGGGCCTGGGGCTGGCGATCTCGAAAGAGATCATGGACCGCCTGGGCGGGCGCATCAGTGTGGAGAGCACCCCCGGGCAGGGCAGCGCCTTCACCGTGTGGCTCCGGGCCGGGGATATGCTATAATCCTCCTACAGCAGTCCAATTGAATAACAGGAGGGAAAAGGATGTACGACCGCCAGAAGCTGGACGAACTGCGCCAAAATTCAGACCGCTGGGAAGAGACCACCCTGCAGCAGAGCCTGTCCCGCATGCCCGAAAGGCAGAAGAAGTTTATTACTACCTCTTCAGAGCCGGTGGAGCGCCTGTACACTCCCCTGGACGTGGCTGAGATGGACTATTTGCGAGACCTCGGCCTGCCGGGGGAGTTTCCTTATACCCGCGGCATCCATCCCACCCTGCACCGCAGCCGCCTGTGGACCATGCGCATGTTCGCCGGTTTTGGCACCGCCGAGGAGACCAACGCGCGCTTCAAGTACCTGCTTAACCAGGGCCAGACCGGGCTCTCCATCGCCTTCGACCTGCCCACCCTGATGGGCTACGACACCGACGCGCCTCAATCCCTGGGCGAGTTCGGCAAATGCGGGGTGGCGGTCTCCTCCTTGAAGGACATGGAGATCCTGCTGGACGGCATCCCGCTCGATAAAGTCTCCACCAGCATGACCATCAATTCCCCGGCGGCCGTGATCTGGGCCATGTATATCGCTGCCGCCGAGCAGCAGGGCGTGCCTGCGGACCGGCTGCGCGGCACCACGCAGAACGATATCCTCAAGGAATACATCGCCCAAAAAGAGTACATCTTCCCCCCCGAACCCTCCATGCGCCTGGTGGTGGACACCATCGAATTCGGGGCGCAGCAGGCGCCGCAGTGGAACACCATCAGCATTTCGGGCTACCACATCCGCGAGGCGGGCTCCACCGCCGCCCAGGAGCTGGCGTTCACCCTGGCGGACGGGTTCGAGTACGTGCGCTGGGCGCAGGCGCGCGGCCTGGACGTGGACGAGTTCGCCCCGCGCCTGTCTTTCTTCTTCAACGCCCATAACGACTTTTTCGAGGAGATCGCCAAATACCGGGCGGCCCGGCGCATCTGGGCGCGTGAGCTGCGCGAGACCTTCGGGGCGAAGGACCCCCGCTCCTGGCTGATGCGCTTCCACACCCAGACCGCCGGCGTCTCCCTCACCGCCCAGCAGCCCGAGAACAATATCGTGCGCGTGGCCCTCCAGGCCCTGGCCGCCGTACTGGGCGGCACGCAGTCCCTGCACACCAACAGCATGGACGAGGCCCTGGCCCTGCCCTCCGAGGAGGCCGTGACCATCGCCCTGCGCACCCAGCAGATCATCGCCGAGGAGTCCGGGGTGGCGAACACCGTGGACCCGCTGGGCGGCTCGTTCTTCGTGGAGGCCCAGACCAACCACATCGAGGCTCAGGCCTACGACTATTTCCGCCGCATCGAGGCCCTGGGCGGCATGCTGCCGGCGATCGAGAAAGGTTTCTTCCAGAGCGAGATCGCCGACGCCGCCTATCGCTACCAGCAGGAGATCGACGCCTGCGCCCGCCGCATTGTGGGCGTGAACGCCTACCAGGACCGCAAGCCGGTGACCATCCCCATTCTGGAGATGGACCCGCAGGGTCACGAGCGCCAGGTGCGGCGGCTGGAGCAGGTGCGGCGAGAGCGGGATGCCGGGCGCGTGGGTCAGGCTCTGGACCGCCTGCGCATCGCCTGCCAGGGCACGGAGAACACCATGCCCCATATTCTGGAGGCGGTGCGCGCCTACGCCACCCTGGGCGAGGTCATCGGCGTGATGAAAGAGGCCTTCGGCGTCTACGAAGAGCCGAACTGGATTTGAGCCCCCAATTTTCTCCCATTCGAAAGGAGAAAGTAGAGGCTTGTCCTAAAAGTTCGCATGCATAGATATTGTTACTATATGTGGGGGCAGAGCGAAGCTCTACCCCCACATATAGTAATAATCATCTTTGCCGTGGCTGTTTTTGGACAGCCTCTACAATTCCTGGTTTTACGGGATTGCGTTCCGGTAAGCGGGGAGGAGGCGATCGTCCTGCCCCGCGGAAAAGAAAAATTGCAAGGAATCGAAAATAAGAGTAAAATTTGTGATTGCCGGATTGTGTCTGCCTGATGCGAGCTGAAGCCGGCCTACAGCCGGCGGCAGCCGCAGCGCGGCCCAAACCAAATACGCCAATTCCAAGAGGGGTGTGCAGCGGCAGCTTTGCGTTTGCCTGAGGTGAATGCAACCGGCACACCCTTTCTTGTTTGATTCTCAATAGATGGAGGTTATTCAATGGCAGCAGGAAACCGGAAAACAGGTGTGATCGCAATACTGACCGGCGGGGGCGATGTCCCCGGTTTGAACCCCGCCATCCGGGCTGTGACTTTTCGGGCGCTGAGGGAAGGTTACAAGGTAATTGGTCTCCGCCGGGGGTGGGCCGGGCTGATCAATATTATCCGGGATGAGAACTACGATAACAGCAGGAATTTCCAGGTGCTCACCGAGGAGATCGTCAACCGGGCCGGGCGCACCGGCGGCACCTTCCTGCACACCTCTCGCACGCGGCCCAGCCACGTAAGAAGAGAGGACGTCCCTGACCATCTCAAAGAAAGCTACAACGAGGAGGTCAACGATCTTACCCCCGAGGTGCTCAAGAACCTGGAGTGGCTGGGCGTGGATTACCTGATCCCGATCGGCGGCGACGATACCCTGAGCTACGGCGTGCGCCTGTACCGGGAGGGGATGAAGGTGGTCGCCATCCCCAAGACGATGGACAACGACGTGCCGGGCACGGACTACTGCATCGGGTTCAGCACCTGCGTCACGCGCACCATCGAGCTGGCGAACAGCCTGCGCACCTCGGCCGGCTCTCACGAGCGCATCATGGTCCTTGAAGTGATGGGCCGCTACGCCGGCTTCACCGCCCTGCTGCCCACCATGGCGGGCGCGGCCAACCGCTGCGTGATCCCCGAGTATAAGTTCGATATGGAGCACCTGACCGAGCTGCTGGTGTACGACCGCAAGCACAATCCCAGCCGTTACTCCATCGTGCTGGTCTCCGAAGGCGCCATGTACACCGGCGGCGAGATGGTCTTCTCCGACCGTTCGACCGACGCTTACGGGCACGCCAAACTGGGCGGCATCGGCGACCTGGTCTCCTCCGAGATCAAAAACCTTTCGGCCAAATTCAACGACGGCCGGCCGGTGAATATCATCAACCAGAAGCTGGGCTACATGGTGCGCGGCGGCGACCCGGACGCGATCGATTCCATCGTGCCCATGGCCTACGGCAACCTGGCCCTGGACCTGATCCTGAGCGGCATCCACGGGCGGCTGGTGGTGCTCAAGAACGGGCGCTACGACAACGTGCCCATCGAGGTGGTCACCTCGTCCAAGAAGTTCGTCAACATAGATAAGTTCTACAACACCGACCGCCTGCGCCCCAAGTACGAGAGCTTCGAGATGAAGCCTCTCTTCATCATGACCAGCGACTAGGGGAGCAGCCAACCCTGCAGGCGATGAAAGCGCCTCGCACCATACGTCCTGGTGCGAGGCGCTTTTCCACCCTGGCGTACAGCGTGCCGGGCGAGCGGCTCTGGACCGGCCCGCCTCCCTGCAGGGAGGGGAGCGCCTTGCACCTGCCGCGCCGTGCTCTCCCAGGTGCAAGGCGCTGCCTCGCCCGGGCGGGAGCCGGGCGGGGGAAAACTCATGCGCCTGCCTTCAAACTGGTAGACAGCGAAAGCGCCTCGCACCCAAGATCCCGGTGCGAGGCGCTTTTCCGCCCCGGCGTGTAGCACGTCGGGCGAGCGGCTCTGGACCGGCCCGCCTCGCAGCAGGGAGGGGAGCGCCTTGCACCTGCCGCGCCGCGAGGCCTCAGGTGCAAGGCGCTGCCTCGCCCGGGCGGGAGCCGGGCAGGGGAAAACTCATGCGCCTGCCGCCAACTTGGTGCGCAAAGAAAGCACCTCGCACCATACGTCCTGGTGCGAGGCGCTTTTATCGCGTGTGCAAGCTTCTATTGGAAGGTAATCGGTTCGATGGTGATATTTTCCGGTCCGACCAGCACTCCCAGGCGCGAGATCAACTCCGGGCTCACCCCGGTGGTGAAATTCGGGAATTCAAGCAGGTAGAAGCGGTTGCGCTCGAAGACGCGGAAGGCGAAGCGGTCCCGCCCGGGGTACGACATAATGGTGCCGTGGATGCGGCGCAGGCGCAGGACGTCGCGGGTCTTATCCCCTGTGGAGCGCAGCACCACCGTGATCATCTGCACGTCCTCCCCGGCAGGGGCCGGGAGAGGCGAGACCAGGAAAGGCGGCAGCGGTCCGGCCCGCTCTTCTTCGCTGTAAGCGCCGGGTTCGGCCCCTGCCGGCTGGGCTGCGGCTGCCGGCTGCTGCACCGGGGAGGGCGCCTCGGGCGGTTGGGCCTCGCCCGCTCCAGGTCCCTCGAGCGGGGCAGCCTGCGCGGCTTCCACCTGGGGTTCCGGCTCCGGCGGCGTTTGCTGCTCCGCCTGCGTCACCTGCGCCGCCTGGCGTTCGGCTTCCGCCTTCTCGAATACCGCCACTGCCGTCGCGGCCAGGCTCTGGCCCTCGAATTCCAGGTAGTCCCACTCTTCCGGCGGCTCGGGTGGGGGCGGGATGCCCTCCTCCCATTCCTGCGCGGCTTCGTATTCCGGCTGCTGCTCCTCCACCGCCCTCAAGACCGCTCCGGCCGCCTCAGTGGGGGGAGCCTCCGGCTCGGGCGCCTGCTCGGGCTCGGGCTCGTCGGGCTCCGGCTCGAACAGCTCCCAGGCGGCGGGCTGCCGGGGTTGGGGCGGGGGAGCGGCGGAGACCACCATCTTGAAGTCGGTCTGGATGCTGTCCACCAGCACTTTGGGCTCGGCGCTGCCCGTATCGGGCCGCCCATCCACCAGGATAATGCGGTCGGGCTCGACCAGTTGCGAGAACTTATCCCACACCCGGGGGAACAGCACCAGCTCGATCATGCCCTGCAGGTCTTCGATCTTGACAAACCCCATCGGCTTGCCGGCCTTGCTCTGGTGGTGGCGGATGCCGGTGATCAGGCCCGCCACGCGCACGCGCTCGTTCGGGGTCGCCTCCGAGAGCTGGCTGGAGAAGTGCGTCACTGCCTGGGTGAGTTCTTCCATCACCGGGGTCAGGGGGTGGTCCGAGACGTACAGGCCGATCAGCTCCCGTTCCCAATTCAGGATCTCCCTGCGGGTGAACTCCTGGGTCGTCTTGTTCAGGCTGATGTCCTCCACGCTGCTCGACATCATCCCGAACAGGCTCATCTGCCCGGCCTCTTTGGCCCGGAAGTGGGAGGTGCTGACCGACATGATGCGGTCCAGCGCGTCCAGCAGGGCGGGGCGGGGGCCGAAGCCGTCCAGCGCGCCCACCTTCACCAGGCTCTCCAGGGCGCGCTTGCCGACCTGGCGCAGGTCCACCCGGCTGGCGAAATCGTTCAGGCTGGTGAAGGGCTTTCCCTGCCGCGCTTTCAGGATGGCCTCCACCGGGCCCTGGCCCACGTTCTTCACCGCCCCCAGCCCGAAGCGGATGGTGGATTTCTCCCCCTCGCGGTCCTCGATGGAAAAGTCCCATTCGCTCACGTTGATGTCGGGCGGCAGGACCTGGATGCCCATGCGGCGGCAGTCGGCGGCATACAGCGCCACCTTGTCGGTGTTGCCGCTGAAGACCGACATCAGGGCGGTCATATACTCGACCGGGTAGTGCGCCTTCAGATAGCCGGTCTGGACCGAGATTACGCCGTAATCGGCCGCGTGTGATTTGTTGAACCCATAACGCGCAAACTCTTCCCAGTCGTCGAAGATGGCGGTGGCGGTCTCTTTAGAGATGCCGCGCTCCGAGGCGCCTTTAATGAACTTCTCCCGGTGCTTGAGCAGCTTGTCCTTCAGTTTCTTGGAGATCGCCTTGCGCAGGTCGTCGGCCTCGGGGGCGGTGTAGCCCGCCAGCTCCATCACCGCGAACATGAGCTGTTCCTGGTACACCGGGTAGCCGTAGGTCTCCTTAAAGATCGGCTCCAGGGCCGGGTGGCGGTACTCCACCGCCTCCTCGCCGTGCATGCGGCGGATATAGCCGGGGATAAAGTCCATCGGGCCCGGACGGAAGAGCGCCACCATGGCGATCACGTTCGCCAGCTCGCGCGGCTTCATCTGCATCAGCCAGCGCCGCATCCCCGAGCCTTCCACCTGGAACACGCCTGCGGTGTCGCCCCGGCCCAGCAGCTCGTAAGTGGCGGGGTCGTCCACGGGGATGTTGTTCAGGTTCAGCTCCACGCCGTGCCGCTTCTGGATCAGGTCGCAGGCCCGGGCCATGACGGTCAGCGTGGACAGGCCCAGGAAATCCACCTTGAGCATGCCCAGCGAATCCAGCACGGTCATCTCGAACTGGCTGACGGTCTTCACCGGCGTTTCTTCGCCGTTGTTCCCGGTGGGGCGGTGCAGGGGCAGGTACTCGATGATGGGCCGGTCGGCGATGATCACTCCGGCGGCATGGGTTCCGGCGTTGCGCACCACGCCCTCCACCTGGCTGGCGGTCTCGATCAGCTCCTTCATGCGCGAGTCGGAGTTATAGGTCTGTTTGAGCTCGGTGATCTCCTCCAGCGCCTGCGGGATGGAAATGGGCTTTCCCGGGATGTTGGGGATCATCTTCGAGACCCGGTCCACCTCGCTCAGGGGGATATCCATCACGCGTCCCACATCGCGGATCGCCGCCCGCGCCCCCAGCGTGCCAAAGGTGATGATCTGCGCCACCTTGTCGTCGCCGTATTTGTTGGCGCAGTATTCCAACATCTTATAGCGCAGGTCGTCGCGAAAATCCAGGTCAATATCGGGCATGGAGATGCGCCCGGGGTTGAGGAAGCGCTCGAAGATCAGCTTGTGCTCGATCGGGTCCACCAGGGTGATCTCCAGGGTGTAAGCCACCATGGAACCGGCGGCGGAGCCGCGGGCGTTGTACCAGATGCCCTCCTGGCGGGCGTGGCGGCACAGGTCCCACACGATCAGGAAATAAGCGTCGAAGCCCATCTTGTGGATGACGCTCAGCTCGTATTCCAGCCGCTGGCGGATCGCCGGGTCGGAGGCCCGCGCCCCGTAGCGCTTCTGCAGGCCGGCCTCGCACAGCTCGAGCAGATAGCTCTGGGCGGTGTAGCCCTCGGGCACGGGGAATTCGGGCAGGTGATAGCCCTTAAAGCCCAGGTCCACGGTGCAGCGCTCGGCGACCAGCAGGGTGTTGCTGAGCGCCCCCGGCACCCCGCTGAAGATCTGCGCCATCTCCTCCGCGCTGCGCAGGTAGTACGAATTCGAGGTCATGCGCATGCGGTTGGGGTCGCTCAGGATGCAGCCGGTCTGGATGGCGAGCATGATGTCCTGCAGGCGGGCGTCCTCTTTATTAATGTAGTGGACGTCGTTCGTCGCCAGGAATTGGGCGTCGTAGCGCCGCCCCAGGTCCACCAGCATCTTGTTGATGTTATCCAGCTCGGGGATATCGTGCGACTGCAGCTCGAGGAAGAAGTTCTCCTTACCGAAGACCTCGTAATACCAGTCGAGCTGTTTTTTCGCCAGGTCCATGTTCCCCTGGGAGATCAGGCGGGGCACCTCCGCCGACATGCAGCCCGAGGTGCAGATCAGCCCCTCGGCGTGCTGCGCCAGGAACTCGTGGTCGATGCGCGGGTAATAGTAAAACCCGTCCAACTGGGCCGCGCTGGCGATCTGCAGCAGGTTGCGGTAGCCGGTCTGGTTCTCGGCCAGCAGCAGGATATGGGTGGATTTCTTATCGAACTGCGGGTCGCGGGAGCTCATGCCGCGCGGCGCCAGGTACGACTCGACCCCAATCACCGGCTTGATCCCGGCGGCGGTGGCGGCGTTGAAAAAATCGATCACGCCGAACATCGTACCGTGATCGGTCAGCGCCACGGCGGGCATCCCCATCTCTTTGGCGCGCGCGACCAGTTTTTTAATATTGCTGAAGCCGTCGAGCAGGGAATATTCTGAATGTACGTGAAGATGGACGAAAGACATAAGGCGGCACCCCGGTTTGATTATAGCATGGGGGAGGCGGCCCAACCTTACGGTACGCTTAAAGATAACGGTCGGAGGAAATCTTTAACAATTGGCTTCCAGGCAGGTCGGCCGGGGTTGGGGAAATTGCTAATACCTGTTCGGAGACATGGGTAACATACCACCCAAACAGGCCCCATCCGCATTAGGCTGAGAATGTCCCACAACAGCCATGAGCAATGTAGTCATACCTGTATATGGGGGCAGAGCGTAGCTCGGCCCCCATATACAGGAATAATTATCTCTTCCTGCGTACTTATTGGACAGTCCCTTGCTTTGCAGGGCCCGGCGGGCTGTCAGGGCGCCGGCTTGTGGATCAGGATCAGGAAGCTGGTGTCATCATAGGTCACGGAGCCTTCCGTCCTTGACTCCACCAAAATCGCTTCGCCGTAATGCTCCCCGCCGGTCGTCATCCAGCCCGGGATGGTGACGATGGGGTCCGGCATGTGCCAAAGATCCCGGTGCACAATCAGAAAGCTGGTCGACCAGTGGTTGGTTTGGATCGTATTCGGTGGGGCGGGCGGGCAGCTTGTGGTCATGCTGGCCTGCGGGAGTTCAGAGAGCTTGATGTCCATGGCGATCTGCACCTCGTTTCCCGCAATCCTCAATGAGCCGTCGGAAATGATCAACCTGCCGTTGGTCTTCGTGGTTGTAAAGGTGCAGCCGGGGACGCTGGCGATGCGGTTGTAGCTGAGGTAATTGAGCACATTGCTGATGCTGATGGCGAAAGAGCCGTCCGGGTTGAATTCCAGGAAGACGCCCTGCGCCTGGACACGGCTGGTATCCATGATGACGGCGGCGCTGGTACTGGAGGTGGAATCGAAATCCACCTCGAACCGCAGGCAGTTGTGCGCCCGTTCATAGGCCTCGTCCAGCGCGCCAGGGTCGAGCAGGGGTTTGAGAATGGAATTTCGTTCGATGATGCGGGTCCAGTACAGCACGTTGTAGACGTAGCTGGCACTGCCGCCGGTGCAGCGGTCAATGGAGCGGTTCAGGTTCCGCAGGTAACCTTCGACCGCCAGTTGGGGATCGGGGATCAGGTCTTCCAGGGCCAGGTCTTCGGGGTCCAGCGCGGCCGGTTCCGACGGCGGGCCGGAGGGCTGCCCGTCCGCGCCCAGCGGCACGCTCACCTGCTGCGCCAGCACGGCGGCGCTGTCCGCGTCATTGGCCGAGACCAGGGAACTGCCTGCCGCGGTGGTCACCAGCAGGCTGCCGCCCGAGTCGGTCTGGGCCAGGATGGTGGAATCGAGCGAGATCGAGGCCCCGTTGAGGGTCAGATTGAAGATCTCGCCGCCGGAGGGGTTGCTGACGATCAGCCCGCTGCTGCCCTGCCCGGAGGCCCCGGCGACCGGGCGGGTGCTGAACTGCAGGCCAGGCGCGGCGGAGACCGCCTCCGGGCTGTTTTCCGCGGCGTAGGGGCTGGCGCTGCTGATCTCCACGTTGCCGTAAGCCAGGATGGTCAGCTCCCCGCTGGCGTGGGCGGAACCGGTCTTCAGGCGCAGCCAGGCCAGGCTCCAGTTCCCGCTGTCCGCCCCGCTCGAAGTCAAAGATAAGCTCTTCACGTTGCTCAAACCGGCAACGGCCCCCGGCTGGCTGAAGTTCACCGTCCCGCTCTTGGGCTCCAGGCTGACTTCGCCGGCCGCGTAGCAGACCTGGTCCAGTTGGGTGGCAGCGCAGGCTGTCTGCGCCTGCTGGAGCATATCGCCGTACGCGCCGCCCGGGTTCGGGCTCCCGGCGGGGCCGGAAACCAGGGGCAGAAAGGTCGGGTGAGGTTCACCCGGACCCTGGGCGGCCGCCTGCGGAGCAGGGCTCAGCGACCAGCCGGCCAGGGTGATCAGAAGGAGCAGCCAGTGGAAAGCCGGTTTTGCAGCTGCCCGGGCGCGGTGCGTGAGATGGGAAATCGATCGCATGAAAATTGCCTCCCTGAAGATGTGAAAATGGTAGATCCGCTTCCCGCCGCGCGGTGCAGGTGCGGGACGCCCGGTCAGCAGCCCTCGCGGATAGGAACCAATCTCTGTTGAATTTAATGCTTCTAATATCTGGTTTCAGGCCGGGGCAGGTGATTTCCCCCTGGCCGGCCTTTATGTGAGTATTTTAATCGAGTATATCTAAATTGAAAATGGATCAAATTCATGCTCGGGATTCTTACTGGAGACGCGATCTGCGCGCCGCCTCGCCCGCTCCTGAAGAAGCGGGCTGGTGCTGCGAAGGCCTGCGGCCCGGCGTGTTTTTGAGCCCGGAGGGCTGGCATTCGTGCGTCCGCGCCGGTCGCCCGCGCCGCGCCCGCTGCCTGCGCCCTAAGCAAATTCTAAGCTCCCTGTGCTATAATCCAACCGAGGAATACACCCTATGCTGAAGAGATTTGTCAAGATATTTAGTGGTGACCCCACAAAGCGCACCATTGATAAATTCACTCCCCTGGTGGACGAGATCAACGCCCTGGAGCCCCAGTTCGAGGCCCTCAGCGACGCCGCCCTGCGGGAGAAGACCGAAGAATTCCGGGACCGCCTGAACGCCAGCCTGGAGGGGGTCGAGGGGGAAGAGGAGCTCAAACGCGCCACCCAGGAGGCCCTGGACGAGCTCCTGCCCGAGGCCTTCGCCGCCGTGCGCGAGGCCAGCAAGCGCGCCATCGGCCTGCGCCATTACGACGTGCAGCTTATCGGCGGCATCGTCCTGCACCAGAGCAGCATCGCCGAGATGCGCACCGGCGAGGGCAAGACCCTGGTCGCCACCCTGCCGGTCTATCTCAACGCCCTCACCGGGCGGGGTGTGCACCTGATCACCGTCAACGACTACCTGGCCCGCCGCGACGCCCGCTGGATGGCCCCCATTTACCAGGCCCTGGGCCTGAGCGTGGGCGTGCTGCAGATGGCGGCCCGCACCGAGAACGGCAAGAAAGCCTTCCTGGTGGACCTGGAGAAGGAATCGCCGCACGAGGACCAGCACCAGCTCCGTCTGGTGGACCGGGCCGAGGCCTACGCCGCCGATATCACCTACGGCACCAACAGCGAGTTCGGCTTCGACTACCTGCGCGACAATATGACCATGCGCCTGGAGGACCGGGTGCAGCGCGGCCACTTTTTCGCCATTGTAGACGAAGTGGACAACGTCCTCATTGACGAGGCCCGCACCCCGCTCATCATCTCCGGCCCGGCGCAGGACGAGTCCGAGTGGTATTACAAGATGGCCCAGGTGGTGCGCCAGCTCCGCCCCGAAGATTATGAACTGGCCGAGCGCGAGCGCACCGTGACCCTCACCGAGCTGGGCGAGACCCACGTGGAGGAGATCCTGGGCCTGCCCCTGCGCGACCCTGAGCGCCCCGAGGACATCACCCACGAGCAGGCCCGCCTGCTGGGCTACCTGGAACAGGCCCTGCGCGCCCAGTTCCTCTTCCGCCGCAACAAGGATTACCTGGTGCAGGCCGGCAAGGTGGTCATCGTGGACGAGTTCACCGGGCGGCTGATGCCCGGGCGCCGCTGGAGCGACGGCCTGCACCAGGCGGTGGAGGCCAAAGAGGGCGTGAAGGTCGAGCCCGAGAACGTGACCTACGCCACCATCACCATCCAGAATTACTTTCGCATGTACACCAAACTGGCGGGCATGACCGGCACCGCCCTCACCGAAGCGGAGGAGTTCGATAAGATCTACAAGCTGGAGGTGGTCGCCATCCCCACCAACCTGGAATACCAGGCCAACCGCTCCGGGGCCGAGCTGGAAGAAGTGCAGGGGAAGGACGAGTACGGCTACAAATACACCTTCTACGCCCGCCGCGACGACCCCGAAAAGCGCCCGGTCTACTGGCGGCGCAAGGATTACCCCGATATCGTCTACCGCACCGAAGAGGCCAAGCTGCGCGCCCTGACCCAGGAGATCCTGCATTCGCACGTGCGCGGCCAGCCTGTGCTGGTGGGCACCACCTCGGTGGAGCTCTCGGACCGGGTCTCCACCCGCCTGCGCGCCGAACCGCTGCGGCGCCTGGCCCAGGTGCTGCTCATCCGCCGGGCCTGGTTCAGCCAGCACAACCGGGAGGAGGACGGGCGCGGCGTCCCCGAGCTGCAGCCGCTCAACGCCCCCCTGGACGGCCTGGATATTAACCTGATGCGCAAGATGGCCCGAGACCTGGGCCTCTCCTTCAACCCTGAGGATCCGGAGAACCTGGAGAGCCTGCGCCTCATCCTGAACCTGAGGCCCGAGGACGACGAACGCCTGGTCGCCAGCCTCAAGGCGGGCATCTCGCACGAGGTGCTGAACGCCCGCAAGCACACCGAGGAGAGCCAGATCATCGCCGGGGCCGGCGCCTTCGGGGCGGTGACCATCGCCACCAACATGGCGGGCCGCGGGGTGGACATCAAGCTCGGCGGTGAGCTGGCCGAGGAGCTCCACGCCGCCGTGGCGCGGGTGCTGAAGCGCGCCGGACACGAAGAACCCTATAACATGACCCTGGAAGAGCGCCGGCAGGCCCTGCAGCGCATGGACCCGGCGGAATTCGGCATTTACGAGACCGAAGTAAGTTATTTCCTGCAGCATATCGAGGATATGCAGCGCGTGCGCGAACTGGGCGGCCTGCACGTGATCGGCTCCGAGCGCCACGAGGCGCGCCGCATTGACAACCAGCTGCGCGGCCGCGCCGCCCGCCAGGGCGACCCCGGCTCCTCCCGCTTCTATCTCTCGATGGAAGACGAGCTCATGCGCCTGTTCGGGGGGCAGCAGGCCGACGCCATGATGCAGCGCCTCAATATTGACGACGCCCTGCCGCTGGAGATGGGCCTGGTGAGCCGCCTGGTCGAGCAGTCGCAGACCCGGGTGGAGGGCGCCAACTTCGACGTGCGCAAGCACCTGCTCGAGTACGACGACGTGCTCAACACCCAGCGCCATAAGATCTACGGGCAGCGCAACGTCATCTTCAAGAAAGAGGACCTGAGCGAGGACGTGACCGATATGCTGCGCACCGAGGTGACCAGCCGGGTCCCGGAGGCGCTCAAGGATGAAGGCGGCCCCTGGAAGCTGCTCTCCTGGCTGGACGCCATCCAGCCGCCCGTGCAGCTCGAGCGCGAGTATTTCCCCACCTACACCCAGCGCCTGCTGGTGGACTACGTGCTTTCCGGCGGCCAGGCGCGCCCGCCCTACCAGCGCACCCCCTCCAACGGCGGGAAGCGCGCCGGGGCGGCCCGGGCCGCCCAGCCCGTCTCTGTGAGCTGGCTGGACGCGGGCCAGGAGCGCACCCCTGCCGAGGAGGCTGTGCGCCACCTGGTTGAGATCGCCCGGGGCTCGATCGAGAGCGAGGAGGAGCACACCCTGCGCGCGGTGGACGAACTGCTCGCCGGGACGGAGGAGCGTTTCGACGCCCAGCTTCAGGAGCGCATGGACGCCCTGGACACCTTCTTCGAAGGCCTCTCGCTGGAGGACGAGGAGGAGGGCGCGGAGCCGCGCAGTTCCAGGCAGATTGCGGAGCAGTTGAACGCCGTCGCCCGCTTCCCGCTCAAGCTCTCCAACGACCAGACGCGCCGGCTGCTGAACGAGCCCGAGGAGGTCCGCCCGGAGGTCGAAGCCCAGGTGGAGGCCGCCCTGAAAGCCCAGGCTGTGCTGCGCCTGCTGGGGGCGGTCGAGCGCCGGCTGGACGAGGGGCTGGAGCTGAACCCCGCCTCGCTGGCCCCGCTGGATTGGGATGAGATCGCCGCGCAGCTGCTGGCCGCGGTGCAGAACGTCTACCGCAAGCGCCTCCAGCGCCTGATTGACGAGGGGCAGATCCAGCGAGAGCTGGAGAGCGCCATCGCCCGCCTGTCCGGCAGCGACGGCAGCGCCCTGGCGGACCTTTCGCTCTCTCGCAAAGAGGTCCTGCACCTGCTGCTGCTCATGCCCCAGGGCTCACGCGCCCTGTTCGACCGCAAGACGCACCGCAAGGTCATCCAGCGCACCACGCGCCTGTCCTACACCTATTACGCCGCCCGCTTCCTGGAGAACCAGGAGCCGGAGGACGTGGCGGCGGAGGTGCTCAGCCACCTGGAGGAGGCGCAGGAGGGTATGCGCCTCGCCTGGGGCGCGGCCGAATGGAAGCGCCTTTCGGGCTTCAGCCTGAGCGAGCTGGATGAGAAGACCCAGAAGGGCCTGCAGAAGGTGCTGGACGAAAGCCTGGCCTTCCAGGTGTGGGAGCAGCCGCTGAACAGCCTCACCGAGGAAGAGCGCCAGGTGGCGGTTTCCGAGCTGGGGCGCCAGGCCCTGACCCGCATCTACCGCCAGCTCCTGCTGCAGGTGATCACCGAGCTGTGGATTGATTACCTGACCCAGATGGAGGCCCTGCGCGTGTCCATCGGCCTGGAGGCCTACGGGCAGCGCGACCCGCTGGTGCAGTACAAGAACCGCGCCTTCGCCCTCTTCCAGCAGCTCCTGGCGAATATGCGCCTGGGCGTGATCAGCCGCATGTTCATCTACCGCCCGCGGGACCCCGGCGCCGTACAGGCTGCCGTCCCTGCCGGGCGGGGCGAGGCCGAGCAGGCCGGGGAGAACGGGGCTGCGGACGGCTCCGGCGCCGCCTCGGATAGCGCCGCAGGCGAAGATGCCCAGGCGGTGGCGGCCCCGGTTGGGGCGGACGCGGCGGAAAAGCCGGCCGCCCAGCCGCGCCAGGACGGCGGCGGAAAGAAGAAGCGCCGGCGCAGGCGATAAACGCGACCATTTTGTGAGGCGGGGGGGGGGGCGGGGGGGGGGGGGCCCCCCCCCCCCCCA